>JBBQYR010000083.1:0-19418 GCA_038208565.1 Chthoniobacterales bacterium
ACGCGCCTCGCTGGGATCTACGGACCCGGCCGCTCCGTCCTGCTCCGCAAGTTTTTCGACGGCACCGCGACGATCGAGGGCGATGGCGCGAAATGGCTCAATCAGGGCCACCGCGACGACATCGCTGCCGCGCTCTTCACCCTCGTCTCCGGAGAAACCAGCGGCGTTTTCAACGTGAGCGACGACCAACCGCTCGCCCAGCGCGAGCTCTACGCGCGGCTGGCCGAGCGCTTCCAGCGCCCGCTCCCGCCGGCCGGCGAGCCCGATCTCAACCGCAAACGCGGCTGGACGAACAAACGCGTGAGCAACGCGCGGCTTCGCGCGCTGGGCTGGGTGCCGCGTTATCGATCATTCTTCGACGCCGTCGAGCACGACCGCGAACTCATTTCGCTCGCGGGTGAAAACGGTGGTGCACAGCCTTGAGCCGCTGCTGATCGACATGCGTGTAGATCTGCGTCGTCGAGATGTCCGCGTGGCCGAGCATTTCCTGGATGATGCGCAGGTCGGCGCCGTTGCTCAGCAAGTGCGTGGCAAAGCTGTGCCGCAGAAGGTGCGGATACACGTTGACCTCCAAGCCGGCGTTCTTGGCGCATGCTTTCACGATCTGCCAGATGCGGACGGTCGTCAGTTTCGTCCCGCGGGACGATAGGAACACCTCGCTGCCTGTCCGTTTTTTGACCATCTCCGGGCGTTCTTTTTCGAGATAGGCGCGGATCGCGTCGCACGCTTTCTGGCCGGCGGGGACGAGGCGCGTCTTGTTGCCCTTGCCCGTTACACGGACGATGCGGTTGTCGAAGTCGATGCGCTCGAGCGTGAGGTTCACGAGTTCCGAAACGCGGAGGCCGCTGGCGTAGAGCAGTTCCAGAATCGCCCGGTCGCGCAGGCCGCGCGGCGCATTCGTCGGGATGCCTTCGAGCAGGTGATCGACCTGCAATTCATTCATCGTCTCCGGCAGGTAGCGTTCGGTGCGCGGCAGCGGCAGCACCTCGGCGACATCGCGCACAACCCGCTTCCGCACATGCAGCCAGCGGAAGAAGATTTTGATCGCGACGACCACGAGCTTGATCGAGGACGCCGAGAGCCCGAGCCGCTTTTTGTGCGCGAGATAGTCGGAGATCATCTCGTGCGTCACCTCGCCGGGCGGCACCTCCACCGAGGGCGGTTCCGCGCCGCTCGTGATCAACTGCTCCAGCGCCGCCTCGCCCATGGCCTTCACCAGTCGGCGCCGCTCCAGCCAGTGCGTGAACCCTTCGAGCGAGAGGCGCGTCGAAAGCTGGTAGTTATCCGAAAGGCCACGCTCCGTCGCGAGGTAGAGGATAAAGTCTTCGATCGCGGCGCGCATGAGGCTAGCTCGGCACCAACTCGGCGCCCGTCAGGCGTGCGTAGGCCTCGAGGTATTTCTCGCTGGTTTTGCGAATCACCTCGGCGGGCAGCGCGGGCGCGGGCGGCGTCTTGTCCCACGTGAGCGTCTCGAGGTAATCGCGCACGAACTGCTTGTCGTAGCTCGGCGGGCTGATGCCGAGGGTGTGCTGATCTGCTGGCCAAAAGCGCGACGAATCCGGCGTCAGGCATTCGTCGATCAGGATCACGCAGCCGTCGAGCAAGCCGAATTCAAATTTCGTATCCGCGACGATGATCCCCCGCTCCGCCGCAAAGGCGCGACCTTCCTCATAAATCCGCATACTCAGCGCGCGCACCTGCTCCGCCACATCGCCGCCGACGAGCCTCACGCATTCGTCCCAGCCGATATTCATATCGTGCCCGCTCTCGGCCTTGGTCGAGGGCGTGAAGATCGTCTCTGGCAACTGCTCCGCCTGTTTCAGCCCCGGTGGCAGCTTGATCCCACAGATCGACTGTGAGGCCTGATATTCCTTCCAACCCGACCCTGCGAGGTACCCGCGCACTACACACTCCACCGGAAGCGGCCTGGCCTTTTTCACGACCATCGAGCGCTGGGCGAGCTGGGCGGCAAAGGGCTGGAGCGCCGCGGGGAAATCGCCCACCTCGGTCGCGATGACGTGGTTTTCGACGAAGCCGAAGCGCTGAAACCAGAACGCGGAGATCGACGTGAGGACGGCACCTTTGCGCGGGATCGGGCTCGGCAGAATGCAGTCGAAGGCACTGATGCGATCCGTGGCCACGAGCAGCAGATGTTCGCCGAGGTCGAAAATTTCGCGCACTTTGCCGCTGGCGATTTTGCGAATGCCGGGAAGGTCGAGAGTCAGGATGTCCACAGGGTTCGGATTGGGAAGAGGGCTGAGTGAAGCAGGGCGTCAGTCCACCGAGAAATCAGAAATCAGCAATCTGATTCTCCGCGCGAAAACCTAGCCGGCGAATTCTTTGAACGCCTCGATCAGCGCCTCCATTGGCAGGCCGGTCACGTTGCTGAACGATCCCTCGACGCGCTCGATCAGTTCGCCGTGATCGTCCTGAGCGGCGTAGGCGCCAGCCTTGTCGAGCGGGCCAATGCGCGCGAGGTAGGCGCGGATTTGCGGATCGGTGAGGCGGCGAAAATAAACACGCGTGATGTCGATGAACCCGCGCTCCCGACCCGACTCCGCGTGCCGCAACCAGACGCCGGAATACACCGCGTGACTGCGACCGTTCAACCGACTGAGCATCACGAACGCCGCCTCCATCGACTCGGGCTTACCGAAGATCTCGCCCTCGAAAGCCACAACGGTATCGACTCCGAGAACCAACGACTTCAGATACTTGCGGGCGATGGCGTGCGCCTTGGAACGCGCGTTGAAGAGCGTGATCTCGCCGGCGGTCAGGTGTGGCGGGGCGATCTCCGCGACTTCCGCCGGGACCACGCGAAAATTATAACCGTGCTCCTGGAGCAACCGCCGACGGCGGGGCGAAGAGGAAGCGAGGATCAGTGGCGGCATCGGGTGATGCGCAAGTCAGCGCACTACTTCGCGGGCTGATAGTTGAGCGCCGGCGAGTTCACTTCCTTGTAGCCGGCGGGCACGTTGAAAACCGCCGGATCGACATTCTCTTCCTTCGCCGAAACCAGCGTCGTGACGATCTTGGGCGTGCCTTTTTTGCCGGGCACATTCATCTCCGTCTTGATGACCATGCCCGGGAATGTCTTCAGGTCCGGCATCATGCCTTTGCCCATGGTCGTCGCGGCGCCGGATTGAAATTTGTCCAACTGCGCGAGCACGGATTGGAAGTTGGGGTAAGTCGGCGCCAGCCAATAGGTCACGACCATCGAGCCGACATTGACGGTGAAAATCTCGCACTCGTATTCGCCGACTTTTTCCTTCTTCCCCGTCGGAGTCAGCGTGGGTGTGGCGCCGGTATTCAGCGTCTTCTGAAGCTGCTCCATCATCGCCTTGGTCTGCGCCGCCGAGATTTTCAGGAAGGTTTTCCCTTGGTGCATGAGCGTGATCATCTCGCCAGTCGCACCGTCGGTGATCGTGCTGATCGGTTGCGCGAGATCGCTGCGCGCCTTGTCGCCCTTGATCCTGATTGTCTGATCGCCCGACTGGCCGCCGCCCTCGGTTTTCTGAACGAGGATGAGATCCGCGCGCCCGAGCGAGACCGCCACGAGCAGCACGATCAGGCCGGCGACCGTCCGCTTCATACGCCCTCGCCCGACCCGCCGCTGCCGCCGATCTGCTCGCGGTATTGCCCGGGGCTCTTGAGTACCTCGATCTCTTCGCCAGCCTCGACTTTGATCTGAAAAATCCAGCCCTCGCCGTAGGGGTCGGTGTTGATCAGCGCGGGGTTGGAAGAAAGCGCGTCGTTGGCGGCGGTGACCGTGCCGGAGATGGGCGAATAGATGTCGCTCGCGGCCTTCACCGACTCCACCACGCAGATCTGCTGACCGGCCGTAACTTGCGCGCCAACCTTCGGCAACTCGACATAGACGACATCGGTCAGCTCGGCCTGCGCGTGATCGGTGATGCCGACGGTGCCTTCGGCGCCATCGAGGCGCAGCCATTCATGAGTGGGAGCGTATTGGAGATTTTCGGGAACGTTCATGGTTTGAAAAAAGTGGCTCAGGCGGAAGCGGTGCCGGTGCGGTGCAGCGGCTTTTTCTCGATGGCCGCCGGGAAGCGTTTGCCGCGAATCTCGATGTCGATCTGTTCGTTGATGCGCGCAAATTCGGTCGGGATGTAGGCCATGCCGATGCCGATTTTCAGCGTGGGCGAAAGTGTGCCGCTGGTCGTTTCGGCGATCTTTTGGTCGCCTTTGTAGACCGCGTAGTGCGAGCGCGGCGGCGGCGAGGCGCCGGTCATCTTGAAGGGGACGAGGCGCCGCTTCACGCCGGCTTGCTTCTGCTGGGCGAGCGATTCGCGGCCGATGAACTCGGGCTTTTGCAGATCGACGAAGATGCTCAGGCCCGCCTCGAGTGGCGTGGTGTCGGCGGCGAGATCGTTGCCATTCAGCGGGTAGCACATATCGAGGCGCAGGGTGTCGCGGGCGCCGAGGCCGCAGGGCTTGATGCCAAACTCCGCGCCCTTGCGCAGGATGTCGCCCCACGACTTCACTGCGCGACTCGCGGGGCAAAAAACCTCGAAGCCGTCCTCGCCGGTGTAGCCGGTGCGGGCGATATAGTAGCACTCGCCATCGATCTCGATCGCGAGGATTTCGTTGCGCGCCGGGCGAGAGTATTTCCCTTGGAAAAAGGCGTCGAAAAGCTGCGCCGAACGCGGTCCCTGCACAGCCAAGCCGGCAAATTCGTCGCTGCGATTCTCCAGTTTCACACCGCCGGCCAGATGCGCCTGAATCCACGCGTAGTCTTCGTCGATCTTGGAAGCATTCACGACCAGCAGATAGCGAGCGTCGCCGATGCGATAGACGATCAAATCATCGATCACGCCACCCTGATCGTTGAGCAGCAGCGTGTATTGGCATTCGCCGACGGACAGGCGGTCCACGTTGTTCGTCAAAAGCCCATTCAGCCATGCTGCCGCCGTCGCACCTTCGACAAAAAACTGCCCCATGTGCGAGATGTCGAAGACTCCCAGATTGTCCCGCACCGCATGGTGTTCATCGAGAATGCCGGTGTATTGCACGGGCATCGACCAGCCGCCGAAATCGACCATCTTCGCGCCAAGGCGGACGTGTTCGTCGTGGAGCGGAGTTTTTTTGAGAACGGATTCGGCGGACACGGGCGGCAGCGTAAGTGGTGGCAGGGCGGTGTCAATGCGCGGGGCTTTTCCCAAATTCGCCGGTTGCTTTCGAGGCGGATGCCGGCAAAGTCCCGCCTCTTCAAAACCATGCATTGGATCGACCGCGCCGAAGCGAAATTCGGTCATCTCGCCATCCCCGGACTGCTGCGCTACGTCGCCGCGCTCAACGCGCTGTGCTTCGTGCTCCTGAAGCTGAATCCGCACTTTCTGGAGGTGCTCTACCTCGATCGCGACCTCGTCCTGCAGGGGCAGGTCTGGCGGCTCGTGACCTACATTTTCATCCCGTCGATCGGCGGCCTCTTCCCCGATTGGCTGGGCGCCGCGATGTATGTGCTCTACTTCATCTGGATCGGCGACGGGCTCGAGGAAGCCATGGGCGCGTTCCGCGTGAATCTCTTCTACCTGCTCGGCATGCTCGGGACGACCATCGCGGCCTTTATCGCCAACGCCGACCCGAGCGGTTTCCTGCTCAATACCACGCTCCTTTTCGCCTTCGCCCGGTACAATCCCGAGCTCACGATCTATCTCTTCTTCGTCCTGCCGGTGAAGGTGAAGTGGATGGCGTGGATCTCCGCAGCCCTGGTCGCCTTTGGCTTCATCGGCGGCGCGCTCAGCTACAAGCTCGCAGTCATCGCGGCACTCGGGAATTTCTTCGTCTTCTTCGGTCGCGAGATTTTCCAGGACGCGAAACTACGCCACGAGGTCGCCGGCCGCCGCCAGCGCTTCGAAGGGGTGATCGCGGACGACGAGGCGCTGCATCGCTGCGAAGTGTGCGGGCGCACCGAACTGGTCGCCCCGGAACTCGATTTCCGCGTGTCCAAGGACGGCCACGAATACTGCTCCGAACATCTCCCGAAAACCCCGCCGCCGATCGCCCCGAGCTGAGCCGGACTAGCGGAGGTCTGCGATTTTGGGAACGCCGCTCACGGTCTTCTGCGGCGCCGCCGTGACCTCGACCGTCACGAGGCAGATATCGTCCGCGGGAGTCGCCGGCTGGATGAACGCATCGACCGCCGAGACCAGCGCCTGGCTCACATCGTCGCCACCGCTCGGGAGATTTGCCGTGATTGTTTGCCTTACACGGTCGAGGCCAAACTCCTCGCCGGCCGCGTTGTACGCTTCCTGCACGCCGTCCGTGAAGAGGACGAAGATGTCGCCCGGCCGCACCACCCGCGTCCATTTGTAGTACGAGGCGACGGGCAGCAATCCCAGCGCGGGATTTCCCCGCAGGGCTTCGATCAGCGGCTTGGTCGTGCGCGTCAGGCGATTGGCGATGAAGGGCGAAGGATGCCCGGCCGAGGCATAGCTGGCCGTTGCCGTCTCGGTATCGACGATGAGGTAAAACGCCGAGACGAAGATCGTCTCCTGGCTCTCGCGGATGATCTCGTGAAAGTGCTGGTTGAGCCGCGCGAGGAACTGCGCGGGATCGTCGCTCCCGAAGCCCAGATTGTGCAGCAGCGTGCGCAGGATGGCCGTGACCAGCGCCGACCGCGCGCCGTGGCCCATGACGTCCGCGATGAACACGCCGGCACGGTGATCGGACAGCTTGAGCACATCGAAGAAATCGCCACCCACCGAGCTCGCTGGTCGATAGATGTGGTGAAACTCCAGCGCCACTGCCGCGGCGTGCGTGGCACTTGGCACGAGCGGATAGGAATGCGGCATGAGCGCCTCCTGAAACTCGCGCGCCATTTCCAGATCGCGGTCGATCTCCGCCGTCTTGGCCGCGAGGTCGCGCTCCAGCCGCTCGTGATAGGTGAGCACGCGCCCGGCCATGTAGGCAAATTCCTGGGCGAGCTCCTGGAGCTCGTCGTGCGTCTTGATACTCCGCAGCGGCTCCAGCGCGGGCAACGCGCGCGGCGACGGCGATTGATCGCCCAGCTTGGCCGAGGCGGCGACCGCGTGCGTCGCCGCTCGCAGCGCTTCCAGCGGACCGAGGATCTGTTTTCCCGCAATCCAATAGCCGGCCGAGCCACAGGCGAGGATGAGCAGCACGCCCGTCGCGCTCAGCATCCAGACCTGCTTGCGCATCGGCGCCAGCGCCTCGTCGGCCGAGCGATACACGACCACATACATCGGCGTGAGTCCCGTCACCCCCATCTCCCCGGCCCCGCTGGCGGAGAAATTCAGCGGCGCAAAACCCGCGAGATGCTTCTCCCCGTCACCGCGCATCGCCGCCGTCATCCAACCGGGCCGAGTGCGCGAGAGCCTCTCTAGAGCCTCGGGAGCGATGCTCTGGGAAAGCGGCGCGATTTTCGGGCCGGAGAGCTGGGCAAGGATGCGGCCATCGGCGAGCACGACCTGATGAATGGCGGAATCGCCGGCCAGCGTCGGCGCAAATGAGGAAAGCAGCGGCGAAGCATTGACCACCGCTTTCACCACCCCGACCGGCGGATCGGCCGCGTGCCGCCAGCTCCGAATCGGCACCGCCACATCCACAGAATACACGCCGGCGCTCGTGTCGTAGTTGATCCCCTCGACGTAGGCGTAGCGGAATTTCTGCCGCATCGCCCGCTGCCACCACACCTCGTCGCCCTGCCAGTAGTCCGAGGTCTTGTCCGATGATCCGATCAGCTCGCCGCGCGTGCTCGTGGCGAAGACTTCGGCAAAGAGCGGATTGATCATCCGGAACGCGTGCAACTCGCTCGCCACGTCGTTTTGCAGCAGCCCGCGCAACGGTTCCTCCTCGGGCTTGAGCGGCGGCCAGCGCGCTTCAAGGTCTTCGACGAATTTCGCAAACTCCGGCTCGCTCTGCGGCGCGCGGGCCGCTTCCGAGGCGACCACCAGCTCGCGCAAATCGGAGAGAGCGATCCAATCATGCACGCGACTGACTTGCGCACCGACCGCCAGGCCGAGACTGCGCGCCAGCTCCTGCGCACGCACTTCCAGCAGAGCGCCCTGCGCGTGGCGATAATAGCGAACGCCCAGGACCTGCACGGCGATCAGGGCAATGGTCAAAGGCAACACCGCGGCGATAATGAGAACGCCGATGAATTTGGTGCGTATGCGCAGCTTCATGGGAACCAGCGGCCTTCCGCTAATTAGATGCTAGGCCCGTCCCGTGGTGTTTGGAAACAAAGGAATTACGACCCGAAAGGCATCCGTCCCGTCCGGCTAATGATCGGAAAAACCAGGCCGTCCGGCGCTGATGCGCGCGGAAAAATCGGGCGCGTCCTTGGCCGCCTTGGCCGCCTCATCGATGAGCGCTCGTTTCTTCAGCTCTGCAAAGGGCAGACCTTCCGAGGCAAAGGGAGAGGAGCGATTGATCATGGGGATCGGCGGCGGAGCAAACGACTAAAGCCAGCCTGCAAGATGCCCCCTCGTGGAGAGACCCAACGATGACCGGCTTGCCCCGATGCTCGGGATGATCTCGCTGTGCGACGGGAGCGAAGAACGCATCCACAGCGCAGTGAAAGCTGGCGCGCGGTGTCGTCATCAATGGAAGTCGTGGGAGGGCGGTGTGGTCAACTGCACTGGGGCCAGTGGCATCACGCTGCGAGCTTTGACGTGAATCACCCGGTCGATGTTTTGCACGACTCCCTCGATGATCAGAAACGGTTCCTCGCTGATCAGCAGCCGGCACTTTTCAAAAAGCTGCGGCGTGATGATGGCATTGGCGACGCCGGTTTCATCCTCCAGGCTGACGAAGACGAATCCCTTGGCGGTCCCCGGGCGCTGCCGACAGATGACCATCCCGGCGATGCGGAGCAAGGTCCCGGTGTTGGCCTGTTCGAGCTCCGCGGCCCGCCAGAGATTGTCTGGCTCGCCGATTTGCGCACGAAGCAAGGCCATCGGATGCGGGCCGGTGGTCAGCCCCGTGCCGCTGTAGTCGGCTTGAGTGCGTTCCGCGGCATTCATCGGGATCAGGGGGAGGGGCGTACGCTCATCGGCCGTGGCGAAGAGATCCTCGGGATCACGCAGCACTTCGACCTGCCACTGCGCGGCGCGTCGATGATCGGCCAAACCATTCAGCGCCCCGATGCTGGCCAGCGAACGAAGCGCCTTTTTCGACAACGCCGTGCGGAGCTGAAAATCGGCCAGGGAATGAAACGGCTGACGCTGGTGTTGCTGAACAATCTGTTCCCCTTCGCTCCGGGCCAATCCCCGCACGTAGCACAGCCCCAGGCGCAACGAATCATCGGCGCCAATGGTGCAGAACCAATCACTCTCCGCCACATTCACGGGTCGAATGCGAACCCCCCGGCGCTTGGCATCAAGGACGAGAGTGGCAGGCGAATAGAATCCCATCGGCATGTTGTTGAGCAGGCCCGCGTAGAATTCGGCGGTTCGATGCACCTTCATCCAGCAGCTCGCGTAGGCGATGAGCGCGAAGGAAATCGCGTGGGATTCGGGAAATCCATAGACCGCGAAAGACTGCACCGCCTGCGTCACTCGCTCGATCACTTCGCGCGCTACGCCGTTCCGCTCCATGCCTGCGCGCAGCTTCACGCAGACTTTGTTCATCTTTTCCTGCGAGCGATGAAAACTCAGGGCGCGGCGCAGCTCCTCCGCTTCGCTGCCGGTGAAGTCCGCCATGACCATCGCGATCTTCAGCAATTGCTCCTGGAACAGCGGGACACCCAGGGTGCGCTCCAGCACCGGTCGCAGGCGCTCATCGAAATAGGTGACGGGTTCCTTGCCGGCTCTCCGCGCCAGGTAAGGGTGGAGCATATCGCCTTGGATCGGGCCGGGACGGATGATCGCGACCTCGACGACCACATCGTAAAAGCACCGCGGCTGCATGCGTGGGAGTGTCGCGATTTGCGCTCTCGATTCGACTTGGAAGGTGCCGATGGTATCCGCAGCGCAGAGCAGATCGTAGGTCTCAAGATCGTCCTTGGGAATGGTGGCGAGATCGACCGGACGCCCACGCGCCGCGCACATTTCCAAGCTATCCTGCATCGCGGCCATCATGCCCAGCCCGAGGAGATCGACCTTGATGATGCCGAGATCGTGGCAATCGTCCTTGTCCCACTGCGCTACGACCCGACCAGGCATCGACGCATTTTCCAGAGGCATCATCGAATCGAGCTGCCCTTGGCAGATGATCATCCCGCCGCTGTGCTGGCCGAGGTGGCGAGGCAGGCCGTAGATGCGCTGGTAAAGCTCCACCGCGGCCGCCCGGCGAGGATGTGAGGCTGCGACCCCGGCTTTGTCCATCTGCGCTTCGAGTGCGAGGGTGTGCGGAAAATCACCCGACGCGAAGAGCCGCGAAAAACGGTCGAGTGTTTCCGGGGGAAGGTTCAGCGCCTTGCCGATCTCGCGCATCGCGGAGCGCCCGCGATAGGTGATGACGTTGGCGGTCATGGCGGCCCCGCGAGCACCATACCGGCGATACACTTCTTGAATCACTCGCTCCCGACGATCGCCACTCGGCAGGTCGAGATCGATGTCGGGCCACGAGGTGCGCCCTTCGCTCAGGAACCGCTCAAACAGAAGATTGCAGGCAATGGGATCGCACGCCGTGATCCCGAGAGAGTAGCAGACGACGCTGTTCGCCGCGCTGCCCCGGCCTTGCACGAGGATGCCTTGTTCGGTGCAGAAGTTGACCAAATCCCAGACGATCAGGAAGTAGCCGGAGAAGCCGAGTTTGGCGATGAGTTCGAGCTCGCGGTTGAGCTGGCCGAGGACTCTTCCGCTGAGGTGGGAGTAACGGGACCGCGCTCCGGCCATCGTCATTTTGCGGAGAAACGCAACCATCTCCTCCGGCGGCATGCCTTGGTATCGCGGGAATTCGTAACCGAGATTTTCGAGGGTGAATTCAATTCGCTCGGAAATCCGCACCGTGTTTTCCAGCGCCTCGCGGTGATCGGCAAAGAGTCGCGCCATCCGGGTGGCTGATTTCAGATGGCGTTCCCGGTTGATCGTCAACCGGCGACCCGCAGCATCCAAATGGGTGTGCTCACGAACGCAAGTGAACACATCGAGCACCGGGCGTTCTTCGGGCGCGGCGTGGAGCACTCCATTCGTCGCCACGGGCATCAGCCCGGTGGTTGCCGCCAGTTCGAAGAGGCGGTCATTGATGAGATCTTCCCCGCGCCGCAAATGGCGCTGCACTTCGATGCAGACATTGTCGCGACCGAAGATGGTCGTGAGTTGATCGGTGATCGTCCGGGCGCCGGCGTGGTCGTCTTTCTCCAGACATCGCCGCACGGGTCCGTCTTCATCACCAGTCAGCGCGATCAGCCCTTCGGCGAATTCAGCCAGCTCCGACCATTGCACAGGCGCATGTTGTTTAGTGCCACGCAGTTTGGCCTGGGTGATGAGTCGGCAGAGATTGCGATAGCCGGTGCGATCGGTGACGAGCACCGGCAACACACTGCCATCCTCGAGGGTGAGTTCGGCCCCGACGATCGGCCGCAGGCCAATCTCCTTCGCTTTGCCGTGAAACCGGGGCGCTCCATAGACACCGTCACGGTCACACAGCGCGACCGCCGGGAGATCCAGTTCACCGGCCTTTTCCGCCAGATGTTCGGGACGACTTGCCCCGCGCAAAAAGCTGAAGGCGCTCCGAGCGTGCAGCTCAACGTAGCTCGGCGTCATAGCAGCCATCGATAAACCAGCCCGACGGTTCCTGGTGCAGCCGGTAGAGGCCACGTCCTTCGATCTCCACATCCCATTCCTCCACGCCCCATTGTTCGCACTCCCACCATTCCCCACTGGCGCGATATGGCCCGAGCAAATCGACGACCCGACCGCTGACTTCGGATGACTGGATCTCCACCGGTTGCTGCCGCACGACACGCACCGTCGCGGGCAAGTGGGGTCGATAACGCCGAAGCGGAAGGCCGATCGCCAGGCATTCTTCATCGTGATCTACGGTGGGCGCGAACTGATGAAACTGCGGCGCCACGAGACGAAACGCATCCGGCCGATGCGAGTCTTCCAACTCCACAACCCCGACATTTTCTGCACCAACGAGGGCGCCCAGCCGGGCCAGCGTTTCCCCAAAGCGATTGGGATCGCGCAGGGGACTCTCGAAAAAGCGGAGCTGCTGATGATCGGGATGAACCGGTTCGATCTGCAAGCGAAGCGCGGTGGGATGAGCGATCAGGCGCAGATCTTCGAGATGCGTGTGCAGCACGCGAAACAAGACATCCGAATCCGCCGTCGGCGTGGGAATCGTGAAGACGTGCTGATGCGCCTTGCCGTCATCCAGAGTCAGGGTCAGCACCATGCGGGCGGCGACCCGATGGGCGCTGCCGAGTCGGAGCGTGAGTTGATCCAGAAACCGGCGCAGCAGGAAGAGCAACGGCTCAATCGTTTCGACCTCATGCTCGAATTCGTAGCTCTCCGCAAACTCCTCGGCGGGCCGCACCAACCGCAGGAGCCGCTCGGTCTGGCCGGAGGCCCGCTGCCATAAGCGATCCATCTCCGGGCCCAGCCGATCCGCGAGTTCGCCACGAGGCAGGCTGGTGAATTGACCCAGCGTGTGAATGCCCCAATCCCGCAACAGGGCTTGAAGGTACGGCGGCGGATCGATCTCGGTGACGGCCAACTGCGCCAGGAACGCGGTGGGTGCCTGCACGACGAGAAACGCATCCGCACGTCGGGCGGCGAGAAAGGCGAGATCGGGATTCGGAGCGACCCCGAGTGCGACCTTCAATTCCAATGCCTCGGCGCGTTTGAGCACCGTCTCGCTCCAGCTATTCCAATCAGTCGCCGGTGCCCGCCGAAGATCGAGCGTGCAACAGCCTTCGCCGGTGGATTCAATTTCCGGCGAAAGCGAATCCGCCAGTTCCAGCAGGGCATGTTGCAGGACTTGCTCCGTCGTTTTTGCCCGGGGAAGAAGCTGAAGAGACGAACACCGCGCCAGACCTTGCACCGCAGGCATGTCGGCCCGCACGCCTTGCTCGGATGCTGCTGCCGTGAGTTCGCAAATGCGTCCGTCTTCGTCGGTGACCGCGAGTAGGCAATTCGGGATCGTCTCGCGGAAACGGAGGACCGCTTGCAGGCGAAATTGAGGCAGGAGCAGGACAGCGAACATGGGGACGCTTCACGCGGAGCGTTTTTCGTCGGCGAGCAGGGCGGCGAAATCCCTGCGGTCGAACACCTGGGGCGCCGACGTCTGCATCAACCCACGCCGACGTTGACGCATGGCCCCAAGACTCCATCGCTGACGGATCACGATTCTGGTCTTCGCTCCCTCGATCATGGGCCGGGAAGACAGGATCACGAACACCATCCCACTTGCCTCGATCAACCGCTGAAACCGGTGCCAGGTGCTCGCCGGAATCCGCTGCAATTCGCGCTGCGGGGCAAACTGCAGATCCAGGAGCAGCACCCGCAGATTGCCGTCGCGCAACAATAGATCCACCGCTTTCACGGCGGTCAGTGGTTGAGAGCAACGGACCCAAAGCAACCGCCGCAACGCTGCTGAGGAAACGTCTTGAGGGTTGAACGACGCACCCGCTTGAACCAACGCGCCAAATGCCTGCTCACGGCCCAAAACCCGGAGCATGATCTCGATGAAGAGGCTGCCCGAGCTGGTGGGCCCCACCACTTCGGTCACCGCACCTTGCTTCAGCCCGCCTTGCGACCCGTCGAACGCTTCAAAGCTCGTGGGCAGAATGCCAGTCTCTCGCAGTTCGGGTGTCGGATATTTCCGGTGAAGCAGTTCGCGGAGCGCGGCCACGCGGTCCTGAATCGACGAATGCGCCGGCTCATTTTCGGAAGGCTGGATAAGTTTCGCGGCAGCGTGCATAGGTGTTCACGAGAACACATATTGCGTCAGTCAACAATTCAAGATAAGTCGCCGCTAAAATTTGCCCACCAGCGCGTATTGATCGATCCGGTGTCTTCGTGGAAGGGCGAAAAACCACCCCTTACCAGCCCCCATCCAAATCAGCGAGTTTGGGATGTCGAGATCGAGAAATTCAACGTGGCAGGGGGCGGTTTGCCGGTCTGAGGACATGGGCGCAGATCCCAAACGCGTTCCCGCTTGCGTCGTTTCGTCTCCGGCATCCGCCGCAAAAACCCACTCTAGCTGAGAAGGAGAGCGGGTAGCGGGAATCGAACCCGCATGGCCAGTTTGGAAGACTGGAACTTTACCACTAAGCTATACCCGCGAAACCGAGCGAGAATCTGCCTCGGCCCACCAGTTTGACAAGCGCTTTTTCCCACCACCGCTCACTCTGGGGGCACCTTCGCCGCTTGCCTCCGCGGGGACGATGTCTCACACTCCGAGCTTCTCCCCATGCGCTCCATCCCCCGACTGCTTCTATTTCTGGGCCTCGCTTGGCTCACCTACTATCTCTTCAGCCAAGCACGCGCCGCCAATACTGAGGAAAACGTCGATGCGACGCGCGTCGTTCTACTTTTTGGAGGAGTCGTGCTTTTGGGAGGCGTCACGGGAGTGCTTTTCGTCGTGATGGTCATGCCGATGCTCGGGGACATCATGGGGAATTTGTTTTTCCAACCCAATGAGCAGATCGAGAGGACGGCCCACGATGAAGCCGCAGGCGCCTGTGCCCGGGGCGACTACGGGGCGGCGGTGGAGGCTTACCAAAAGGCGCTGGCCGAAAATCCCGAGGACACGCTGGCCTACAGCGAAATCGTGAAGATCCAATGCGAACAGTTCCACGACCCGGCGGCAGGGGCGGCTACGCTGGAAGAGGCGCTGCAGCAGGAATGGCCGGTGGAGGATGCGGCGTTTCTGAGTTCGCGTTTGGTGGATGTTTACTGGAAATACCAGCGCGACGCCCACATGGCTCGGGCGCTCCTCATGCAAATCGTGGAGACGATGCCTGGCACACGGCACGCCTCCAATGCCGAGCATCGCTTGCAGGAGATCGAAAAACAGATCTCGCTGGAAGGTTAGGCGCGATCAGGGCAGCGGACGCAACTGGCCATCGCGGCCGATCCGCCAGCGGCGGCCGCCCCACCACACGGAGCGCGCCGGCCAACTCAACGCCCAGCAGATCGTCTCGACCAAGCTGGATAGCAGGACGGTGAGCCACGGATGAGGAAGCGCAAACTCCAGCCGCCGAGACATCGCCTGAGCCGACAAAACCCGCGCAGCCCAAGCGGTCGTAAACAGCGCCCAGCTCCACACCTGCCCCGGATGGAAGCAGGCCAGAACGAGAGCCGCGCTGAGGCCCTGCGTCAGCCATGCGCCGGCGAAGCCGCGCGGATTCGCCACGCGATAGGTGATCGCGACTCGGCGCTGATGCCGCCAATAATCGCGCCAGGTCAGCGGGTCGCTGGCGAGAGAGACGACGCTCTGGCTGAGCAAAATCTTTCGCCCGGCCGCCGCCAGTGCGACCCCCAGTTGGTGATCTTCGGCGAGCGCATCACCAAACGCCGCCCAGCCTCCGACAACCGCCAAGTCCTGCCGCCGAAATCCCGTGCAAGCCCCGAGCGTGAGCCGCAGCGGTCCGCGGGCGCGGAGCACGGCAAGCCCGGGCCAGAGCGTGAGCAAAATCGCCGCCGCATCGAGACGCTGCGGCCAAGTGCCTGCGCCGATGAATCGATACCCCGCCGTGAGCACGTCGCACTGCGACCATTCGCTGCGGAACGATTGCAAAAATTCCACATCCAGCACCGCCTCACTGTCGCTCAAGATCCAATGCTCGTGCCGGGCGTGTTCGACCATTTGCACGAGTTTGGAGATCTTGGGATTCAGCGCCCGGGCGGGCTCGCAGCGGATCACCAAAATTTCCTTTCCAGCAAATGAACGCGCGAGTGCGACAGCCACAGCTTCTTCCGCGGATTCCGATTCCACGCCGATGATCAACTGATCGTCCGACCGCAGCGCAGTGGCCAGGCTCTCCAACTTCGAGCGCAGTTCCGGCACGCCCGCCTTGATCGGTCGGAAAAACGACACCGGCGGAAATGCCGCGTCGCCACTTTTCACCGCACTCTCTTGCGCCAGCCATCGCCCCAGCAAGCGGGCGCTCGCGAAGTAATAACCCAGGCTCACCAGCGCCGTCCCGCCCAGCAGCACGCTGGCCATCGTCGTCGCCGTACTCATGGCGCAGCGGGGAATGCGAGGATCAGCCTTGTCGTCATCGTGGGCGGCGCAGGATGCTGCTTCGTCCCGCGTTTTGAAACAACTCATCCTCACCGCCGACGATTTTGGCCGCAGCGCGCAGATCAATGAAGCGGTCGAGCGCGCCTGCGAGGCCGGCTTTCTCACACAGGCGAGCCTCATGGTGAACGAGCCCGCCGCAGACGAAGCAGCACGCATCGCGCGGCGGCATCCGGCGCTCTGCGTGGGCCTGCATCTTACACTCTGCGCTGGCCGTGCCAGCGGCGTCTCGGTGTTGACCGACGCGCAGGGAAATTTCGTCGCGTCACCGGCGCGCGCCGGGTTGCGCTACGCCTTCCGCCCATCGCTCGCTGAGCTTTTGCGGGAGGAAATAGGGGCGCAGTTCGCCAAGTTCCGCGCGCTCGGTTTCGCGCCGAGCTATTGGGACGGCCACACACATCTGCACCTGCACCCCACGATCCTGCAACACACGTTGCCGATTGCGGCAGCCGCAGGATTCTGCGGCGTCCGCCTCGTTCGTGAACCCGGTCGGCCCGCGCTGCTGCCGAAGATTTTCGAACTACTCAGCGCGCAGGCGACGCCCGCCCTGCAACGCCACGGCCTCTATTTCACCGATCGCATTTTCGGCCTGCGCGAGACTGGCCGGATACGCACGGCGACGATCGCCAGCATTTTGAGGAACCTGCCGGACGGTCTGAGCGAGCTGTATTTTCATCCCGGTGCCGAACCGGAGGAAATCGATTACGCCGCGCTCGTGCCGCTCTTCGCGCAGCACGGCATCACACCGCGCAGCCTTCCGCCACCATCAACCGCGCGCTGATCTCCCGCTGCCCGGCGCACAACACCTCCACCTCATTCGCACCGGCTTCATCCAGCCGCGCCCGCACCGCGCCCACGGCCAGTTCCGGGCTGTTGCAATCGCGGCTCAGATGCCCGAGCACCGCCCGCCGCAGCCGACCGCCGAGCAAGTCCGCAAGCACGTTCGCCGCCGCCGCGTTCGAAAGATGACCGTGTCGCGACATGATCCGCTGCTTCACCGACCACGGCCGCTTCGTGTCGTTTTGCAGCAGCTTCTCGTCGTGGTTGGTCTCGATGAGCACCGTCTGCGCGGCCCGCATCCGCTCCTGCACGAGCTTCGTCGCCACGCCGAGATCGGTCAGCACGCCGAGCGCATCGCTACCGTGATGCAACACGAATCCCACCGGCTCCACCGCATCGTGAGGCACCGGAAAAGTCTGCACGGTGATGTCCTTGATCGTGAACTCGCTCCCCGTGACGAACAACCGCCAATCCTTGCGCAATTCCGGCCCATCCTTTTGCAGAATCTCCGCCGTGAGCCGGTTGCAGTAGATCGGTGTGGAGAATTGTTTGCACCACACATTCAGCGCGCCGGAGTGGTCGCCATGCTCGTGCGTGAGCAGGATGCCGTCGATCTCGAGAGGGTTCACGCCGCACTGCGCGAGCCGCACGCCGATCTGCCGGGCGCTCAGGCCGCCATCGATCAGTAGTCGCGTCTGCGGCGTCTCGACGAGCGCGCAATTACCCGCGCTACCACTGCCGAGAATCGTGACGGAAAACATGGCTGGATGGAACACCACACGCCCCTTGCTCGCAATCGGAAACCCGGCCAGCGGATCACGAAATGAGTCCGTTCTTCGGCTTGCTGCTCCGCCCGATGATCGCGGGCGCGGCGATGAGCCTCCGTTCGGTATCGGTCATCGACAACGCCCCGCGCCTGCGCCGCGTGCCGCTCAATCCCGCCCCGGAATCGCGCTAGACGCCACCCGTCCATCATGGAGAATCCCGGCGCTCGTCGCACGACGACGCGCCATGCTCACCCCGCACCTTTCCATGACTCCACCGTCCATCCTCACCCGCTCGATCACTTTCCTGCTCGCGCTCGGCCTTTCACCGCTGCCGAGCCGGCCCTCGGCCCACGGACAGGAGACGCCCGTCCCCACGAGCGTTCCGAAGGATCTCTTCGTCGTGCCCGAGGGGCTCGAAGTGACCGTCTGGGCGACGACCCCGATGCTGCACAACCCGACGAACATCGACTTCGACAAGGACGGGCGGCTCTGGGTCGCGGAGGGCGTGAACTACCGCAGCCACTCGAAGCGCCAGCCGGAAGGTGATCGCATCGTGGTTCTCGAGGACACCGACGGCGACGGCAAGGCGGACAGGAGCGAGGTCTTCGTGCAGGAGGATGGTTTCGTCGCGCCGCTCGGGGTGGCTGTGCTCGACCAGAAAGTGATCGTCTCGCAACCTCCCGACCTGCTCGTTTTCACCGATACCAACGGCGACCGGAAGTTCGACCCCGCGGTGGATAAGCGCGAGGTGCTGCTCACCGGTTTCAACGGCAAAAACCACGATCACAGCCTGCACTCGGTGACCGCCGGACCGGATGGCCAGTGGTACTGGAACATGGGCAACACCGGGGCCGTCTTCACCGACAAATCGGGCAAAACGTTTCGCATCGGCAGCCCGTACGATCCGAACAACGGTCGCAAGGTTCCCGAGCGTCCACAGATCTTTAATCCCACGGAAATCGCCGGACAAAAAAGCGACGACGGGCGCGTCTGGATCGGCGGCTTCACCGCACGGATGAATCCCGACGGCAGCGATGTGCAGATCATCGGGCACAACTATCGCAACAGCTACGAGCAGGCGATCACCTCGCTCGGCGATATTTTCCAAAGTGACAACGACGATCCGCCCGCCTGCCGCGTGACGCCCGTGCTCGAATACGGCAATGCCGGCTTTGCCTCGCGCGATGGCAAACGTTCGTGGGGCGCGGACAAGCGTCCCGGCCAGGACGTGCCGACCGCCGAGTGGCGGCAGGAAGATCCCGGCACGATGCCCACGGGCGACGTGTATGGCGGGGGTTCACCGACCGGCGTGGCCTTCTACGAAAACGGCGCGCTCGGCAAAAAATGGCAGGGCCTCCTGCTCGCGTGTGAAGCCGGGCGCAACGTGGTTTTCGGCTATCAGCCGAAGCCGGAAGGTGCGGGCTTCAAGCTCGACCGCTTCGATTTCCTGACCTCGAACAAGGAGAAGGAATTTGCCGGCTCGGACTTCCTCGGCGGCTCCAACAGCGTGAAGCATTCAGAAGTAAAGACGCTCTTCCGCCCGGCGGATGTCACCGTCGGCCCGGATGGTGCGATCTACGTCGCCGATTGGTTTGACCCGCGCGTCGGCGGCCATGCGGACCTCGACAACACGACTTCCGGCACGATCTACCGCATCGCGCCCAAGGGCTTCAAATCGAAGGTGCCGAAGATCGA
>JBBQYR010000084.1:0-19265 GCA_038208565.1 Chthoniobacterales bacterium
GGCGCCTCGGAATTCCTTGGACAATCCAGGGTCGCTGCCTAATCTTCCGCTCCCCGTTTCCCGGCGCACCTGATCGCGCGCCGTGAGAACGGCTTTTTTTACCGTATGACATCCTTCGCTTTCCTCACGCTCGCCCAAGCCGCTCCCGCGGCCCAGGGTCCGTCGCCGCTTTCTTCGATCATCCCGTTCGTCTGTATCGGCGTCATCTTTTACTTCCTCATCATCCGCCCGCAATCCAAGCGGCAGAAGGAGCACGCGAACCTCGTGTCGGCGCTGAAAACCGGCGACAAGGTGATCACCTCCGGCGGCATTCACGGCATCGTCGCCAATGTGAAGGAAGGCGCTTCGCTCATTCTGAAGATCGCCGACAACGTGAAGATCGAAGTCGATAAATCGGCCATCGCCACGATCGAAAAAGACCCCGTTCCCAAGGCCGCGTAAGCCTTTCACCAACCTCTCCCCGCCCTCCTCATCATGGACAACAACGTCCTCATTTTCTTCTTCGGCCTGCTCCTGCTGGCGCTCTTCGGTTGGTATTTCTTTACCGATAGCAGCACCGTAAAGCGTTATGTCGGCTCGCTGCTGACGATCCTGCTCGTCGCCTTTTGCCTCCAGGCCGTGAACCCGCCCTTCGACGTCCTTGATAGTGACGGCAAGGTGGTCAAAACCGGGAAAATTCCGCTCGGCCTCGACCTGAAGGGTGGCACGTCGTTTCTCATCCGCCTCATCTCAGAGCCCGACGAAAAAGGTGTCCGGCGGGAAATCACCCGTGAAAATGTCGATCAGGCCGTCGAAGTCATTCGGAAACGGGTGGACGGCATGGGCACCAATGAGCCGGTCATTACTCCGAGCGGCACCGACCGCATTCTGGTGCAGATTCCAGGACTGGCCCCGCAGAAGCTTGCGGAGACCCGCGACCAGCTCAAGAAAGTCGCCAAGCTCGAATTTCGCCTCGTTCACCCGCAGAGCGACATGCTCCTCGCGCAGATCGAGACAGGCACCGGCGTGATCCCGCCCGGCTATTCCATCGAGACGATGGCGGGCGAGCGGCAGGACAAGAAATTTGAGAGCAAGCTGATCGTGAAGAAGAAGCCCGACTTACTGGGCAATCACGTGACCCGCGCCGGCGCAGGCTTTGGCCAGGAAGGCTGGGAAGTGTCGCTGCAATTCGATTCCGAAGGCGCTACGCAATTCGGCAAGCTCACCGAGCAGGTTTATAACGAGCGTTCGGCAATGGCTATCGTGCTCGACAACAAGGTCATCTCCGCCCCTGGCGTGAAGACCGGCCCGATCTACGGCGGCAGCGCTCAGATCAGCGGCGGCAACATGGGCGAGCGCGAAGCCCGCAACCTCGCGAGCGCTCTCGAGAACCCGCTAGCGACCCCTGTGGCCATCGAGGAAGAACGCTCCGCGTCCGCATCGCTCGGCGCGGATTCGATCCAAAGCGGCATTTACTCCGGCCTTGTCGGCCTCGGTTTGATCTGGCTCGCCGTCCTCTTCTACTACCGCCTTGCCGGTCTCGTCGCGCTCATCGCTCTCGCCGTGGAGGGTCTTCTGCTCTTCGGCATCCTCGCGATGTTCGGTGCCGTGCTCACCCTTCCTGGTATCGCCGGCACCATTCTCACCTTGGGTATGGCCATCGATGCCAACGTGCTCATTTACGAGCGACTGCGCGAGGAAATCGCCAGCGGCAAATCACTCAAAGCCGCCCTTGACGCGTCCTACAATAAAGCGTTTTCCGCGATTTTCGATTCGCACGTCACCACACTCATCACCGCGGCGATCCTCTACTGGATGGCTACCGGTCCAGTGAAAGGCTTTGCCGTCACCCTCACCATCGGCATCGTCGCCTCGCTCTTCACCGCGCTCGTCATTACGCGCAACCTTTTCAACTGGCTCTTTCACTTCAACCTGCTGCGCAAAATCAGTATGGCCGATCTAGTCGGCAAAACTCACTACAACTTCCTCGGTCAGCGCCGGGTCGCCGTGAGCCTCTCGGTCATTGCCATCGTCGCTCTGAGCGTCGCTTTCGCCATGCGTGGGGCGAGTAATTTCGGCGTCGACTTCCGCGGTGGCGATCGACTGGTCATGGAAGCCCAGGGTGAAAAAGTTCCTGAGAACATGGTGCGCGACGCCCTCACCGAATTAAAACTCGCCGACAGCGTCGTGCAGATCGAAAAATCCGCCACCGCCGAGTTCCTCACGGTGCGGAGCCCGCTCGACACGAGCAGCCAGGTCGAGGCGCACCTAAAAATCAAATTTCCACAGGCTCAGTATCGGACCGAAGCCACGGAAAAAGTCGGCAGTTTGGTGGGCAGTGAACTCATTCGCAGCTCACTCATCGCTCTCGCCCTCGGCCTGGTCGGAATCATGATTTATGTCGCCGTGCAGTTTGAGGTTTCGTTTGCCGTTTCCGCCCTCATTGCGCTGCTCCACGATCTCCTCATCACCATCGGTATTTTCTCTCTCGCTGGCCGTGAGATGTCGCTCATCTTCGTCGGCGCGGTGCTGACCATTGCCGGTTATTCGGTGAGCGATACCATTGTCGTCTTCGATCGTATCCGGGAAGGCATCCGCGCCGGCCGCAGCGGATCGATCGCCGAGATCATGAACCTAAGCATCAACGAGACGCTCAGCCGCACCATCCTGACCGGCGGTACCACGCTCCTTGCTCTCTCCGCACTTTATTTTCTCGGTGGGCCCGTGCTCAACGACTTCGCCTTCGCCATCTTCATCGGCGTTATCGTCGGCACTTTCTCTTCGGTCTATATCGCTGCGCCGATCGTGTTGTGGTGGAGTGGCAAGGGCGGCCGCGATCTCCGCACCGAGATCAAGCAGTCCGAGCAGCCCAAGCCCGCGCCCGCCGCTTAATCGCGGGTTACGTCGGGCTCAGGCGAGCACGGAGCGGACCGCTTCGTGGACCAGAGCCCAGTCCACGTTTTCGACCTGCCGCCATGAGCCGACCTGCGTCGGCAGCACGAAGACGTTCTTCCCTTCGCGGAATTTCTTATCCATCTGCATGGCGCGGATGATCCGGTCGAAAAGGCCGGGGTGCTCCGGGAAAAACGTTGGCAGACCCGCGCGCTCGATGAGCAGTTGCAGGCGTTCCAGGAATGCGTGTTCGCAAACGCCCAACCGCACGGCCAGGCGCGCGCCCGCGATCATCCCGATGGCGATCGCCTCGCCATGCGTGAGCGCATAGTCGACGCTCAGTTCCAGCGCATGGCCGATGGTGTGGCCGAAGTTGAGCACGTTGCGGATGCCCTTCTTGTCGAACTCATCCTGCTCCACCACGCGCGCTTTCAAGGTCACGCATTGCGCCACGATGTCCGCGAGCACTACGGGATCGAGCGCGATAAGCTTCTCCAAGTCGCCGCTTTCGAGCTGTTCGAAAAGCGCCGCCGAGCACACCGCTCCATACTTGATCACCTCGCTCGTCCCACTCCGGACTTCGCGCGGATCGAGCGTCTTTAGCAAATCCAGATCTCCCACGACCAGGCGCGGCTGATTGAAGATTCCCATGATGTTTTTCACGCCGCCGAAATTCACCGCGACCTTGCCACCGACACTCGAGTCCACCGCTGCGAGCAGCGTGGTGGGGATCTGCACAAACGGCACGCCACGCCGAAAAACTCCCGCGGCAAAGCCCCCGAGATCACCCACCACTCCACCACCGAGCAGGAACACGAGCGGGACCGAACCCGTATCGGGAAACGCCGCGAGCAGCGCCGCACACGTCGCGGAGAACTCGTCCCAATTTTTCCCCTCCTCGCTTGCCGGAATCTCGTGGCGCATGACGCGATTGAACCCGGCAGATTTCAGCACCCCGCTCAGAGCATCGAAATACAGCGCCCCGACTTGCGGATTTGTGATCACAAACGCGTCCGACTGCCGCAAGCCGTGCCCGCGGAGCGTTGTCCCCAAACCCGCCAGCAATCCACTGCCGATCAGGATCGGATAAGTGCGCGGGCCAAGGTTCACTTCGATGCGGTGCGAATTCATGTGTCGGGAATTTGGGTGAATCCGGGAGCCCGGCGCGAGACGAAACTTTGCCCGGCACTTGCGCGCGCGCGGTCTCCGTCGCATCATGCGCCCCCTTTTCCATGAACCATTCCCCTGCCCTGCTTCGTGAGCTCGCCGAGAAGGTGGGCACGCCCTTCTGGCTCTACGACGCCCGCGCCGTCCGCCAGCGCATCGCCGACATTCAATTTCTGACCGACACCGATGGCGTGCAGGCGCGGTTCGCGATGAAAGCCTGCCCGGCGACGAAAATCCTGCGCGAGATGAAGGAGGCGGACATCTGGATCGACGCCGTCTCCGGCAACGAAGTGCTGCGCGCCCTGCGAGCCGGGCATCCCGGCGGAAACCAGCCGCCCGTCATCTGCCTCACGGCCGATGTCTTCCGCGACAACGCCCTTTCCGTCGTCCTCGAAAACGGCGTACTGCCCAACATCGGCTCGCCCGGCCAAATCGCCGACCTCAAGCGCGCCGGCTATAGCGGCCCCATCTCGCTCCGCGTAAATCCCGGCTTCGGCCACGGCCACGTCAATTCGTGTGACACCGGTGGACCGAGCTCGAAGCACGGCATCTGGTTCGAAGACCTCCTCGCCACGAAAGAAGCTGCCGATCGAGCCGGGCTCGAAGTCACCATGCTGCACGCACACATCGGCAGCGGACCTCAGTTTCAGGAGTTGCACGACAACCTCACCCGCCTCGCCGCGGATTTCGTTTCGCTGCTCAAGAAATTCCCACAGCTCACCGCCGTGAGCCTCGGCGGCGGTATCCCGCACAACTACAAGGACCACGGCGCCCAGGTGCCAATGGAACCACTGCACGAACTGTTCAACTCCTGCCACCAGCGCCTCTGCTCCGCCGCGCGCCGCGATCTACGCCTCGAGATCGAGCCGGGCCGGTATTACGTCGCGCCGGGCTGCACGCTCGTCGCGCGCGTCACCGACGTGAAGCAAACCCGCTCCAACGAAAAGGGCAGCGGCGCGACCTTTGCCATGGTCGATGCCGGCTTCGTCGATCTCGTCCGCCCCGCGATGTATGGCAGCTACCACGCGATCGACATCGTCGGGAAAGACGACGAAGACCCGAACGTTCCGCGCGAGCCCATCGTCGTCGCCGGCCCGCTTTGCGAAAGCGGCGACATCTTCACCCGCGACGACCGCGAGCTCCTCGCTCCGCGCATGCTCCCGCGCCCGCAAGCTGGCGACCTCCTCACGCTGCGCGACGCGGGCGCGTATGGTTACGCCATGTCGAGCAACTACAACTCGATCGGTCGTGCGCCACAGCTCTGGTTGGAAGAAGACGGCTCCGTGGAAATGATCTCGCGCCGGGAAACCATCGATGATCTTCTCAAGGCCGAAACTTCCGAGCGGCTCAAATAATCTCGGCCAGCGAGGACGCCAAAAACGCAACCCACCAGAACTCATGAAACTCGCCGCCACCGTCCTACCCTGCCTCGCCGCCCTCCTATTCTCGTCCTGCGCTTCCGTGAGCGTGAAGGGTGATCAGCGATCGGCCAAACAGCCGGCACAAAAGCCCGCGAAAATTTACGTCGCCGACTTCGGCACCCAGCAGGGCGCCTACAACATCCAGGGCGAGCCAGGAAAAAATCCCGAGGCTTTCAAGAAGAAGACCGCCGAGACCCTGGCCGCCTATCTGGTGAAGGGCGTGAACACCCACGTGGCTCCGGCGGTGCGGACGGGCAGCGTAGCAGGGTTGCCGAAGACAGGGTGGTTGGTGGCCGGCGAATTCGTGCGCGTCAATACCGGCAGCCGCATCTTGCGCGCAGGCGTGGGCCTCGGTGCTGGCGGGACCAAAATGGAAACGCGGGTGCTGGTCTTCGATCTGGCTGCGGGCACTGAACCGTTCCTCACCTTCGAAACCACCGGCGGCAGCAACGCCATGCCCGGTTTGCTGACCAACCCCGGAACGAGCGCCGCAATCAGCATGACCACGCAGGCGATGATGGGTGTGACGGATGACTGCGCACGCACTTCCCGAATGATCACCGGCGCGCTCAATGGCTACATGGTCGATCGCGGCTGGCTACCGAAGAGCAAAGCGTACTCGGCCAAGCGGCCCGGCAAATACCGGCTCGTCCACCAGCAATACACGCAGTTCTAGTCCACCGTCTTACGGCTTGCCGATCAGCGGCTGCGTAATGCGGAGATAGGCGAAAAGGTCGCGCACCTGCTGCTCACTCAGCGCGTCGAGCAAGCCCTCGGGCATCAGCGAAACACCCGCGGCTTTCATCTCCTGCACATCGGCCCGGGCGAGCGGGATGTTCTGCCCGTCGAGCCCGCGCAGCACCACCATCTGCGGATCCTGCTCCACGAGAAAGCCGGTCACGACCCGACCGTCGCGCGTGGTGATAAGGAAGCTTTCGTAACCCTCGCGGATCTCGGCGTTCGGGTTCACGACGCTGAGCAGGAGCGCGGCGACATCGTCGCGCTTGAACTTCGTGAGATCCGGTCCGACCTGCCCGCCCGCGTTGTGCAGCACGTGACAGGCGCCGCAGGCCATCGCAAAAACCGTCCGCCCTTCATACGGACTCCCGCCCTGGCCCTCGCGCACCAGCGTGGCGAGGCGCTCGATCTTCTTCGCCATCTCGGCAGTCGTTTCCCGCCCGGCTGAACCCCACACTTTGCCGGCGCGAGCGGGCAGATCGTGCGCATCGAAAAGCTTGATCTTGCGCACCACTTCGAGCGGCACCGCGGCGCGGGCGATGGCTCCATTTTCCACTGCGGTGACGAGCGCCGAAGCGGCCACAGGCCGGCTCGCGAGCAGGCTGAGCGCGGCGGATTGTGAGTCTTTGCCGAGCTTGGAGAAAACCGCGACGACCTGCGGCGCGATGCTCGGGTCGTCGTAGGGCGAGAGCGCGGCCAGCGCAGCTTTGCGGAGCGCCTCGTCGCGGGTCGTTTCGACGAGCCGCAGCAGGACGGGCACACTGCCCGCGGCTTTCACTTCGCCGAGAATGGTCACGTATTCGAGGCGCGTTTGCGCGGGCGCCTTTTCATCGGCGACGACCTTGAGCGCCGACTCGATCGCGCTCGCATCCCCCCCGCGCAAGGCCAGCGCCACCGAGCCCACGCCGTGGCGGCGCATCGCGGTCACCAGTTCCTGCGGCAGTCCGGAAAGCGGACGACCTTTGAAGGCCGCTTCAAATCCGGTCATCAGGATTTTGCTGTGCTCGGGCGTCGGCGAGAGATCGAAAATCGCCGCGCAAGTCAGCAGATCCTTGCGCGCGCCGGTCTGCGCGTAGCGCCGCATCAGGCGCGGGAGCAGGTGCTCTTTGACGATCACGCGATCCCAGAACGGCGACTCGCGGAAGAGCGCGAGCACCGCCTCGCGGTCGGTGTCGGCCTTGGCCTCAATCGCCCACCAGAGCAGCAACGGCTGGCGCGGGTCTTTCGAGTCGGCCTCGTGGTCGAGCAGAGTGCGGACGATCGCGAAATCATCGACCGCGGGGAGTCGTTTGGCGGTGCAGGCGAGTTGCGCGCGCACTTCCACGTTTGGCTCACGCTCGGCGACCTGCACGAGTTTGCGCGCCAGTTCCGGCGAAACGCGGCTGGCATCGCCCATGAGCCGCGCTGTCCACAAACGCACAAACGGATCGCGATGATCGAGCAGTTGCAGCGCCGCCGCGTCGTCGAGCCCACCGCTGCCGTGCAAGGCCCAGAGCAGTTCCAGCGCGTGCCGGCCTTGTTCAGCGTCGAGTTGCCGACGCAGGCCCGGCACGATCTCGGCATCGCGCCGATCGGCGAGCAAGCGCTGCACCGTCTGCCGCACCCACTTGTTCTCGTTCCGGAGTCCCTGCACGAGCTGGGACTTTTCCAAACGGCTCAGATCGACCGCTCCCGCCGGGCGCGAATCCTTGGCCCGTAGCCGATAGATGCGCCCGCGCGCCAGATCGATCGGCGCGATTTGCAAGGCGTCGTAGGTGCGGCTGTGTGCGAGTTCCTTCACGTACCAATCGCAAATATAGATCGCTCCATCCGGGCCGGTCTTGATGTCCACCGGACGGAACCACGGGTCATGGCTCGTCACCGGGCGCTGCAAATCCACCGTCTGGAAAGTCGAGCCGAGCGGCGTCACTTCGCTCTCCACGATCCGCCCCTGCAGCGGCTCGACACCGAAGAGCTTTCCCGCATACGCGGCCCCGAGCGCGCCGCCTTCGTAGATGATGAAGTTGTGCGTAAAGCGCTCCACCTTGGCGTGCTGCATCGCGTCGAAATAGCCGAACGTGTAGGGGTTCGAGAGCGGGCCGTGTTTGTCGAAGCCCTTCCGCAGATACGCGCCCTGCATGTAGTGAAAGCCGCGGGTGTCGCCGCCATTGTGACCGGAAAAAATGCGCCCCTGCGCATCGATCTCCACGCCGAAGGTATTGCCGCCGCCTTCGCAGAAAACCTCGAAGCGGCGCGACTGCGGCTCATACCGCCAGATCGCCTGGCCTTGCATGTCGGCGATCGGTTTCTGGTCGAGCCCCGGGCGCGTGATGCTCGCGGTCACGGTGCTGCCGTGCGCACCGTAGAGCCAGCCGTCCGGGCCCCAACGCAGGCTGTTCGCCACCGAGTGCGTGTCTTCGAGACCGAAGCCCGCGAGATGCACCACGGGATCGCCGTCCGGCACGTCGTCGTTGTTTTTGTCAGGATAGAAAAGGAGGTAAGGCGGATTGAGCACCCACACGCCTCCCCGACCGCGCTCGACGGCGGTGCAGATATTCAGGCCGTCGAGGAAGACGGTGTGTTTGTCGAAGACACCATCGCTCTTGGTGCTCTCATGAATCGTGATGCGGTCGCGGCCCTTTTCGTGATGCGGCGGCGGCTGCGGCACCTTGTCGTAGACCGCGCGCCAATAGCTGTCGTGGCTCAGCACCTTCAGCCCGGCGGGCTCAGGATACTGGCGATACTCCACGACCCACATCCGCCCGCGCTCATCGAAATTCAGGAACAGCGGCTTGATCACCTCGGGCTCGGCGAGCACCTGCTCGAAATTGAGATCATCCGCGACCGTGAACGACTCCGCAGCCTCCGCGGGGGAAAGCCCGGGCGCATTCGTCTGGCCGGGTCGCAGCTTCACCGGCACGCCAGCCTGCGCAGCGGCCACGGGCTGGCCGATCGCCCAGAAAATTCCGTTCAGCAGCAGCTTCCGAAATTGCGGCACCACGAAATCCTCCACTGCGCCGAGCGACGTGTAGAAGACGCGGCGCTGGTCCTTCGTGCTCACCCACGCGACCGGTTCCACCTCAGGGCGGCCGGTCATCCGCGCCGTGAGCAGCGGCGTCACCCACGCGGGTAGATTCGGATTCTTGTAAAGATGCGACGGCACCTTGAACTCCTCCGCGCCGATTCCCGCGAGCACCGGATGCTGCTCCTGCCCCGGCACGATCTTCGCGAGCGTCTCGATCCCCTTCCCGTAATGATCCGTGTAATTCCCGCCGAGGATCTCGTGATCGAACTCCGGCCAATCCGCCAGCCCTGAGGGCACGACCGGAGGCTTCTCGCCTTTCTTCCCGCGCAGCGCAAAGGCATGGCTCGCCGTGCGGATGCCGACGACCGGCTTACCCGCCGCGACATGCGCGCGGATCGCATCCATCTGCGCTTTCGGCGGCGTCTTGCGGCGCACACTGATTAGCAACAAGTCGGCATCTTTCAGCGCGTCGAAATTTGAAAACTCAGCCGCACCCTCGGCGGGCAGAATCGAGAAGGTCGACCGCACGCCGCGCGGCTCGAGCTCCGCCTTGGCGAAAGCGGGCAGCGTCGTCTTCGTGTCGTATTCATCCTCCCCAATGAGAAAAAAAACATGCGGCGCCGCAGCGGCCCGGAGCGGGGCGAGTGCGGCGAGGAAGATGAAGAGTGGAAGGAGGATGCGGAGGTTCATGGGAGGGCGCGGAGAGGCGCGATTGTTGCCATGAAAGTCCCCGCGAGGGAACCTTTCTTAGTGCCGTCCTCGAGACCGAAAATCAGCCGCGGATCGACGCGGATGAAACACGGATCAGCAGATGAGCAGTCTCCTGCCCATCCGTGCTTCATCCCGTGAATATCCGTGGCTAAATCAACTGCTCCCGCTCTACTCCATCCCCAGCTTCTCGCGCCCTTCGGCGGAGATGCGGTCGGGCGACCACGGCGGGTCCCAGATTACTTCCACGTTGGCACTCGCGACGCCGGGCAGGCCCGTGATTTTCTCCTCCGCCTCGCGCGCAATCACCGGCCCCATACCGCAGCCCGGCGCGGTCAGAGTCATCTTCACATTCACGCGGCTGCCCGCCTCGCCCGGCTCCAGCTCGCAGCTATAAATCAGGCCGAGATCCACGATGTTCACCGGGATCTCCGGGTCGTAACACGTCTTGAGCATGTCCCACACGGCGCTTTCGCTCACTTGGCCATTCACGGCCTCAGCGCCCCCGCCCGCCAGTGGCTCGTGGCCGATCGCGTCGGCATCCGGCCCCGCCAGCCGATACAGACCCGGCTGCGAAGGCACGAGCAGCGTAAAACTTCCGCCGAGTGCCTGCGTGATGATGACCGGCGTGTCCTGCGGCAGTTGAATCTGTTCACCGCTCGGGATGCGCGATACTTCCACCACACGCGTCGTTTTGATCGTCTCGTCGCTCATCGCTCAGTCCTCCCTTTGTGATGTGCCGCTACCCGCCGGCATGTTGCCCTTCGACACAAAATCCTCCACGAGCAGCAGCCCGCTCTCGCCTGCGCGCTCCACCACTTTCAGGAGCTGATCCATCGAGGCCACTTCCTCCACCTGCTCGCCGATGAACCACTGGAGGAAGTTCGCGGTCGAGTAGTCCTTCTCGCTGATCGCGAGTTCCATGAGGTCGTGAATCGCCGCGGTCACTTCGTTCTCGCCGTCGAGCACCAGCTTCACCGCATCCTTGGCAAATTTGAAATGATGCGGCGGCTTCGGGATCGCGGGAATCTCCACGCGCCCACCGGTATCGAGGATGAACTTGATGAATCGATGCGCATGCCCGCGCTCCTCGGTCGCCTGCTTGAAAAAATACGTCGCCAGCCGGGGAAGGCCCTCGGTCGCAAAGTGCGCGCCGATCGCGTCGTATTTGATACAGGCCGCCAGCTCGAGACCCACTTGCTCGTTCAAGGCAGCGATGACTTTGTCAGAAGGTTTCATGCGTTCATTCAATCGTCGGTGGGTGCTGGAAACAAGGGGAGTTTGCGCCCGAGGGGCTGCGATGCCCTTGATCTCACAGCCATTTCAATCGCGCTTCACGCGGGCGGAAGCTCAGAGAATCCCAGGGAGATTTTTCATCAGGGCACGCTTCTTCGACGCCGGGAGCAGACCCGTCGCCCAAGTCACATATCGTGCCTGACGAAGAGGCTTACTTTTTCGGTTTCACCGCCTGCTTGGCGGCCGCCGCATTCGTCTTCTTTTGTGTATTGGCGCTGTTCTTCGCTTGTTTCTGCGCAGCTTGTTTGTTCGTCGCCTTCGGTGATTTATCGCCCATAATTTACGGAGCCTCAGCGCCGGTCGCGCAAATGGCGAGACATTCATTGCCGGATGCGACTACGTTGCTTCATGGCCAAAGGAAATAACGCTCACAAGAAAGAAACGAAGAAGCCCAAGAAGCCGAAACCAAAGGCCGAGCCGACGCGCCGCGGTTCCTGAGGCACTCCGGCAGGATTGAGCGCAGTGCGCTCAATCCGAGCTTTACTAGCGGCGGCTGAGAGTCGCTTCCGCCGACAATCCGCTCTTGGCGCGCCCGTGAGCTTTGGTAGTGTGGCGCGATCAGCGGCGGCTTCCGTCCGGCGCATCCCCCCACTCTCTCGCTCATGCTTTTTGTCTGCCCGCACTGCCAGATGGCCCTCCAAGCCGAGGACACGATGGTCGGTCAAAATGTGAACTGCCCCGGTTGCAAGGAGCGCATTCACGTCCCGAGCGCCCCGGCGGAACCGACGGCCCCGGGCATCCCGCACGGCGAGCGCAAACGCGGCGGCTGGCCAGAGGCGGACCCGAGCAATGTGAATGTCTGGCTGGCGCTCGGCTTCGGGCTCGTCGCGATGGCCGTCACGGTGGGGGCGCTGTTCCTCGTGCAGAACACCATGGTCGCCCAGGTTTTCTTCACGGGCGGCTGGGTGAACTACGCGGAGTTCGTGCTCTTTTTCTGGGGACTCGGGATTCTCTTCCTCAAGAACCGCAAGAACCGGCGCCAGCGCGATGCGCTGCTGCTCGAGGTCCTGCCTAACACGATCGGCGGTCCGATCGAGGAGCAAAACGTGGGCCGGTTTATCGCGCACATCTACAAACTGCCGGAGCATCTCCGCGACAGCATGATGGTGAACCGCATCCGCAAGGGACTGGAGCTGTTTGAAGCGCGGTCGAACAACAGCGAAGTGGCGTCGATGCTCAACGCACAGTCGAACGTGGATGCGAATCGGATCGCGGGGAGCTATTCGCTGCTCAAGGTTTTCCTGTGGGCGCTGCCGATCCTCGGGTTCATCGGCACGGTGCTCGGGCTCTCTTACGCGATGGCCGGTTTTGGCTCGACGGACCTGACGGACGTGACCGCGCTCAAGATCGCAGTCGGCGCGATCACCACGGGGCTCGCCAGCGCTTTCAACACGACGCTGCTCGGGCTGATCCTGAGCATGCTGTTGATCTTCCCGATGAGCGCGGTGCAGAAGCGCGAGGAAGATTGCCTGAACGACATCGATGCTTTCTGCAACGAGAGCATGCTGCCGCGGCTCAATGATGGCGGTGCGATCACGGCAACAAGCAGCAGCGGTGGCGCAGGGATTCCGCCAGGATTTGCCGAGCTGCTGCGGGAGATGACGACGGTGCAGAAGCGCTTCGTCGAGGATCTGGCGAAGGTCACGGAATCCGTGCGCGACGTGACGACCGTGGTGCAATATGCCGCCAAGCAACTCGACGAGCGTTCCGCGCAGCATCAGCGGAAAGTGGAGGATCAATTCGGCGCGGCGCTCGAATCGCTGACCGCGAAGACGAGCACAGCCGTGGCGACGAGCGCGCGCAGCGTGGAGAAATACGTGGCGCACCTTGCCGCCGGCATCGACTCGCTGAACAAGGCCCTGGCCACGCTCGGCGAAAAGAAAATCGTCCTCGAACGCCCGCGCAGTCGCGGGTGGTTCTCCAAACGCTGATCCCATGGGCCAGGCACGCACCCGCCACGATCCGGAGATCACCTTGTTTCCGTTTCTGAGCATCCTCGTGTGTGTGATCGGCTCGCTGATTCTGCTCATCGTCGTGCTGAGCATCGTGCAGGGCGTTCTGGGCGATCGACGCGAGGTCGGCGAAGTGGCGCGCGCCGTCGAAGCCGATCGACTGCTCAAGGAAGCCTCGGAAAAAGCGAGCGAGATCCAACTCTGGCAGGGCGAGAAGGAGAAGGGCGACGCCGTGAGGCTGGAACTCGGCACGAAACGCGAGCGCTTCGTTTTACTGACCAAAAAGATCGAAGGCACCGCGGAAGAGAAACGGAAGATCGCCTTCGAACAGGCGGCGCAGCAGAAGGAACTGGAAAACATGCTACTGCAAATCGAGCAGCTCAAAAGCGAGCAGCCGACCCTGCAAGCCGAGGTGGACAAACTCACCGCGCAATTCGCCGCTCGCAAAGCTACGCTCACCTCCAAGCCCAAGCTGGTCGTGCGCGGTTCCGGCTCGGGCACGGTCGCGGGAAACAACCCGCTCTTTTTCGTGGAATGCAACGCCTCGGGATTGATCGTCCACAAGGCCATGGGCGAGCCGATTCGCATCACTACGGGAAGCATCGGCCTCGATCCGGGCTACGACGATTTCCTGCGCCACGTCGCCTCGACACCAAAATCGATCGTCATTTTCCTTCTCCGCGAAGACGGGCTCAACTCCTACAACCGCGCCGCCGGCTGGGCGGAGAGCCGCTTCAATGTGCGCCACGGCAAGCTCCCGCTGCCCGGCCAGGGCGCGGTGGACCTGAGCCTTTTCCAAAACAAACAACCCTGACCCATGGCTCGTCGCAAAAGCTCTCCCGCCGGCGGCAATCTCGACGCCCTCATGGACACGCTGACCAACGTCGTCGGCATCCTCATCATCATCCTCATCATGGTGCAGGTCGGAGTGGGGCAGTCGCTCAAGAAAATTGTGAGCGACCTGCCGGAGGTCAGCACGGAGCGCCTGGCGGAGATTCGCGAAGAAGCCGAGGAGCAGCGCACGCAGCACGAAAAGCTGAGGGGACTGATCGAGAGCCAGCAGCGCCGCGTGGACGCCGACCGCACGGAACTGGCCCGGCTCAATCCGCAACTCACCACGCTGGAAACCTCGCCCGAAGCCAGCGCGGTGCCGATCCTCGAGACGACGGCGATTCGCGGCAAAGTGCTGGATAATTCCCGCGAACTCGACCAACTGCGCCGGAAGGCCGCCGAGCTTCTCGCCGAGCAACAGCGACTCAAGGCGCTGCTCGACACCACACCCGCCATGGCGCCACCCGCAGACAAAATCGTGCGCATTCCGAACAGCCGCCCGCTGGCCGACAACGCCAAGCTGGAGCATTACCTCGTGATGGGCGGGCAGCTTTTCAACTACGATCCCGACGGTGCGAAGAAGCTCTTTCAGCAGGAGTTTCAGGCCGCGCGCACGCGCCTCGAAAAAGAGAAGATCAAGAATCCCGACGGCACGACGACGGTCATCTACGACCAGGACAAAGTCGTAAAACACTTCGCCCAGCGGCAGCTCAATTTCCGCGGCCTGGACCTCAACGTACCCTACAACCAAACCGGCACGCGCCTCACGCTGAACATCACGCCACGGCCCGGCGCCGGCGAACCGATCGAAACGGCGACGCAGTTTGGCTCACGCTTTCAGAACGATCTGCGCCGCCACAAATCGGCCAACGCGATCATTTGGTTTCACGTCACGAAGGGCGCCTTCGACGCGTATCTCCAAGCGCGCGAGTTGTGCGAAGCGGTGGGCATCGGCGCGGGCTGGGAACTGATCACCAATGCCGACGTGAGCGAGCCGATCACGGATTTCGACGTGAACCGCATGGTCGAACCAGCGACACCGCCCCCGCGCCCGCCGACCACACCTCGACCTGTCGCAACGCCGGTCCCCGGTCCGAAACCAGCGACCCCACCACCGCAGATCAAGATCGCCCCACCGAAGAAGAAGCTGGATTGAGCCCACATGCTTGATCGGCAGGTTGCCGTTGCTCGTCACTCCCGTTTCCTTTTCCGGGATTTTATCCTTTATCGATTGCCGCCAAATCTTCAAAGAAGCAGTCCGCCGATGGCTTATGCTGCCGGTCCTTTAATTCCGCATTCACCCACTCCTCCTATGAACCAACCCCTCCCTTCCCGTCGCGATTTCATCAAGGCTTCGAGCGTCCTCGCCGCCGCCTCCGCGGTCGGCATCCCCACGAGCGGCCGCGCGGCCGACCTCGCCAAAGCCAAGATCAAGATCGGCTTCATCGGTTGTGGCGGACGCGGCACCGGCGCGGCGTCGCAGGCGCTCCAGGCCGACAGCAACGTGGAACTCTGGGCACTCGGCGACGTCTTCCGCGACAAGATCGACACGTCGCTGCAATCGCTCAGCGCGCAATTCAAGGACAAGCCGGACAAGATCAACGTCGCCGAGGAGCGGAAATTCGTGGGCCTCGACGCCTACCAGAAGGTGCTCGATAGCGGCGTGGACGTGGTCATTCTCACGACGACGCCCGCCTTCCGCCCGCTGCACATCAAGGCTGCGGTCGAAGCCGGCAAACATATCTTTTGCGAGAAGCCGATGGCCGTCGATGGACCCGGCGTGCGCTCGGTGATCGAGAGCGTGAAGAAGGCCAAGGAGAAGAATCTCGCGCTCGTCGATGGCTTCGTCTGGCGCTGGACGAAAGCGAATCGCGAGGTTTACGAAAAGATCCACAACGGTGCGATCGGCGACATCCTCGCGATCTACTCCAGCTACTACACGGGCGCCGTGGATCGGTATCCGAAGTGGAATAAGCAGAACACCAAGACCGATCTCGAGTGGCAGTTGCGCCGCTGGTATTACTTCACGTGGCTCTCGGGTGATCACGTGGTCGAGCAGGCCGTGCACAGCATCGACAAGATGCTCTGGACCATGAAAGACGAAGCACCGGCCTCAGTCGTGGCCACCGGCGGACGCCAGGCGCGGGGCGAAGCGGGCGGCGACTACGGCAACATTTACGATCACTTCACCGCTGAGTATCGCTGGGAGAACGGCACGAAGGGTTACCATTTCACGCGCCAATTTGGGCGCTGCTACAACGCCAACACCGACGAAGTCTTCGGCACGAAGGGCGTCTATCAGGGCGAGAGCGGCAGCAAGCGCCACGTCATCGTGCGCAGCGAAAATCCGTGGCGCTACGCCACGCCCGCCGGCACGCAGGACAATGGCTACCAGACCGAGCATGACGAAATGTATGCCTCGATCCGCAGCGGCCGCCCGATCAATACCGGAGACCGTTTCACCAAATCCACGCTCATGGCGATCATGGCGCGCATGTCGGCCTACACCGGCAAGGAAGTCTCGTGGGAACAGGCGCTGAACTCGAAGGAAGACCTCTTCCCGAAAGACCTGAAGTGGGACACATCATTGCCCGTCTCGCCCGTTGCGGTGCCCGGCGTGAATGAGCTGACTTAAGCGCAGCGAAGCAGAGATTTTTTCAAAGGGCCGCAGAGGAACTCCATTGGTTCCCTCTGCGGCCCTCTCGTTTTCCACCGCGCATCTGCGGTTGAGCCGATTACGCCAGCCAGGGCTTCACGACTTTCCCGGCCACATCCGTCAGGCGGAAGTCGCGACCCTGGAATCGGTGCGTGAGGCGCAGATGATCCATCCCGAAAAGGTGGAGCATCGTCGCGTGCAGATCGTTGATATGCACCGGGTCCTTGGTGATGCCCCAGCCGATCTCGTCGGTTTCGCCGTAAGTCAGTCCACCCTTTAGTCCCCCACCCGCCATCAGGATGGTGAAAGCGGTCGGGTGATGGTCGCGACCCGTGACGTTCTTGCTGCCGCCGCGGTTCTCGCCCAGCGGCGTGCGGCCAAATTCCCCCGCAACGACAATCAGCGTCTCGTCGAGCAGGCCACGTTGCTTGAGATCCTTGATCAACGCAGCGATCGGCTGATCAGCCATGCCCGCGTTGAAGGCGAGTTCGTTGTCGAGATTCGAGTGATGATCCCACGAGGCATGAATGACATTCACGAAGCGCACCCCGCGTTCCACGAGCCGCCGCGCGAGCAGGCAGTTCCGCGCGTAGTTCTTGTACTGGCCGACGCCGCCCGCGCGATCCGCCTTCACCTTCAAGTCCTCGCGATCCACCCCATACATGGTCAGCGTCTCCGCCGATTCACCGGAAAGGTCGATCAACTCCGGCGCGGCGCTCTGCATCCGGAAGGCCAGTTCGTAGGCGGAAATGCGCGAAGCGATTTCCGGATCACGCGCCTGCTCAAAGCGGAGCTGGTTGAGCTGCGCCAGCGCGTCGAGGCCTTTGCGCTGCAGTTCCACGGGCAGTCCCTCGGGGTTGCGCAGATTCAGCACCGGGTCGCCTTGGTTCCGGAACAGCACGCCGGAATACACGCTCGGCAGAAAACCCGACTGCCACATCGACGCACCCGCGCTCCCGCCGCGGCCCGCCGTGAGCACGACGTAGCCGGGCAGATTGCGCGACTCGCTGCCGAGACCATAGGTCAGCCACGAACCCATCGTCGGCAGACCAAACGTCGAACGCCCGCAGGCCAAGACAAGCTGCGCGGGGTGATGGTTAAACTGATCCGTGTGCATCGAGCGCACTTGCACGAGATCATCCGAACACGTCGCGAGGTGCGGCAGCAGGTCGCTGAACTCCATTCCCGACTGGCCGTGCCTGGCAAACTTCCGCGGCGAGCCCATCAGCACCGCCGACTCTTTTTTGATGAAAGCGAAGCGCACATTTTTTGTGAGCGACTCAGGTAGCGGCTGGCCGTTCAGTTCGTTGAGCTTCGGCTTCGGATCGTAAAGATCGAGCTGGCTCGGTGCGCCTTCCATGAAGATGAAAATGCAGTTCTTCGCCTTCGGCGCGAAGTGCGGCTTCTTCGGTAAAAGCGGATCAGCGCTGTCCGTGGCGGATGCCGCGAAGAGCTGGTCCTCATTCAGCATCGAGCCCAGCGCGAGCATGCCGAGGCCGTTCGCGGTGGTGGTGAAAAAATCGCGGCGCGTGAAGTGGACAGCTTGTTCGAGAGGGTTCATGGCGTCAGTCGCGGGTGATCAATTCGTCGGTGTTCAAAAGGATCCGTGCGGTTGTCGTCCACGCCGCCGATTCCGCATCAGCGGCCACCTTCTTCGCGTCTTCCTGATGCGTATCGTAATAGGCCCGAGCGTCAGCGAGCAGCCCGAGCAGGACCGCGGTTTCCTGAGGCTGCGGCGGGCGGACGAGGCTGAGGCGGAAGGCGCGCGCCATGCGTTCGGCGTCATCGGCGCCGGGTTCCTTAAGCACCCTTTTCGCCAGCGCGCTCGCGGCTTCGGCAAAGGTCCCGGAGTTCAGCGTGGTGAGGGCCTGCAGCGGGGTGTTGGAAACGGTGCGGCGCACGTTGGCGACGTTGGCGTCCGGGCAATCGAAGGTCATTAGGTCGGGGTAAGGCGCGGTGCGCTTGAAGAAGGTATACATCCCGCGCCGGTAGCGATCCTCGCCCTTGCTCTCGTTCCATTTGAAATTGTTCGCGTAGCTCAAGGCCGCAACCTCCGGCGGCATCGGCGGGAAGACACTCGGGCCGCCGACCTTGCTCGCGAGCAATCCACCCGCAGCGAGATGTAGATCACGCACGATCTCGCCTTCGGCTCGGAGCCGATTCTGGCGCGCGAGCAGCGTGTTGCGGGGATCGATCTCGTTGAGTTCCTCCCGCACGTCGGCGCGCTGCCGATATGTCTCCGAGTTCATAACCACGCGGATGAGATGCTTGCGGCTCCAGCCACGATCCGCGAACTCGCTGGCCAGCCAGTCGAGCAATTCCGCGTGCGAAGGTTTCTCTCCACGCACCCCGAAATCCGCGGGCGTCCGCACGATCCCTTCGCCGAAAAGACGCATCCAAATCTGGTTCGCGACGACGCGGGCGGTCAGCGGATTCTCCCGGCTGACGAGCCACCGGGCCAGATCGAGCCGGTCGGGTTTGCCGCCATTCCGCGCCTCGATCGGCGGTAGGATCGCGGGAGTGCCGGGCCCGACAGAATCTTTCGGCGACAGAAACTCCCCGCGATAAAGCAGGCGCGTCTCGCGCGATTGTTTGCGCTGCGCCAGCACCCGCACATCCAA
>JBBQYR010000085.1:0-18806 GCA_038208565.1 Chthoniobacterales bacterium
AAGGTGCATGGCTGGCTGCTTCCGGCACACCCTCCGGGGTGCATCGGATGGTGGTCCGAAACTCCGGGTTTCACCCGGAGCTAATTTCCTTCAGCCCTCCGGGCTGGGCAGGTGTCTGATCATTTCACCAATTTGGTATCAGCGGCTTTTGGAAGGCTGTCAGCGGCTTTTCGACCGCTGTATTCGCCCGCCAGAGGCCTGTCAGCGGTAGCGGGACCCCCTGTCAGCGGCAGTGGAGGGGGCTGTCAGCGTCAGTTGGACCCCCTGTCAGCGGTCGCGGCCCCCCTGTCTGTGGCTTTTTATACAGTGTCAGCGTCCGCCAGACCCCTGCTGTCGCCTTTTGACAGCCTGTCAGTCACTGACAGGCCCTCCGCGGACGCTGACAGGCCCTCCGCGGACGCTGACAGGCACCCGGCGGACGCTGACAGGCCTCCAAAAGCCGATGACAGGCGCTCAGAAGCCGCTGACAGGCGCTCAGAAGACGCTGACAGGGGGACTAACTGACGCTGACAGGTGAACAGAAGCCGATGACACACCTTCAAAGGCCGGTGACCGCCGTTCAGAATTCACCACCGGGCAAAGAGAAGCCTCTGCCGAGCGGACGAAAGCCGCCGTTGACTCTGGAAAAGCCGTCGCCATCGGGTGAAAAGCCGAGGCGTGTACGTGGAAAGCGGACTCCAGAAGCCGGAAAGCCGCCGCCGACCATCCAGAAGCCGAAGCCAACTCTTGGGAAACCGCCTCCGACCACGCCGGCTAATGTCCGGACATCCCTCCGGGCCGAGGTAGCCGAGGACAACCGCACATGGTTCAAGTCATATTTACTACAGACGCCATCACCGGGAGCCGATGGTAGGTTTGGCATTCAGTTCTTCTATCATCCCGATTAGCGCACCGGATCGCATTCCAGCATCCAGCATTCTTCGCGCTATTCGGGCCGAGCTTCATCGCGCTGTGCATCGCTCTCCCCTTGGCCTTCAGCCGCGTTCGCATCGGCCCAGCCATGGCCTTGTTCACTCTCGCGGCTCTATTTCCTGTCGCTTCATTTCTGCTCTTTCTCGTGGGAGTCCGCTACGGCGAGGCGTGGAGCGGATATGGCCCGGCACACAACTCCCCGTTTGTTCACCTTGTTATTGGATTCGGCGTTCTGCTCGTCCTAATCCTGATACGCCTCTCACCTAGAACCACAAAAAGCGCCTAACTGCAGTCGATCAGAAGGTTGTCCGCAGGTGCGGGCGCAGATTCCGGTGCTGCATTGGCCGCGAGTCCGTGTAGAGACGATGGGCATGCACTTTTCCAAAGACCTGATGAAGTGGAGCGCCCCGGTGTTGCTGGCGCTGCTCGCGCTGGCTCAGCCGCTCGCGGCGCAGACGGTGGAGCAGTGGCAACGGTCGGCGGTGCAGAAGTATCCGGCGCTGGCTCAGGCGGGGTCGCCGCTGAATCAGCGATTCATCGCGATCGTGACGGCGAAGCGGCAGGCGGAGCCGGCGTATTTCTCCAAGCCGGACTGGCCGATGCGTGCGGCGGCGGAGGCGGCGGCGGCGCTGCAGGGCGAGGAGATGGCTGTGGCGTCGAAGAAGGCCGAGGAGGAAAAGGCGGAGGCGGCGAAGCTCGCGGCGATGTCGCCGGATGAGCAGGCGTGGGAGAAGGATAAGGCGCGCTGGGTGTTCGAGCGGTTGGTCTTTGGTGATGACGATGGGACGATCGCGAAGAAGTTGTATCTGTCGAAAGTGATCACGGCGCGGGTGCCGCCGGCGCTGCGGGCGCCGCTGAGTTCGCGGTTCTGGTGGGTGATCGGCGAGAGCAAATATTACGCGGATTTCGAGCTGAAGGATGGGCTGGCGGCGATCGCCTTTGAGTCGCTGGCGGAGCCGGTGAGTGCGCTGTCGAATCTGGTGAACGACGATTGGAAGCGGTTGCGCGAGGTGGTGGTCGAGCGGTTTGGCGCGCCGGCGAAGACGGTGGAATTTCCCGACGAGAAGAAGCTGCACGCCGGTGGCTGGACGGTGACGGACACCTGGGAGCGCCCCGGTTTCCGGATGAAGCTGGGGCTCACCGAGGATGGCGGGAAGTGCAGCGCGGCGCTACGGATCAGCGATCCGGCGAAGGCGGCGGAGTGAGCGCGCCTAGCCGATGAGCGGGGTGGAAGCCGGTGAACCGAGGGCGGGGGCGTCGTCCTTGAGCGCGACGCCGCTGAGGCCGAGGCGGCGCGATTGGGTGAGCAGGTAGTGGAGCTTGTGCGCGGCTTCGGCGGGGCTGAGGCCGCCGGGGCGGATGTTGGAGAGGCAGTTGCGGTCGGCGTCGGTGCGGCCGATCGCGGGGGCAAAGGTGAAGTAGGCGCCGAGGCTGTCGGCGTTGCCGAGGCCAGGGCGCTCGCCGAGGAGCATGAGGCTGATTTGCGCGCGGAAGATTTCGCCGATTTCATCCTGCAAGGCGACGCGGGCGTGGCGGGCGACGATGAGCGGGGCGAGTGGCCAGCCGCTCGCGTGGAGGAGGGGAAGGAGCGCGGCGAGCACGGGCTCGGACTGGGTATTGGCGGCGAGGGTGGAGAGGCCGTCGGAGACGATGATGACGAGTTCGCAGCGCGGGAGTTGCGAGGCGCGATCGGTCAGCAGCGTGCGAGAAGTGTGAGCGAGGCGCCGGCCGAGATCGGGGCGCTGGAGAAACTCGGCCCGGTCGCGCGCGGCGCTTTCGGCGACGAGCACTTCGCGGTCGAGCGGGCGCAGGCTCGCGGCGAGAGCGTCGGGATCGAAGGGCGAGAGGACGGCGTCGCGGGCGCGAGCGTGGGCGAGGCGGAAGTCGAGCTGCGCGCGCGTCGGCAGGCTGCCGCCGCTGCGACCGAGCGCGATGCGGGCGGAGGTGACGCGCCGGAGAGATTGCCACGGGTCGAGTTGCATCAGGCGGAAGCCGCGAGATGCGGGGCGACGAGCGCGTGTTGCGCGGTGGCGGGGGCGAGGCGCAGGCCGTCGCGGGCGATCTGCATTTTCTCCAGCCACGCGGCGAATTCGGGCGCGGGTTTTAATCCCAGCACCTGCCGCAGGTAGTGGCTGTCGTGAAAGCTCGTGGATTGGTAATTGAGCATGATGTCGTCGGCGCCGGGGACGCCCATGATGTAGTTGCAGCCGGCGACGCCGAGGAGCGTGAGCAGCGTATCCATGTCGTCCTGATCGGCTTCGGCGTGGTTGGTGTAGCAGACGTCGCAGCCCATCGGCAGGCCGAGGAGTTTGCCGCAGAAATGATCTTCGAGCCCGGCGCGGATGATTTGTTTGCCGTCGTAGAGATACTCGGGGCCGATGAAGCCGACGACGGTATTGACGAGGAGTGGACGGAATTCGCGGGCGACGGCGTAGGCGCGAGCTTCGAGCGTTTGCTGGTCGATGCCGTGATGCGCGTGGGCGGAAAGGCACGAGCCCTGGCCGGTTTCGAAATACATCACGTTGTCGCCGATCGTCCCGCGTTTCAGTGCCAGCGCGGCTTCGTGGGATTCGCGCAGGAGCGCGAGGTCGATGCCGAAGCTTTTGTTCGCGGCTTCGGTGCCGGCGATGGATTGGAAGACGAGATCGACGGGTTCGCCGGCTTCCATGCAGCGCAGCGCGGTGGTGACGTGGGCGAGGACGCACGACTGCGTGGGGATTTCGTATTCACGCACGAGGCGGTCGATGAGGCGCAGGAGTGTGGCGTAGGCGGCGGGGCTGTCGGTCGCGGGATTGATGCCGATCACCGCGTCGCCGCAGCCGTACATCAGGCCGTCGAGGATCGAAGCCGCGATGCCGCTGGGATCGTCGGTCGGGTGATTCGGCTGAAGGCGGACGGCGAGTGTGCCGGGCAGGCCGAGGGTGTTGCGGAACTTCGTGACGACGCGCGTCTTGCTCGCGACGAGGATGAGATCCTGGTTGCTCATCACCTTGCTCACCGCGGCGACCATCTCGGGCGTGAGACCGGGCGCGAGCGCCGTGAGCGTGGCGGTATCGGTCTCGTAGCGGAGCAGCCAGTTGCGGAATTCGCCGACGCTCAAACTGCTGACCGGCGCGAAGGCCGCGCGGTCGTGCCGGTCGAGGATCAGGCGCGTGACTTCGTCTTCTTCGTAAGGAACAAGCGGGTCTGCGAGGAAGCGCGCGAGCGGGACATCGGCGAGCAGCATCTGCGCGGCGACGCGCTCTTCAGCGGAGGCGGCGGCGAGGCCGGCGAGTTCGTCGCCCGAACGGCGGGGCGTGGCTTTGGCCAGCAGCGTGGCGAGATCCCGAAAGGTGTGCGTGGCTCCGGCGAGCGTGAGGCGATAGCTCATCGGGCGGCCACCATACGGGCGCCTTGGCGAAACGCGAGCGCCGCTTGTTTGCGCGCCGCACTTTCCCTCCGCGGATCGCGCCATTACAGTCCGCGTCCATGAACGACACCATCGCCGCCATCGCCACGCCTTTCGGGGAAGGCGCGATCGCGTTGCTGCGGGTGAGCGGGCCGCGGGCGGTGGAGATTGCGGGTGCGGTTTTTCACGGGAAAAAGGCGGTGCCGGAGATGGCGCCGCGCGTGCAGCATTTCGGCGCGATTTTCGATGGCGAGCGCAAGCTGGATGAGGTGCTGGTTACGGTCTTTCGCGCACCGCATAGTTACACGGGTGAAGATGTAGTGGAGATCGCGGGGCATGGGGGCGTGCTGGTTTCGCGGAAGATCCTGGAGGCGCTGCTGGAGGCGGGCGCGCGGTCGGCGGAGCCGGGGGAATTCACGCAGCGGGCGTATCTGAATCGGAAGATGGACCTGACGCAGGCGGAGGCGGTGATGGACTTGATCAGCGCGCAGACGGACCTCGCGCTGCGGGCGGCGACGGAGCAACTGGAGGGTCGGCTCGGCGAGCGCATTCGCGGGCTGCGCGAGGCGGTGGTGGAACTGCTCGCGCACGTGGAGGCTTTCATCGATTTCCCGGATGAAGACATCGACCCGGCGACGGGTGAGGCTTTGCTCGCGAAGGTCGATGCGATGCGCGCGGAGATCGAGGCGCTGCTGGCGACGGCGGATCGCGGGAAGGTGCTGCGCGAAGGCGTGCGGACGGTGATTTACGGCGCGCCGAATGTCGGGAAATCGTCGTTGCTCAATGTGCTGCTCGGGCATGAGCGGGCGATCGTGAGCGCGCGGCCGGGGACGACGCGGGATGTGATCGAGGAGGTGATCAATCTGCGCGGGCTGCCGCTGCGGCTGGTGGATACGGCGGGGTTGCGCGAGTCGGAGGACGAGATCGAACGTGAAGGGATGAACCGCACGCGACGCGAGCTTTCGCGCGCGGGTTTGGCGCTGCATGTCTTCGATGCGAGTGATTTGAAACCGGAGGAAATTGGGGCCGGGCTGGTCGTGCTCAACAAGACCGATCTGGGCGAGCATGCGAGCTGGGCGGGGGCGGACGCGGTGCGGGTTTCGTGTTTGAAGGGCGAGGGGATCGAAGCACTGGCCGAGGCGATCGTGGCGCGAGTGAGCGGCGGCGCGGCGCAGCGTGACTGGTCGCTCGCGATCAATGCGCGCCACGCGGATTGTCTGCGGCGGGCGCAAAGTTTTGCTGCCGCGGCGCGCACCGCGCTGACCGATGGGCTGTCGCCGGAATTTGTCGCGGAGGAGCTGCGCGGCGCGCTCGATGCGGTCGGCGAGATCGTGGGGAAAGCGGACAGCGAAGAAATCCTCGGCAAAATCTTCAGCACCTTTTGTATTGGGAAATAGCCGCCCCTTTTCGCTCGCATGAATCTTTACGAACAAGTCGTCCGCCCGCTCCTTTTCCAGATGGACCCGGAGGCGGTGCATCATCTGGCGATGGACACGCTGAAGGTCACGGGGCGGCTGCTGCGGAAGTTTGCCCCGACGCATGATCCGCGCTTGGAGCGGACGGTCTTTGGCGTGCGGTTTCCGAACCCGGTCGGACTCGCGGCGGGTTTCGACAAGAACGGCGTGGCGCTGCCGGCGTGGCAGGGGCTGGGATTTGGCTTTGCGGAAATCGGGACGATCACCGCGCGGGCGCAGCCGGGAAATCCGAAGCCACGCATCTTTCGCGTGCAGCAGATCCAGGGGCTGATCAATAGGCTCGGCTTCAACAACGATGGCTGCGATGCGGTGGCGACGCGCTTGCAGCATCTCCAGCATTCGGGCCGCTGGCCGACGATTCCGGTGGGGATCAATCTCGGGAAGTCGAAGGTCACGCCGCTGCAGGAAGCGACGGGGGACTACCTGCTCTCGTTCGAGCGACTGCAACACTTCGGCGATTACTTTGTGCTGAATGTTTCCTCGCCAAATACGCCCGGACTCCGCGCGCTGCAGGAGCGCGCGGCGCTCGATGAATTGCTCGGGCACATCCAGCGGCGCAACAAGCTCGGGAAGCCGGTGGTCTTGAAAATCGCGCCGGATCTCGAGTGGGCGGCGCTCGAGGAAATCCTGGCGCTCGTGGAGGAGCATCGGCTGGCGGGGATCATCGCGACGAATACCACGATCGACCATTCCAGCGTGCCGGAAGCGCAGCGTCAGCAGGGTGGGCTGAGCGGAGCGCCGCTGCGTACGCGGGCGACGGAGATTGTGCGGTTCATCGCGGAGCGGACGAGGGTGCCGGTGATCGCCTCGGGTGGGGTGATGGACGCGGATTCGGCGCTGGAGAAGCTCGATGCCGGAGCGGCCCTGGTGCAGGTTTACACGGGCTACATTTACCGCGGGCCGGGCTTGGTCGGGGAGATTTGCCGGGCGCTGCTGGCGCGGGCTTGAGTGAAAGGCGCGCCCGGGCTGGACGCTGGGGCGAATCGGGTTATTGAAAATGTCATCCATGTCCACGACCGCCACGCTCGAAGATGCCTTGATCGACAAAGTTCTCGCCGGGGAACGCGTGACGCCGGAAGACGCGCACGCACTTTATCGCCTGCCCCTGGTGCAACTCGGCGAACTCGCCAACCGCCGCCGCAATCTGATCAAGCGCGACGCCTTCGACGGGCGCGGGGAGGACATCGTGACTTACATCATCGACCGGAACATCAACTACACGAACGTCTGCAACGTTTACTGCAAGTTTTGCGCGTTCTACCGCACGGAGAAGGACGAGGATCACTACGTCCTGTCGCTCGACCAACTCGACCAGAAGCTCGATGAACTGACGGCGATCGGCGGCATCCAGATTTTACTACAAGGCGGGCACCACCCGAAGCTCGGGATCGACTGGTATCTCACGATGCTCCGCCACATCCGGGAGAAGTATCCGCACGTGAACATCCACGGCTTCTCGCCGCCGGAGTTCAATCACTTCGCCGAGGTCTTCCAGATGCCGCTGCGGGAGGTGATCGAGAAATTTACGGAAGCGGGGCTCGGGTCGATCCCGGGCGGTGGCGGGGAAATTCTCGTCGATCGCGTGCGCGACCGCATCGCTCCGCTGAAGTGCAACAGCGATCAGTGGCTGAAGGTGATGGAGATCGCGCATGAGCTCGGGCTGAACTCGAGTGCGACGATGATGTTCGGCCACGTGGAGACGCTGGAGGATCGGATCGAGCACCTCGGCCGACTCCGGGCGCAGCAGGATGCGACCGGCGGCTTCACGGCGTTCATCTGCTGGACCTTCCAACCGGAGCACACCAAATTGCGCGCGGAACCCGTCGGGAGTGGCGAATACCTGCGCATGCAGGCCCTATCGCGAATCTTTTTGGACAACATCGAGAACATCCAAAGCTCATGGGTCACGCAGGGACCGAAGATCGGGCAGATTGCGTTAAAATACGGAGCGAACGATTTTGGCTCGGTGATGATGGAGGAAAATGTGGTCAGTTCGGCCGGCACGAGTTTCCGGTTGGCCAAGGACGAGATCGAGGAATTGATTCGCGACGCGGGATTTGAGCCCCGGCGCCGCGACAATTGGTATCGATTGGTGGCGTAAGCGGCACTCGGGGACACAGTTGGCCGAGCCTTGGCTTCGCGAAAAAGCCTTCTTGACGCCCTCGGCCCGAACCTCTCTTATACGCGAGCTTTTCGCCGGGAGTGCGCTCCCATGCGTTCGAGCAGCCCATTACTTCATGAATTTCCGCACATTTTTACCGGTTCTCGCCGCCTTTGCCGCCCTGACCGTCGATCCCCGGCCGCTTCTCGCGCAGGCTCCTCCGAATGGAGCACCCTCTGCACCTTCTGCACCCATCGTTCGCTCGATCGAGGTTCAATACGCGGGCGCGAGTACGGTCAGCAAAGAGAAGCTCCTCGCCAACATGCGGACACGGGTCGGTCGGCCATACTCGGAGCAGGCGGTCGAAGAGGACATCCGGAATCTTTACAAGACGGGCAACATTTCCAACGTCCGTATCTTCGGGGAACCACAGACGGATGGCGTGAAAGTCATCGTGGTCGTGCAGTCGAAGGCGAAGATCACCGAGGTGAGGTTGAGCGGGGTCTTCAAGGTCAAGGAAGGGCGCGTCCGCAAGGAGATCAGCGCCACGCCGGGCAACATCCTGGACGAAGCCAGCCTCGAGCAGGACCGGCAGAAGATCATCAAGTATTACTCGGACAAGGGCTTCACGGAAGTGGACGTGAAATACACGAGCGAAGTGAATGAAACGCTCGGCACGGCGATCGTGTCTTTCGCCGTGAATGAAGGCGGCAAGCTGGTCGTGCGGTCGGTGAATTTCGAGGGTAACTCAGTCTTCAGCCGCGGCGATCTGGGCAAGGTCGTGAAGACCAAGCCGAAGTCGATCACTTCGTTTCTCAGCGGCGGTGGCAAGTTGAACGGCGAGCAACTCGAGTCCGATGTGGTGGCGATTCGGGAGAAGTATCTCGCGCAGGGTTACATGGATGTGGGCGTCGGTTCGCCGCGCGTGAATCGGGAGAACGAAAAGGTGGACATCACCTTCACGATTCAGGAGGGCCCGCAGTATCGCGTCGGTCAGGTGACCTACAACGGCGCGAAGGTTTTCACGATCGATGAGATCACGCGCACCGCCCAGATCAAGACGGGCGGCATTTATTCCCCGCAGGCCGTGCGGGCGGACGTGAAAGGGATTCAGGATCTTTACGGGACGCGTGGTTACGTGGACCTCCAGTCCGGTGCGAACACGACGCCGGGCGCGGGCAACACGATCGACGTGGTCTTCAATGTGGACGAAGGCGTCCAGAGCTACGTCGAGCACATCAGTATCACCGGCAACACCCGCACCAAGGACAAGGTCATCCGCCGCGAAATCGCGCTGACCCCGGGCGAGATTTACAACACGGTCCGCGTGGACGCGAGTAAGCAGCGGTTGATGAACACGAACTACTTCGGGAAGGTGGAAACGTATCCGGCGGATACGCTCGTTCCCGGGCGCAAGGACCTGAACGTCATCGTCGAGGAAAAGCGCACGGGTTCGTTCAACTTCGGCGCGGGTTTCAGCTCGATCGACAGCCTCCTCGGCTTCGCCGAAATCACTCAGGGCAACTTCGACATCACGCGCTGGCCATACTTCACCGGTGGTGGCCAAAAGTTCCGCCTGCGCGTCCAATACGGCACGCGACGTAAGGATTTCGTCCTCTCGCTCACCGAGCCCTACTTCATGGATCGCGAGATCGCTGTCGGCGGCAGTATTTTCTACCGCGAGGCGTCTTTCACGTCGGCGGTCTATGACGAGCGCCGCTACGGCTTCGAAATCACGGCCCGCAAGCGCCTGCGGCAGTTCCTCGCGGGACGCGTGGGCTACAAGCTCGAAAACGTCACGATTTTCAACGTGGACGAAAGCGCTTCCGACGAGATTAAGGTGGAGGAAGGCACGCGCCTGAAGAGCGAAATTTCTGCGGGCCTGACCTACGACACGCGGGATTCGCTTTTCCTAACCCGGAAGGGCGAGCGCATCGACTTCTCCACGTTTGTGGCCGGTGGTTTCCTCGGCGGCGATACCGATATCTACGGCTTCGACCTCGAGGCGGCGAAATATTTCCTGTTGCCTTGGGACACGATCCTGACCGTGAACGGCGAAATCGCGACCGTGGCCACGTGGGCCGGCGGCGACCGCGCGCCGATCTTCGACCGTCTCTATCTGGGTGGCGCGAACAACCTCCGCGGCTTCAAGTTCCGCGATGTCGGTCCGAAGGATAAAGATGGCGAGCCCATCGGCGGCAACACCCTCGCGCGGTTCACCGTTGAATACACTTTCCCGGTCGTGGATAAGATCCGCGGAGCGGTTTTCTACGATGTCGGTTTCGTAAATTCCGGCGAATACGACTTCACCTCGGGCAATATTTCGAGCGACGTCGGTATCGGTGTGCGCCTCGACTTGCCAATCGGTCCGGTGCGTATCGACTACGGGTTCCCGCTGCAGAAGGATCAATACTCCAGCGGAAGCGGCAAATTTAACTTCAACATCGGCTACCAATTTTGAACGGCGCTGGCCTTCGCCAGTCTCACGCCATTCAATTTCCAAAAATCTCCACATGAAAAAATACCTCACGCTCCCCGCACTCCTGTTGTCCCTCGCCTTCGGCACCGCCACGGCTTCCGCTCAAGCCACCAAAATCGGCACTGTCGATATGAAACGTGTTTTTGAGTCCTACTATAAAACGAAGGACGCGGAAGCGAAGATCAACGAAGCCCGTAACGCGGCGAAGAAGGAACTCGAGGATCGGATGGACATCGCCAAGAAGTCCCTTGAGGAAGTGAAGAAGCTCGACGAGGCGATTTCCAAGCCGGAGCTGAGCAAGGACGCCAAGGAGCAGAAAGCCAAGCAGCGCAGTGAAAAAGCAACCGAACTTCAGAACATGGATCGCGAGATCCGCGAGTTCCAGCAGTCGCGTGAAAAGCAGCTTCAGGAGCAGTCGGTCCGCATGCGCGCTGGGATCGTTGACGACATCAATAAGATCGTCGCCGATAAGGTGAAGGCGGAGAACTTCGAGATGGTCTTTGACAAGTCCGGCCCGAGCCTGAATGGCGTGCCGATCGTTCTCTACTCGCGTGACAATTTCGACTTCACCGACACGGTGATCACGGCTCTGAACAAAACCAAAGGCACGGCAGAAGCAGCACCAGCACCTGCCGCAGCCCCCGTTGCCGCGCCGAAACTGAAAAAGTAACTTCGGTTCGCGTGGAATTCACGGTTCATGAACTGGCCGCCCTCGTGGGCGGCCAGTTTGCTTTTGAGGCAGACGAGGTCACGAAAATCGATAACCTCGTCCAGATCGCTCACAACGTGGTCGTCGGAAGCATTGTATCCTCTGTGCGCAGGTCGGGGTCTCTGGCAGCACTCGCCTCGGGAACTACGTCACTTTGGAGGGCCAGGCTGGCACAGTTGGCCACATCGAGATTGGCGATCAGGTCATCGTCGGAGCCCAGTCAGGCGTCAGCAAGAACGTCCCGCCCAAGGAGGTGTGGTTTGGTTATCCGGCGATGCCGATGCGCGAAGCCAAGGAGCAACTGGCCCGGATTTCCCGGCTCCCCAAGCTGGCGGAGCGTTTAAAGCGTTTGGAGCAGCTTTTGGGCGAATCCGGGAAATCTTTGCCGCCTGACAGCGAACGCTTGAGCGGCTGAAAGCAGGCCCCTAACTTCCCGGCGCCAACGTTGTCCAACTGGCGCCATGAGCATCCGCAAACGCACCGCAGTCCGTCCGAAAAAGAAGGCGAAATCGCCCAAGCGCAAGGCTTGCGCGCCTCACTTCCCGATGCAGCGGCAGTTCGACTTCGATGAAGAGGAAGCTCAGGGCAAGGTTTTCAATCTGCGCGCGATCTTTCGGAACTTGAACGCGGAGTATTTCGGCGGTCGTTTCCCGCGCTACCGCATCGTGTGGGGACGGAAAGGAAAGGCTCGGCCGAAAGACCAGATCGTCTTTGGTACGATCCAGGAGGAAGACCGGATTATTCGCATTCATCCGCTGCTTGATCGGCGGTTGGTGCCGACCTGGTTTCTCGAATACGTCGTCTATCACGAGATGTGTCACGCGGTCGTGCGCGACCAGTATGACTCGGCGGGGCGGCGCATCGTGCATCACGGCAAATTCTTCGAGCGCGAGCGGCGCTTCCGCTGGTTTCGGCGCGCGAAGAATTGGGAGCAGGAAAACCTCGCGCGGTTTCTCGCCTAGAGAAAGCAGTTGAGAGTTTCCTCGGCTGGGTGAAATGTCGGCCCCGCCGTGCAAGTAATCGATTCCAACTCCACATCCAATCCGCCCACCGGCCCGCGCGTCGTCGTGGGCATGAGCGGCGGCGTGGATTCCAGCGTCGCAGCTTACCTGCTCAAGCAACAGGGCTACGACGTCGTCGGCGTGACGATGAAAGTCTGGCCGCAGGACTGCATCTCGCGCGCCGAGGACAAATGCTGCGGGCCGCAAGCCATCGCCGACGCGCGTGGCGTGGCGTACACGCTCGGCATTCCGCACTACGTCGTGGATGAAGGCGCGAACTTCGAGCGGTTGGTGATCGATTACTTTACCGACGAATACCGCAACGGGCGCACGCCCAATCCGTGCGTGATGTGCAACGAGAAGGTGAAGTTCGGCAATCTGTGGGGCAAAGCGAAGTCGGTCGGCGCGGAGTTCATCGCCACCGGGCATTACGCGATCGTCGAGCACCATCCTGGTCGCGCGGTGCTGCGGCGCGGCAAGGACCCGCGCAAGGATCAGTCGTATTTCCTCTTCAGCCTCCGACAGGCGCAACTCGAGCGCGCGCTCTTTCCGCTCGGCGGAATGGAGAAAACCGAAATCCGTGCGATCGCCCGCAAGATCGGTCTCAAGACCGCTGATAAGGTGGACAGCCAGGAGATCTGCTTCGTCCCGGGCAACGACTACAAGGCGTTCCTCAAGTCGCACCTTGGCGAAAAGGAATTCCACCCCGGCGGCATCTACGACCAAGCGGGCAACCGCGTCGCCGAGCACGAGGGCATCGAGATGTTCACCATCGGCCAGCGCAAGGGCCTGCCCGGCGGCAGCCCGCGCCCGATGTATGTCATCGACATCGATCCCGCGACGAGCAGCGTCATCGTCGGCGAAGCGGAGGACTTGATCACCGGGGAATTCGAGATGGATCATGCGTTCTGGCACGACGGCGCGACCGAGCCCTTTGAGGCGACGGTCAAAATCCGCTACGCCCATCCCGGCGCGACGGCCACGATTTTTCCCGGCGAAAACGGCACTGCCCGCGTGCGCCTGCACGTCCCGCAGCGCGCGGTCACGCCCGGCCAGGCGGCGGTCTGCTATCGCGGCGACGAAGTCCTCGGCGGCGGCTGGATCGTCCGCCAGCAAGCGCTCGTGCCCGTCCACGCCTGACTATGGCCGAGGAAGTCCTCGTCGTTCTCACCACGTGGCCCGACGTGGAAAAAGCCCGCGCCGCCGCTCGCACCTTCGTTGAGGAAAAGCTCGCGGCGTGCGGGAACATTGTCCCCGGAGTCGAATCCATCTACCACTGGAAAGGCGCCGTCGAGACTAGCGCCGAGGTTTTGGTCCTCTTCAAGACCACCATCGCGCGCTATCAGGCCTTCGAATCGCGCCTCCTTGAACTTCACCCCTACGAAGTGCCGGAAATCGTCACTTTCCGCGCCACCGACGGCCTTCCCCGTTACCTGCGCTGGGTCGAGAGCAGTTGTCTGCCCTAAAAAACAGGTTGGAGTGACGGGCGAGTCCAGATGGTGATGTCGGCCAAACAGGATGGTTCTGCCAGGACGCAAGATGAAATGGTCCACGGAACAATATGGGATAGTCGCCAAACAAGGTGGTGGAGCCGATGCGACAAGACTGTCATGCCCACCAGACACGATGGTCCTGCCGACGAAACTAGGTGGTCAGGCCGACCGGACAAAGTTGTTTAGTCGGGAAACGCGATGGGTTGGCTGACGAAACAAGATTGTCGGGTCGATAATCGAGATCGTTGATCGACTTTACAAGATGATGTCTCAATCGGTGCAGCCCTGGAAACCACAATATCTTGTGGATAACTTTTTCCATGACCCCTCCAAATAGCGCTTGCGCCGTTTGCGGCGCTGGGGACATGCTACGCCTACTTCCACCCCGGAAACCCGGCTTTTCGCAACTCAACCCAACCCAGCGCCCGCATGTATCTCCAGTCGCTCGAACTCTTCGGATTCAAGTCCTTTGCCCCCAAAACCAAGATGGAATTCCACCGTGGCGTGACCGCTGTGGTCGGACCCAACGGGTGCGGAAAATCCAACGTCCTCGACGCCATGCGCTGGGTGCTCGGCGAGCAATCGGCCAAAGCCCTGCGCGGTGGCGAAATGGCAGACGTCATCTTCTCCGGCACCGACTCGCGCGCCGCGGTCGGCATGGCCGAGGTCTCGATGACCTTTGCCGAATGCGAAGAAGCGCTCGGGCTCGACTGGCACGAAGTCACCATCACGCGCCGCGTTTTCCGCGACGGCGCCAGCGAATACCTGCTCAACAAAACCCCGTGCCGCCTCAAGGACATCCACAACCTGTTCATGGATACGGGCATCGGCCGCAGCGCCTACTCGATCATGGAGCAGGGCAAGATCGACATGATCCTGTCGTCGCGGCCGGAGGATCGGCGCGCGATTTTCGAGGAAGCCGCGGGCATCACCAAATACAAGTCGCAAAAGAAAGAAGCGCTGCGGAAGCTCGAGGCAACGGAGGCGAACCTCCTGCGCCTCACCGACATCGTGAAAGAAGTGAAACGACAGATCGGTTCGCTGCAGCGGCAGGCGGGCAAGGCGCGGCGTTATCAGTCGTTGATCAGCGACCTCAAGATGATGGAGACGCACGCGGCCAAGCGGCAGTTCGACGCGTTGTCCGAGCAGCAGGAATCCACGACTGTCGAGCTCGCGCGCCTCGCTGATCGCCATACCGAGTGCGAGCAGGAGATCGAAAGTCAGGAGTCGCAGGTTGCCGTGCAGCGCGCCGCGCTCGACGAAATGGAGCAGCATCTCAACGCTTCGCGCCAGGCCGTCAACGACATCAAGACGCGCATCTCGAATCACGAGAGCCGCATCATTTTCAACGAAGAGCGCGCCCAGGAGTTCCGCGGGCTCGTCGATCGGTATCGCTCGGACGTCGCGGGCTCGGAGGAAAAGCTGCGCATCGCCGAGACGCAGCTCCGCGATACCGACACGGAACTCGAGCAGATCACGACACTGCTGGCCAGCGAGCTGCGCGTCATGGAAGAGAAGCAGGCGTCTGTCGCCGCGCTCACCGGCCAGCGGCAGGAAGCCGAGCGGACGATCAGCGGTGTGGCCAATGACGCCGCACGCATTGAGAGCCGCGTGAGCGGGTTGCGCGGGCAAATGGCGAGCATCGGCCAGCAGCGCGATCACGCCGAGGCGCGGTTGAGTGTGCTCACTGGCGAGCTCGACCAGCTCACGTTCGCCTTCGCGCAATTCACCGACAACCTCCGCGACACGCAGGCCGAACTCGATCGGAGTATTGCCGATCTCGAGATCCGCACCGCCGCGCTCGCCGACGCCGAGCAGCAGCTCCGCGATTCGCAAGCCGCGCTCGTCGGCGTCGACCGTGAACTCCGTGACGCCCAGCGGGCGCACTCGGAGCGCGAATCTAAACTCGAAGTCCTGCGGCACCTCGTCGAAGACGGCGAAGGTTTCTCCGAAGGCACGCAGGCGGTGCTCCGCGGCCTCGACAATCCTGATTTCTTCAAGCCGTCGGTGCTCGGTGCGCTCGCGCAGTTCATCGAAGTCGCGCCGGAATTCGTCTCCGCCGTGGAAGCCGCGCTCGGCGCCAACCTCCAGGCGATCGTCATGAAAGACGCGATGGTCGCCGAGTCGGTGATCAAGACGCTGACCTCGCAGAAACTCGGCAAAGCTTCGCTCGCCCTCCGCGAACTCGACCGCCACTTCGAGCATTCCTCGGAAACCCTCACGTTGCCCGAAGGCGCGATCGATTGGCTGATCAACAAGATCTCCCCACAGCCCGAGGTGCAGCGACTCATCGAGCGGCTCATCAATCACACCATGCTCGTGCCCGACCTCGCCACGGCGCTCCTCCTCTTCCCGCAGCGCGGCTCGATGATCGTCACGCTCGCTGGTGAGGTGCTTACCCGCGATGGCATCCTCAATGGCGGCACCACCGGCGAAGCCTCGAACTCCGTGCTTCAGCGCAAGAACCAGATCCACGATCTCGAAGCCGAAGCCGCGCAGCTCCAGCAGCAGATCGACGGCATCAGCCAGCGCCGCAACGACCTCGCCGCCGAGATTGAAATGAGTCAGGCCCGCCTCGACGAAGCGCGTGAGGAAAAGCAGAACGCCACGCTGCACGTCTCCACGCTACGCAATCAGCTCGCGATGATCGAACGCGAGGCGCGCGAGACCGAACGCAAGCAGCAGAACCTCGAAGGCGAACGCGCGAGCAGCGAAGTCCGTCACCGCGAGGCATCGGAACGCGTCGGCGGCATCGAAGCCGAAATCGCCGAGCAACTCAGCCAGCTCGAAGCCTTGCAAGTGCGCCGCGCCGAAGCCGTGAATGAACTCGAAATCCTGCGCGCCCGCGAAGGCGAACTCTCCAGCGAGCTCAACGAACTGCGCGTCAAAGTCGCGACCGAGCGCCAGCGCCATTCGTCGCTCCACCATCAGCGCCAGCCGATGGAAGCGCGGCTCGTGGAGCTCAGCGAACTCATCGCCCAACGCCAGCAGGACATCGTCAGCTACGAGCAACGCGCCGATTCCACGATCGCGGAAAACGCCGAGATCGAAGCCAATCTCGAACGCCTCCGCGAACAGGTCGGGGAAGGGGAGAGCGCCGTTGCCGCCTTGATCGAAGAGCGTTCCGGCATCGCCGCGTCAGTCGAGGAATTGGCCAACGGCCTGCGCGTCCTCCGTCACCAACTCAGCGAAGCGCATGACCAGCGCAGCCGCCACGAAGTCCGAAAATCGCAGTACGAGATGAAGCTCACCGCGATCAGCGAGCACATCCAGAAGCGCTACCAGATCGACCTCACGACCTTTGAGCGCGATCTCCACGGTCTGCGCGTCGCCATTCGCGACCAAGCCAAGCGCGCTCAGCGGGCGGCGGCGAGCAGTGAAGGCGAATCCGAAGAACTCGCCGCCAGTACCTTGTCGGCGAGCGATGAAGCGGAGACGGCGTCCGAGATCGCGCCGGAAGATGCTTTCGCGATCGATTGGGACCGCGTGGAATCGGTCGTCCGCGAACTCGACCAGCGCATCGATTCCATGGGTCCGGTCAACCTCGACGCCATCCAGGAATACGACGAACTCGAGCAGCGCCACACCTTCCTCGAACAGCAGAATACCGACCTCGAAAACTCCAAGGCCGAACTGCTCGACGTCATCACCAAAATCAACCTGACGACCAGGACGCTCTTCGCCGAGACCTTCGAGAAGATCCGCGTGAACTTCTCCGAGATGTTCGTCGAGCTTTTCGGTGGCGGCAAAGCGAACCTCCTCCTGACCGACGAAAGCGACCCGCTCGAAAGCGGCATCGAGATCATCGCCAAACCGCCGGGTAAGCAACTGACCAGCATCACGCTCCTCTCCGGCGGCGAGCGCACCATGACCGCCGTCGCGCTGCTCTTCTCCATCTACATGGTGAAGCCGTCGCCGTTCTGCGTGCTCGATGAAATGGACGCGCCGCTCGACGAATCGAACATCAACCGCTTCATCAAGATCCTCGACCGCTTCGTCGACCAGTCGCAGTTCATCGTCATCTCTCACCACAAGCGCACCATCGCCCGCGCCGATGCGCTCTACGGAGTGACCATGGAAGAGCACGGCGTCTCGAAGCTCGTCGGCGTGAAGTTCAGCACTCGCGACAGCGGGCCGAATGGCGACGACCGGGACGTTCTCAGCAGCTCTCAAGCAAATGTGCCGAGCGTCGCCGAGACTTTCGGCAAGAGTGGCAATCTGCACAGCGAATCGCTCGAAGCCGCCAGCGGAGCCGCGTAAGGCGCCACCATCTTCTGCAACAGGAGCGGCGCGCCGTCGGCGGTCTGTGGACCCGTCGGTGGCGCGTCGTTTTTTGGTTTTATGGGCATTCGCCGGCCTACTGAACAACGCAGCGGGCGCGGGGTCCGAAGTCGTTTTAACCACGGGGAGCACAGGGGCCACGGGGAGATTGGCTTAAAACCCCGTGTTCTCCGTGTCCCCCGTGGTCCTTTTTTAGTGACGATCCATCCTGTGAGGTAAAATCGCGCGGATCACCCGTCGGCGAACTCTGCACCCATGATGCAGGCGCACGGCGCACCCAAGGGCGGGGCCCGACCCGCCGCCCGCAGCCTCAAAAAAAGTGGGGGAGAACTCGCTCGGTGACTACCCGGAGCGCGTCGTGAACTTTCGTCATGACGGAGAGAGGAGGCTGGACGGAACGGCGCACTTCAGGGCGCCGGGGGGGGTGAGCGTCGGAACCGCAGAGTCTCCCGGCACCCTGGAATGCGCCGCTCCAGAGTGCATGTCAGGAGCGGCAGAATTCGTCGGGCCGACGATCAAGGTAAATGGAGCCACCATGGCGGCCAGCCAGAGCCGGGCCGGGATGAACGGTTCAACGATCCGCCAGCCGGAAAATGCAAAAGACCGCACTTGGTTTCTTGACACTCCGAGCCCGACACGTAATAAAAGTTTCATATCCCCCTTGTCACTTGGTGTTCACGAGAAGTTCACGAAACTTGTGTCGCCATCACCAATCAAATAGAACAACCTGATTCAAAGCTCACACCTCGCAGACTTTCTGCTCTAAAAGCCAACGTCATGAAAACGATCCATTCCAGAATCCTCAGCGCCCTCGCGATCCTCAGCACGGCAATCCTCCTCCCTGGAGCCAACGCCCAGACGGCTTCGACTGATCCGGTTGGGTTCATTACTCTAAATGTAACCGGGGGATCCGGTGTATCTCCAAAGCTTTCACTTGTTTCTCCAACTTTGACCCGACCAGTCTTGT
>JBBQYR010000086.1:0-18796 GCA_038208565.1 Chthoniobacterales bacterium
CGACACGGCGAGCTTCGGTAGCGGACTCAAGAACGTGCTGCGGCAGGACCCGGATGTGATCGTGATCGGGGAAATGCGCGACGCGGCGAGCGTGGCCGCGGCGATCAGCGCGGCGAATATCGGTCATCTGGTGATCGCTACTTTGCACACCGTGGACGCGGCGAAATCCGTGCAGCGTATCCTCGAATTTTTCCCCGGCACCGACCGCGAGCCCGCGCGTCAGCAGCTCGCCAATACCCTGCATTCGGTGGTCTGTCAGCGGCTGGTGAATACCCTGGCCGGCGAGGTTTACCCGGCTTTGGAAGTGCTGATCAACAACGGCGCGGTGCAGAAGCTGATCCACGGCGGCAACCTCGAAAAACTGCCCGCGGCGATCGAGCTCGGCGAGGGCGATGGCATGCTGACTTTCGACCATGCGCTCTACGCACTCGCGAAAAACGGCACGATCTCGAAGGAGGAAGCGCTCGCCAATTCACCCACCCCCGAGGCGCTCAAGATGCGTTTTCAAGGCGTGGTGCTGAACGAAACGCGCCGCATCCTCAGCGCGCGCAGCTAGCTCCCGGCCTACGCCGCGCGGCTCTTCGGCGAGGCGGGCTTCCAGTCCGCGACCAGCTCCACTTCGATTCCCTGGGCGCGCAATCCTGCGAGGCAGATCGCCACCGCCGCCGAACGCGAATCCGCCGTCGGGTGATCCCCAAACGCCGCGATCCAGTGCCCGTCCACGCGGCGCACGTGGAACTCATCGACTGCGCTGCCGAGCTGCTCGACGACTTCCCAAGCAACGGTCAGGTCGGACGAGTACGGCCGGAACTCCTGCACCTCGGTCAGCGCGCTCTGGGGGCGCGCATCCTTGGGAATGAACTCCTGAAAAAATGGATCACGCATCGCCTCCAGCGCTTCCTCCAGCGTATCGAACCGGAGACAGACCTGCTGCTCCTCCCAAAAGGTCTGGGGGGTTTCCTTGGTCACGTGTTTCCCGACCAAGGCATCCAACTCCTTGAGACACGCGACTCTGATTCGCTCCGTCTGGGTTTCTTTCCTCATATAAAGACTCCGGTTTACCCGTCATTTGTATCCCCCCTTCGCCACCGCCGAAAGGAAAACTTTAACCGGCCTTTTACCGGCGGCTCATGCGCAGGAACAGCCAGCCGCCCAGCCCGAGACAGAGGACGTTGGGCACCCACATAAGCAGGTGCGGATACCAGGCCGGGTTCTCGCGGACGCCGTTGGCGATGATGATGAAAAAGAAGTAGGTCACCGCCACGATGAGGCTCATGAGGAAACCGACGGAGGTTTCCTTGCGGTGCGCGGTGATGGCCAGCGGCACGCCGATCAGCGCGAAGGCGAAGGAGGCCAGCGAGAAGGAGAAGCGTTTGCTCATCTCGGTCTTGGCCGCAGAGATGCGGGCGGCACGTTCTTTGTCCGACTGCTGGGCCTCGCGTTCCTCAGCATTGAGCCGGTCGAGGAGCTCGGCGGCGGTCATGCTTCCGATACCCTTCCCGCGCTTCTCCTGCAGCGCCGAGAGGGAAATGGGCAGCGTCGTTTCCTGCATCGTGATCCCCTGCTTGATCTTCATCAGGTTCTCCACGTCCTCGTCGTCGCGCTGCTCGTAGCGGGCGTCGAAGATGTGCAGCAGGATTTCCTTCTTCTCGCGATTCGTCTCGAGGAGGCCGCGATGGGCGAAGATGACCTGCACCGGCTCGGAGTCTTCGTTCAGCTTGTAAACGAGCAGGTTGAACAACTCCGCGCCCTCGTTCTTCTCGACGTAGATTTTATTCCCCGGGAAAGCGTCGATCACCTTGTCGCTGCCGAACATCGCCAACGGGTTGCTCGTCGCGATGTCGTAGAGCGCTTCTTTCATCTTGGCCTGCGCCCGCGGCGCGACCTCGATGTTGATCCAGAAACAAATGCCGACGCAGCCGACGGCGAGCACGAGCGCGGAAAGACAGACGCGCGGAATGCTCACTCCGTTGGCGCGAAACGCGATGAGCTCGTTTTCCGCGGATAGCCTGCCGAAGACGAGCAGCACGGCCGTGAGAAAGCCCCACGGAATCGTGAACGAGAGCGAGAACGGCAGGATGTAGGAGAGGAAACTGAGGACGAGTTCCAGCGGCGTGTCGTTCTTCACGAGCAGTTCGAGGAGCTGCTTGAAGACATTGCCCAGCACGAGCACGACGCTGAGCACGGTCACGGCCAGCGTCGCGGTGACGAGCAACTGCCAGCCGACATAACGATCGATCAATTTCACGGTCGGGGGATTCTTCGCGGCATGACTGGACGTGGCAAGCAGTTTGCCCGGCGCCGCGCCTTACGCCTTACGCGCCGACGACCTTCGGCGTTCCACCGACACCCGCCGCGACGTTCGCCCGCGCCTTCTTTTCCACCGGGCGCGCGAACCAGCTCCGCCAGCCTTCCGTGAGTTCCAGCTGCAGCCAGCCCACCGCGGCTGCGAGCACGCGAGGAAGATCCTTTGGGCTGATCGAGAAGCTCTGGAAAAGGTACTGGTGCGCCGAGTTGCTCTTTCCCAAGACACCGCGCTCGCGCCGCACGCGTCCCATCGCGGCGAAGCGGCTGTTGTAGAAGCGCATCAGCCGATGCACCGGCTTTGAGACCGGCACGGAGAAAGGCGGGATCGCCAGCGACTTCGCCCCAAACTTGAACGGCTGGGAAACGATCCCGAGGTAGTAGAGACCGAGGTCGAGCCGGAAGGCGATCTGCATGAGATCGAACTCGCCGAGGTAGTGATACTTGTCGCGGTAGATCGCCTCGAACCAGCACCGGTAGCTCTGCGAATAAGCGGCGTTGTGCTTCGCGATCAAGGGCGCCAGCGGTTCGCCGCGATGCTGGGCCGCGATCAGCGCGGTGGTCGCCGTCGTCGTGAAAGAAATCCAATCCATCCCTGGGCTGTAGAGCGGGTCGAGGAACGCCGCGGCATCGCCGACCAACGCAAAGCCGTCGCCCGCAAAAGTCGTGCTGGAGTAGGCGAGGTTCTTCCGCCAATGCGCGTCGCCTTCGACCCACTCGGCATCGGCGAGCATCTCCTTCGCCGCGGGATGCCGCTCCAAAAACTCGCGCAGCCGATCGCCGAGCTTGGCCTCGCCTTGTGGGAAAGACACGAGCCGCTGGTCGAAGACCACGCCGACACTCACGTCGCCGCCTTTCAGCGGAATCCACCAGCTCCACCAGCCGTCGCCGACGATGTGATTCGTCGCCGTATTGCGCGAGCCGAGACATCTGTTCGACCACTCCGGAAATTTTCCCGCGAGCTCGCGTCCATCCCAATCCTTCACGCCACGCCAGCGCGCCCAGGCCGACGCCGTCGGGTGCGCGGTGTTCGGCGTGTGCCAGCCTTCCTGCCGCGCGAGGATCGCCGCGACGCCCGAGGCATCGATCACCCACCGGCTACGCAGCGTCTCCGTGCTGTCGCCCATTTTCACATCGATCTCCTGCTCGCCACCGGGTGAAAGGCGCACGCCGGTCACTTGCGCGGGTCGCTTCAACTCCGCGCCCAGCGCCACCGCGCGGCGCAACACTTCCTCATCCACCACCGCCCGATCGAGCTGCCACGACGGTAGCCGCACGTGATATTTCGGCCCGATCTCGCTCGAGTCGGCGAGCGTCTGCGTCTCGTCGTTCGCAAACCAAAAACGCATCCCCTGCTTCACCAGATGGCACTCATTCAGGTGCTGTGTGAGCCCGAGCACGCGCCCGAGGAAAAAGCCGCTGATCTCTACGGTCGCCTCGCCCACCCGCCGGGTGAAATGCGGCGCGCGCTCGATCACGGCCACGCGCAGATCGGGGCATTCCCGGAGCAGCAGCGTGGCGGATGCGGCGCCCGAGAGCGAGCCACCGATGATCACGACGTCGTAGTTCATGTGAAGCGAATCTGTGCTCACACCCGCCCCGCGCCAACTGAAATTATTTCGATTGCGCCCACGCCTCGTCCCGTCGGAAGGTCCGCTCTTACCGATGCGCCCTCTGCTTTTTTTCGCCTGCTTGTGCCTCACGCTCCCGACCGGTGCCGCAGAGCCACTCGACCTCGCGCCGGTGAAAAAATGGATCGCCCGGCAGGACGAGTTCCGCACCGTGCAGGCCGACTTCACTCAGACCCGCGCCCTCCGCGCCCTTCGCAGCCCGGTCGTCGTCCCTGGCCGCGTCTGGTTCAGCACCCCGAATTCCCTCCGCTGGGAACTCGGTGATCCCGCGAAGACCATCGTCCTGCGCAAAGGCGACACCTATCTCCTCGTGCAACCCGCCAAGAAAAAAGCCCAGCGCCTTTCCGCCGGAAACATCGGTCCCGAAGGCGGCGCGAAAGGCTTCGCGATGATGGAGTTCCCGCTGGCCAGCGACTTTGCCGAGTTCCAGAAAAAGTTCGAGATCCTGTCCGTGAAAACCGAGGGCACTCACTGCCACCTCGAACTCCTGCCCCGCGACGCGCAAGCGCGAAGATTCCTCTCCGCGCTGAAGATCACTTTCGACACCAAGTCCGGCCACCTCATCTCCTTCGAGATGGTCACCCGCGACGGCTCCTCGATGCGCAACGACTTCACCAATGTCCGGCTCAATTCCAAAATCGACCGGCGCACCTTCGACTACGACCTCACGGGCATCGACGTCGCCGAGGAGAAGAACTAGGGCGACATCCCGCGAGGTATGCGTTCGAAGATTCGCTGGATCCTCCTCGCCGTGCTCGCGGCGGCCTTCGTCGGCGCTGGGCTCTCGCGCATCAGCTTCAATGTCGAGATCCTCAAGATGCTGCCGACGCACCTCCCGCAGGTCGAAGGCCTCTCGCTTTTCCTCAAGCACTTCGCGCAGCCGAATGAGCTGATCGTCACCGTCGAGTGCGCGTCGCCCGAGGCCGCCGACGCAGCGGCGGAAGCGCTGGCCGCGCACTTCGGCACGCGGCCCGATCTCGTGAAACGCGCCGTCGCCCGTGCGCCGTGGGAAAAAAACCCCGCCGACATCGCCGAGCTTTTCGCCTTCATGCTGCTCAATCAGCCGCCCGAAAAAGTGCGCGAGATCGTCGCCGGGCTCGGCCCCGACAAAGCCGCTGCGACGCTCCAGGCCTCGATCGAAAAGCTCACCGAATCCATCTCCCCGCAGGAGGTCGCACTGCTCAGTTACGATCCCTTCAATCTCGCCGGCGCCATGTCCACCTCGGGGCTCATGTCCGGCACGCAGCAGTCCGAGTTTTCCTCCGCCGACGGCACCTTCCGCGTCGTCTATCTCGAAAGCGCCAAACCCTTTGCCAATTACAAGGAGAACATCGCCTGGCTGCAGTCCATCCGCGGCGCCGCAGCGGACGTGAAGCTCCCCGCCGGCGTCACGCTCGGTTTCACCGGCGAGCCCGCGTTTGTCGCCGACATCTCCGGCAGCATGGAGTGGGACATGCAATCCTCGGGCTTCGTCACGCTCGTCATCATCGCCCTCGTTTTCTGGCTCTGCTACCGGCGCGCCCGCCCGCTCATGCAGTTGCAGGGCATGCTCCTGCTCATCTTCACGCTCACGCTCGCCACCGCCGGTCTTTTCCTCAGCGAGCTCACCGTCATCGGCGTCGGCTGCGCGGCCATCATGATCGGGCTGAGCGTGGACTACGGCTACTTCGTCTATCAGCGTTCGCTCGGGCACACCGGCAGCGTTCGCGAGCTGCAGAAGGAGTGCTTTCAAAACATCGCCTGGACCGCAACGAGCACCGCCGCCGTTTTCTTTGCGCTCAATCTCAGCAGCCTGCCCGGCCTCTCGCAGCTCGGGAATCTCGTCGGCATCGGCGTGGTCATCGGCGCCATCGTCATGCTCACCGTTTTCGCCCCGCTCACCATGCGCTTCCGGCGCAGCGCCGCGCCGCACCACGAATCCGTCATCGAACGTCTCTTCGCCTCGCCGCGGTTTCTCAACGCCGGCGCGTGGTTCACCCTCGCACTCGTCGTCGTGCTCGTTGGCGCGCTCTTCATCCTCGGCGTGCCGCAAGTCGATTTCTCCGCGCGCACTCTGCGGCCGCGCAAGAGCGACGCCTACACCGCGCTCGAACGCCTCCAGGCCCGGCTCATCGACGACCGCAATGTGCTCAGCCTCATCGTCTCCGGGAAAGACGAAGCCGAGACCCTGACCCGCCTGCAAGCTGCCGAGGGCGAACTCGCCGCTGCCAAAAAACGTGGCGAAGTGAAAGGCTTCCGCACCGCGCTCCCGGTCTGGCCGGTCGGCGAAAACCAGCGCACCAATCTTCCCCTCCTCTCGCCACTTGCCACGGACCTCCCGCGTCTCAAGCAGGCCGTGCTCGACGCCGGATTCAAGGACGAAGCCTTTGCCCTGACCGACGCCATCCTGCGCCAGTGGTCCGCGTGGTCCACCGACGCCCCTCCGATCTGGCCGACCAATGAAACCAGCCGCTGGATCCTGCGCCGCGTCGCCAGCCGCAATCCCGACCAGGTCCTCGCCATGGGCATGGTCCAGCCGATCGCCGGACACGAGGACGCCGTCACCGCGGCCGTGCAGCGTCCGGGCGCGTGGCTCGTGAGCTGGGGCCAGCTCGGGCGCGAACTCAAGCGCGTCATCCCGCAGGAATTCGTCCGCGTCATCGCCACCCTCGGCGCCATCTACCTCGTCATCGTCGGGATTGGTTTCCGCAATGTCCGCGCCGTCGCCCTCTTCGTCGTCACCACCAGCCTCGTGCTCGTCTGTCTCGCCGGCGCCATGTCGCTCCTCGGCATGACGTGGAACTTCTTCAACCTCGCCGCCCTCCTCCTCCTGCTTGGCACCGGCACCGACTACAGCATCCTGCTCCTGCTTGCGCTCCAGCGGAATGGCGGCGACGCCCCCGCCGCCCAGCGCGAACTCGGTCTCGTCATCTGCCTCTGCGTCCTCTCCGCCTCCGCCGGCTTCGGCACGATCAGTTGGGCCAACAACGTGGGCCTCGCCAACCTCGGCCAAACCTGCGCCCTCGGGCTACTCATCGACGCGCTCATCTCCCTCTTCCTCCTCCCCCGTGCCTGGACATTACTCCACCCAAAGCGGATGCCGCTGTAGCGAACCCCCTGCACGCGCTCGCAAAACCAACCTCTCCGCAGCTAAACTTGAAGGAAAACCTGCACTCGGCGGGGGTCGAACCCACAACCTCCGCCTTCGGAGGGCGGCGCTCTATCCAGTTGAGCTACGAGTGCGTGAGGCAGGAAAACTAGAGGGGCTCCCGGCGCGTGAAAAGCGGAAACTCGCGTCGATTACGGCGACTCGATTTTCCACTGCTGCTCGTGCGCGCCGCTGTAGGCCCGTTGCACGATAGCGCTGCTGTTGGCATCGGCTGTGACGGTGATTACTTTGCCGCTGACTTCCGCCGTGAGCTTGTAGATGCCGTTCTCGATGCGCTCGATCTTCCATTTCTGCGTCGGGCCTTTGTTCACGTTGCCCTGCAGGAGGGCGACGCCGTCCTCGGTCGTGCCCTGTGGCACGTTGATCGCCTTCCCGCTTTCCACGCCGACGAGCAGGTAGAAGTCGCCACCGAGAGCGCTGATGTTCCACTGCTGGTTCGGCTGCCCGCCATACTGAAATTGCGTCAATTTGCCGCCGTCTTCCTTCGATCGGCCCGCAACGTCGATCGCTTTGCCGGTCTTGCGATTTACGAGGCGGTAGCGGCCGTCCGGCACTTTGCCCGCCGCCCAAAGCGCCGCGCGCTCTTTTTCCAGAACGGCGACTTCGGTCGAGGCCTTGTTGGTGAGATCCTGAACCTTCGCAGCCAGCGGAGCTTTGATGGCTTTGAGGCTGACGAGGGCGGCTTTTTTCTGCTCGAGGGTCTTGGCTGTCTTGGCGCGATCCACTGCCATCTCGAAGGCCGTGTATTGATCGAGATAAGCAGCGGCGATGGGTTTCAGTTCCCCGATCCACGCGTCCTTGCCCATCGGGCTGCTCTGCCGAAACTGGCGCAGCAGTTTCACGCTGTCGTCAAAGCGCCCGATCTGCCAGTTCTTCAGCCCATAGAAAAAGGGGCCGACGGCTTGGAAGCCAGCCGCGTTTCCCACTTTCACATCGTCCGGGTCGATCGGTCCGTCGCCTTGCATCCGCCGGGCAACTTCGACGAAGAAACCCGCGAGTTCCTTGTCCGCGTCCTTCTTGGAATAAGGTCCGCGATTTTCCACCTTGGCAAAGACGGCACTGGCATCGCTGCGACGATCCGCGACAAGCAGCGCGAGGCCCTCGAACAGGCTGGCCCAGTTGAGGCGGGGCTGCGGCGGCTTTTGCGCGATGACTTTGGCGAGCGCCTCCGCAGCCTCGGTGGGGCGCCCGTCCGCGAGTTTTTCAAAAGCGTAGGGAAACATGACAGCGCCGTTGTTGGCCGCTTCCTCGGCCGCCGCTGCTGCGCCGCCGGAGAAAATGCGATCACGCATGAAAAAGACGGTGACGCCGAGCAGGAAGATAACGCCGATGAGCGCGAGGACCACCCAGCCCATCGCCTTCTTGTCCTCCTCCGTCTCCATCACGACGCGGTTGTTGCCCGTCTTACCGGCCTGGAGTTCGGCGCGCGCGTATTCGAGATGCTCGATGAGTTCGTCGTAGCTCTGGTAGCGCTGCGCGGGGTCCTTGTTCAGCGTGCGATTGATGACGTAAGCCGTGTTGCTCGAAATATGCGGAGCAAACGCCTGCAAGCTCACGGCCTGACTCTTGAGGTGTTTGAGCGCGACCATCGAAGCATTCTCGGCCTCAAACGGCGGGCGCCCGGCCAGCGCGTGAAAGAGCGTGCCGCCGAGCGAGTAGATATCGCTGCGGAAATCCTCTGGCTTCTGGTCCAGCTTTTCGGGCGCGACGTAGTACGGCGTGCCCCAGATTTCGCCACGCACTTTCGCCTCGTCCTCGGCAAAAATGGCGAGGCCGAAGTCCACGATCTTAGAGGTGTGCGCGTCGGCGAAGAGGATGTTGCCCGGCTTCACATCGCGGTGAATCAGCCCCGCGTTCTGGGCAGCGCGCAGGCCGCTGGCGATCTGGATGCCGACATCGAGCACCTGCGCCTCGGCCACGCGTCCCTGCAGCTCAATCAGCCGATCAAGCGTCCCCTTCTCCACCAATTCCATCGCGATATAAAAGCGTCCGTGATCCGTGCCGGTGCTGTAAACGCGGACGACGTGCGGGTGGTTAATCGACGCAGTAATCGCAGCCTCAGTTTCGAGCTGCTTAATCTGATCGGGGCTGCCGCTGCTCTTGCGCAGAAGCTTCAGCGCCACCATCCGATCCAGCGAAGTGTCGTGCGCCTTGTAAACCGCGCCCATGCCGCCGTGGCCGAGCACTTCCTGCAATGCAAAGTGGTCGATGGTCGCGGCGATTACCGATGGCGCGCCGCAGTTTGGGCAGACCACGGCCGAGAGCGGTTCCACTTCGGTGACATCCATCGCGGTGCCGCAATCGGGGCAGTTCTGGAGCAGCGGATCTTCAGGTTGGACGTTGTATTCCACAGGCGGGTCGAGGGGGATTCGCACAAGAGAATGCTCCGCGCGTGCGCACACTTTTCTCGCGGACGCGGAAGATGCGAGGGAAAAGTGCGGGCACCTTTACGCCGAGCCTCCCGGCGGCACATCCGTCGGCCCCGCCGAGGGCGATTCAGAGGTATGACTACGCTCAACCTCAAAGGCCACTGGAACGAAATCAAAGGCAAGCTGAAGCAGAAGTATGGGCAGTTGACCGACGACGATCTCGTCTTTGCCGCAGGCAAGGAGGAGGAACTTCTCGGGCGCCTGCAAAAACGCCTTGGTAAATCCAAGGATGACATCCGCGCCGAAGTCGAGCGGCTCTGACTTCAAGCAACAGCTGATTGCCAGCGACGCCCGCGGTTTCGGCCGCGGGTGTTTCTTTTTGCGGCGAAAGTGTGCCGCTAGTCGCGGAAGACGATTGCTCGATTGCCGTGCATCAAGACGCGATCCGCCAGATGCCAGCGCACGCTGCGGGCGAGCGCGAGCCGTTCGCAGTCGCGGCCGAGCCGCATGAGATCGTCGGGCGAGTGGAAGTGCTCCACGCGGATCACCTCCTGGTCGATGATCGGCCCGGCATCGAGTTCCGCGGTGACGTAGTGGCAGGTGGCGCCGATCAATTTCACCCCGCGCTGGTAGGCGCGCTGATAAGGATTCGCACCCACGAACGACGGCAGGAACGAGTGGTGGATATTGATGATCTTGCCGAAGAACTCTTCGCAGAGCGCCGCGGGAATGATCTGCATGTAGCGCGCGAGGACCACGAGGTCCGGCTGAATGAAGCGCAGCACTTCCGCGATATTGGCAAACGCCGCCGGTTTTTCGTCCGGCGCCACTGGAAGATAGCAAAACTCGAGATGCTCGCGTTCGACCGTGGACCGCAGGTCTTCGTGATTCGAGATGACCGCGACGATCTCGCAATCCAACTCGCCCGAGCGCCAGCGCCAGAGCAGGTCGGCGAGGCAATGGCCGAGCTTGCTCACCATCACGACCACTTTCATCCGGCTCGATGCGGAGCGGATCGTCCACTCGGCCTGCAGCTCCGCCGCGACCGGCGCGAAGGCCGCGCGTAACGCCGGCAAGTCGGTCGTCAGCGTGCGCGTTTCGATTTCCATCCGCGTGAAAAACCAGCCAGCGGATGGATCGGTGAATTGGTGAACCTCCACGAGATTGCCGCCGTGCTGCGCGATGAAGCCGGAGATGTGGGAGAGCAGACCGACGCGGTCGGGGCAGGACAGGCGGAGGACGGTGGTGGGCATGGGGTGAGGGAGAAAACCCGCCGCAGCGGGTCGGAAGAATCCGCAGGTCTGCCGCAACATTCAATCCCCAACACGCGCGCGAAATGCGCTCCCCGGCAGCTTGTGATTGAGCCGGAGAGCAGGCCCGGCGATGCTGCCCGCATGGCCGTCCCATCTACCATGCTCGCCCTCGCCACATCCGCTCCCGACTTTTCGCTGCCCGCTGTCGCTACCGGTGAAATCGTGTCGCTCGCCGATTTCGCGGAAGACAAAGCGTTGCTGGTGATGTTCGTCTGCGCGCATTGCCCGTACGTGGTTCACGTGCAAACCGAGCTCGCTCGCCTCGCAGCCGACTACGCCGGGCGCAGCTTCGGGATCGTCGCCATCACGGCCAACGACGCGGCGCAATATCCGCAGGACGCCCCCGAGCCCAGTGCGGCGATGGCGCGGGCCGCCGGCTGGACGTTTCCCTTCCTCTACGACGAATCGCAAGCGGTCGCCAAAGCCTATACCGCCGCCTGCACGCCGGACTTTTTCCTGTTCGATAGCGCCCGCCGGCTCGCCTACCGAGGCCAGCTCGACAACTCGCGCCCCGGTCGTGGACCGGATCGTCCGGGGGCCGGTGTCTTGAATGGCGCGGACCTGCGCGCAGCGATCGACGCGATCCTCAGCGGAGGATTCGTCAGCCCCGACCAAAAGCCGAGCATCGGCTGCAACATCAAGTGGAAGCCGGGACAGGAGCCCGCGTATTTTTAACGCAGACCCGCGCTGGCGCTGGAAAGGAAAGAATGTTCTCCTGAACACATGCCGTTCAAACCCACCATCGCCGCGCCGGGTGGAAGAGGTTCCGCTTCGAATCCGCACAACCGTTTCGAAAAACTCACGGTCGAACTCGATCCGGAAGCGCTGATCGACGACGACGGCGAGCCCATCCTGCCGCGCACGCAATTTCTCCGCGACGGCACGCAATCGATCATCACCTACAACGATTCCCCGGACATCCCCTTCCGGGCGAGCCTGAACCCCTACCGCGGCTGCGAGCACGGCTGCGCCTACTGCTTCGCCCGCCCGTATCACGAATACCTCGGCTTCTCCGCCGGGCTCGATTTCGAGAGCAAGATCGTCGTGAAGGAAAAAGCACCGGAGCTGCTCCGGGCCGAGCTTTCGCGGAAAAGCTGGGTGCCGCAGCCGCTGACCATGAGCGCGATCACCGACAGCTATCAGCCCGTGGAACGCCGCCTGCAGCTCACGCGTGGCTGCCTCGAAGTGCTCGCCGAATTTCGTAACCCGGTCGCCATCATCACCAAAAACCACCTCGTCACCCGCGACATCGACCATCTCTCCTCGCTCGCCAAAGTGAACGCCACGCAGGTCGCCATCTCGATCACCACACTCGACGCCGAACTCGCGAAGACGCTGGAGCCGCGCGCTTCCACGCCTGCCCGGCGGCTCGCCGCAGTCGAGGAGCTGAGCGCCGCGGGAGTTCCGGTGTTTGTGATGATGGCACCGATCATTCCCGGGCTGACCGACCACGAAATCCCGGAACTCCTCGGCGCGGCGGCCAAGGCGGGAGCGCGTTCCGCGGCATATACCGTTCTGCGCCTGCCCTGGGCAGTCGCGCCGCTCTTTATCGAATGGCTGGACCGCCACGCGCCGGGCCACAAGGACAAGGTGCTGAGCCGGATTCAGTCGATGCGTGGGGGCAAACTCTACGACGCCAAATGGGGCGCGCGGATGAAGGGCGAGGGTTTCTTCGCTGAGCAGATCGGAGCGCTCTTTGCCATGGCCAAACGCAAAGCGGGGTTCCGCGGCGAACTCGGCGACCTTTCGTCCAGCGCCTTCCGGGTGCCGACGAACCAGCTCTCGCTCTTCGGCGACTAGCCGCGAATATCCGGGCGCGGAATGCGTCTGTGGCTCGCGGCTTTCCTTTTCGCGAGCCCGCGCTAGCGTGCCCCGCCTGCCTTGAGCCGATCCACTTCACTTTCGTCCACTCCGCCCCGCGAGACCCCGGTCCGCGAACGCCCGCCCACGCGTCGTCCCTTGCGCCCCGTCCGTTTGGCCGTCTTCCTCCTCGTCATCGCGATCGCAGCGCTCTTCGAGCCGAATTACTTCCGCTTCGTCGCTCGCCAATTGATTGCGCTCGAAGCATGGCGCACGGGCGTTTCCGTGCAGATCGGCAGCGTCGGCGGCAGCCTGCTCGAACCGCTCGTCCTGCGGAATTCGGTGTGGATGTACGAGAGTGGCAGCGGTCCGATCACCCGGCTCGAAGTGACCAGCGCCACGGCCGTCTTTTCCTGGCGCAATCTCCTTCCGCGCAGCTCTGGCCCTTGGTTTGAGCGCCTGACCATCCAGGGACTTACCGGCAAAATTCAGTTTCCCACCGAGGTCGCGCCATTCGCCGCGCCGCCGCCTCTTTCCTTCATCAAACTCCCCTCCCCGCGCGGCGGCTCCTTTCCCGCACCGGAGCTGATCGAGGCCCGCGGCGTCGATTTCATTTTTCAAAGCAACGGCGACTACCTACGGCTCGCCGACACCGAATTTACGCTCAGCAAAGTCGCGCCGGGGAAGATTCGCGCCGGGCAAATCGCGATCAAACAGCCGTGGCTGAATCGCACCTTTCGCGATGTGCGCGCGACCACCGCGCTCCAGGAAACTCGCGTCGAACTGGCCAACCTCACGCTCGAGCCCAACGTCCAGATCCAGAGCTTTTCAGCCGAGATGGACAAACTCGCTCGCGGGCAACTGAACCTCGACATGCGCCTCGCGGCCTTCGGCGGCGAGATCCGCATCGCCGCCAAAACGCTCTCGCAGGAACGCCCGTTTGCCTTTGAAGCGACCGGCAATTTTTCGCAGATCGGGGTGGCCAAACTCGCGACCTTCCTCGGTGCTTCGGATGCGGCTGGCGGGACGATCAAGGGCGGCTACTTCACCTTCCGCGGCCCGCCGCAGCAAATCGCCCGGGCGACGGCACGCCTGCGTTTGGAAGCGACGAACTTTCAATGGGATTCGCGGCAATGGGACGCGCTGGTCTTTGGCGCCAGCCTCATGGAAGGGCGGGTGCAGGTGCCGGAGTTTGCGCTGACCCAGGGCCACAACCAGCTCAACCTGAGCGGCGAAATGCCGCTGCCGACGCCGGGCGTGGCGTGGTGGCAATCGGAGTTCAGCGTGAATATCGCGGCGAAGATCGACAACCTCACCGAACTTTCCGCGCTGATGCTGCCGGAGTTTAAATTTGCCGCGGGCAAGGCGAACATCGACGGCTCGATTCGTGGCAAGGACCAGCAGTTCAACGGCCAACTCATCGTCTCGGGCTCCCATCTCAAGTGGCACAACGCCCCGATCGAGGAATTGCACGCGGGCGTGAAACTCACCGGCAACGAACTCCAGCTCACCAATATCTCGCTCTTCAACAACGGCGACTACCTCCGCGGACACGGCGTGGTGAACATCATCGGGGACAAGCAGTACTGGGGCGAAATCCACGCCTCGATCGAGGACCTCGCGCAATACGCCGCGCTGCTCCAAAAACCGATCGTGCCCGAGCCGCTCGCTGGGGGCGCGAACATCGACTGGAGCGGCGAAGGTTCCGCGAAAGGGCACAGCGGCAAGTTCACCGCGCGCCTGCGCAAACTCCGCTCGCTCGGCACGACGGCGGCTTTGCTTCATCCGATCAACGCCGACCTCGACGGCACCTACGCTCCCGGCACCATGCAATTCAGCCGCTTCATGCTCTCGGACGACGCGTCGTCGTTCACCGCCAATGTCGGTGTGGGCAACAAGGCGCTAAGCTTCCAGGACATCAAACTCTACCACCAGCAGGCGCTCTGGCTGGAGGGCGATGCGCTGCTTCCCTTCGACGTGTGGAATGCCTGGCCCAACACCACGCTCGCCAAGCTGATCGACGACCAGACGGTCACCAAAGTGAACCTCACCGCCTACAATCTCGGCCTGCGCGAGGCTTCGCTACTCACCGGTTGGAAGTTCCCGATCGAGGGTGTGGTGCTCGGCAATTTCATCGCGGAAGGCCCACTCAATGGACTCAAGACGAGCGGCAAGTTGACGCTGAGTAAAGCGCAGATCCCGCTCGGCTGGAGCGGGGAAATACTCACGAAAGTGGAAGGCGACGCGACTTTCGACGGCGCGAGCATGCTTGTGAAAACCATCTCCGCGCAGCATCCGACGGGCGTTTATTCCGGCATCGGGCAGGTGAACTTCGCCGACCTCCACAACCCCGCGCTGCAAATGACGATCACCAGCGCCGGCACGCGCCTGCCCCTTTTCTCCACACCCGCTTCGAGCCTCGTCGCACAGGTTTCCGGTCAAGTCCAGGTCGCCGGCCCGGTGAGCGCCGCGAGCGTCACGGGCGAAATCCAACTGCTCTCCGCGCGCTTCCTGCCGACGACGCCCACCCTTTCCGAAGTGGAGTTCACGCCCCTCTTTCTCGGCGACGGGATCGGCCAGCTTCCGGCGTTTGTGACGACTTCGGTCGCGCCATGGATCGACTGGAAATTTGACACCACCTTGCTGACGAAGGCGCCCGTCCCTCTCTCGTGGAAGTCTCTATCCACCGAGCCGACCACCGCGACGTTGGCCGCCAACCTTCGCCTGGCCGGCACCGGCACGGCGCTCGAGGTGACCGGGGAAGCGACCATCCGCGGCGGCTTCATCCGCGTGCAGGAATCATCGCTCGCGCTCACGGAAGCGATCGTCACTTTCCGCGAGGGATTCAGCCTGAATCCCTCGATCGTCGCACAAGCTCGCGGCTCGGCTTTCGGTGAACCCTTCACGCACCACCTCACCGGCACAGTTCTCCACCCGATGCATTTCTTCGTCTTCGCTCCGCCGCTCACCGAGCCCACCATTCTCGCGTCGTTAAAATCGACACGTCCGAGCTTCGACCTTCCATCGCCGCTCGGTCTTCGCGTTCCAACCGAGTTATTCGATGGTGTCGTCATCGCCGCTTGGGCGCCCATCAGCACGCCGCCACCGCCCGCTCCTCCAGTTCCCGCGCCCACTCCCGGCGCCGCGCAATGAGTGACCAGCCCGTCGGACGACGGCGCTCCGGCGTTTTCATCGGTCGGTATTTCGGCATCGAGTTTTACCTCGATGCCTCGTGGTTCCTGATCGCCGCGATCGTCACCTACACCCTCGCGCGCGAAGTCTTCCCGAAGGAGTTGCCCGGCCTCTCGCCCTCCAGCTATTTCGTGCTCGGAGGCACCGCCGCCTTCCTCTTTTTCCTGAGCATCCTGCTCCACGAACTCGGCCACAGCTTGGTCAGCCAGCGTTGCGGGATTCCCGTGCCGCGGATCACGCTGCTTTTCATCGGCGGTCTCGCGGAGATTTCCCGCGAACCCGACGACGCGAAATCCGAGCTGAAGATCGCCCTCGGCGGGCCGGTGGTGAGTGTCTTGCTCTCCGGCCTCTACGGCGCGCTGGCGTGGATGTTTTCCAAGCTCGATGTCCAGGCGACCTACCTCGTCTGTCTCTGGCTCGCGCAGACCAATCTCGTCCTCGTCGTCTTCAACATGATCCCCGGCTATCCGCTCGATGGCGGTCGCGTCCTGCGCGCGCTGATCTGGGCGAAGACCGGCCGGCTCCGGCACGCGACTTACATCACCTCGCGGATCGGCATCGTCTTTAGCTGGATCCTCATCGTCTGGGGCGTCTATCTCGTGCTCGGCGGGATTTGGAATGGCATCGTCTTTTTCCTCATCGCCTTCTTCCTCAAAAGCGCGGCGGAGAGCGGCTACTACAACGCGCTCCAGCGCGAGATGCTCGCCGGGGTGAAGGTCCGCGATCTCATGACGGCCAATCCGGTGGTCATTCCCGAGCATGTGCCCATCAGCCTCGCCGTGGATGACTTCTTCATGACCGGGCATCACCTCGCGTATCCGGTGTGCTCCACCGAGGGAGAATTTCGCGGGCTGCTGCGGCTCGATTTCCTCAAGGAACTACCGCGCGAAAAATGGCCCTACACCACGGCCGGCGATGTGGTCGCCGAGCAGAGCGCCGACGATCTTTGCATCGGCGTCGAGCAATCGGCCACGCGGGCGATGAAGATGCTCCTCGCTCCCGAGCTCAATCGTCTCGCCGTGGTCGAAGACGGGAAGCTCGTCGGCATCGTCACACGCCACGATCTGCTCCAGTTCATCAAGATTCACGCCGAGCTCGAAACCTAGCGAGCGCCGGCGGCTTCAGCCGAAGAGATCGCCTTGTGTCAGAGCTTTCGCGGTGGGTGGCGCCGCGGCTCCTGCGTCCGCGCGGATCTCCGCCATGAGCGACTTGAACTCGCACCACTCGAGCTCCGCGATCAGTTCAGGAAAGCGCGGCTGGAGGGTGAGTTCATCCAGCGGCAAGGGCAGCGGCAGGTCGAGATCGAGCCGCACCATTTCCCGGTTCTGCTCGATCTGTTCGCGCGCCGCTTTCAGCTTCCCCCGCGTGCGCTCGCTCTTCACGGCCTCGAGGCTCGCGAGCAGCGCGGTGATCGAGCCGTGCTCGGTAAGCAGCGCTGCGGCGCCTTTCGGGCCGATGCCATCGACTCCGGGGATGTTGTCCACGCTATCGCCGATCAGCGCGAGCACGTCGCCGATCTGTGTCGGCTCGACGCCCCACTTTTTCCGCACGGACTCCGCGCCGAGCAGCGCAAACGAGTCGGAGGGCGCGGCAAGATCCGTTTTGTTTGTCGAATAGACCTTCACGGTGTCGTCCACCAGTTGGAAGAGATCCTTGTCGTTCGTGGCGAGCACCACTTCGTCGCCGCGATCCCGCGCCGCCACGGCGTAGGACGCCATCAAGTCATCGGCCTCGGTATCCGGGAGCGAAAGGCTCGCGAAGCCGAGCAGCGGCACAACTTTCTGGATGAACGTGAGCTGCGGACGCATCAGCTCGGGCATTTCCGTGCGCTGCTGCTTGTAGGCGGGCTGCAGCTCGACCCGGCGCTTGGGCAGACCTTGGTCCCAGATGACCGCGGCGCGATCGGGCGCGAGGTCTTTGACCATCCGGCGCACCGTCTTGATGAAGCCGTAGATGGCGTTGGTCGCTTTGCCCTGCGAGTTGCTCAGCTCACGGATGGCGAAGAAGGAGCGGTAAACGTAGTAGTGGCCATCGATGAGGAGGAGCTTCACGAGGCGGGCAGCTTGGGCGAGGCGCGGCGGCGCGATCAATCTTCAACTCTCGGTTTCGTCCTCGAGCGGCAGCCGCATCTGGCGCAGCGGCACCCGGCGCGCGCGCTCGCGATCACGGACCTGCCGATGGTGCAGCCAAAGGAACCAGGCGACGACACAGCTAAACTCGATGATGAGCGCGACCATGCCGAGCTTCTGTTAGTTCCGAAACTTGCGGATGAGCGCGACCATCACGCCCTGCACCTGTAGATCCGCGGTAGGAATCAGATCCGGGAAATCGGGGTTCTCCGCCTTGAGATAAGTGCGCCCGCGCGACTGCACGAGCCGCTTGAGCGTCGTCTCACCATCGATCAATGCCGCCACTACCGCACCGGGCATGGGCTCCCGATTCTCCAGCACTACGAGGTCGCCGTCATTGATCCCCGCACCGATCATGGAATTCCCGCGCACCTTCAGCGCAAAGACGCGCTTGGCTTTCCCGAGGCCGAGCGTCTCCGTGTCGATCGACACCGTGCCCTGCGTCTCCTGCTCCGCAGTCTCGGCGTAACCGGCGGCAATCGAGCCGTAGATCGGCACATCGATGATCGCCTCGCGCTGCAAATGAGAAGTCAGCGCGACCGCCCGCGCTTTGCCCGGCTGACGCTTGATCACGCCCTTTTTTTCCAAGGCGCGCAGGTGGTTCACCGCTGCGGTCTGGCTGGCGAAGCCGAAGTGTTCCTGGATTTCGCGGGTGGAGGGATTCACGCCATTGGTCGTCAACGCGTGCTCGATGAAATCGAGGATTTCCTGCTGGCGGGAGGTCAGGCTCATGTTCGCGCGAACACTACGGTTCAGCGTGGTGTTGTGAAGCACAAACTCACCCCCGGAGTTAAAAAATCTGCCGCCACTACTTCTTCGGGCTGAAGTAGGCGCCGTCTTCCTTGTAGGTGAGTTGGAGTTTGGCGAGGTCCGCGAGGTAGGCCAGCGCGTCGTGCGCCGGTGTGTTTTC
>JBBQYR010000087.1:0-18320 GCA_038208565.1 Chthoniobacterales bacterium
GCCATTGTGGGTCACGGTGCCGGTGAGGCGGTTCACCTGCGGGCCGAAGGTGACGACGTTGATCGTATCAGCCGCGCCCGCAGTGAGGTTGTTCGTCAGTGTCGTCTCGTGGGTCGAGAGCGCGGAGCCGAGGTTGATCGAGTTGAGGTGAAACGGATTGTTGCCTGGATCGTCGAAAGTGAGCGTCGCGCCGCCGTTGAGCGTGACGCTATTCGCGCCGCCGATGGCGGAGAAACCGCCGCTGTCCGGAACTTGCGTCGAGCCAGTGGCCGAAAAGGAGATCGTTCCGGCTCCATTGCCCACGGTGTAGGCGTTGGTGCCATTGGCCGCGAGGGTCGCGCCGCCGGAGAGGTTCAGATTCGTCGTCGCGAGGTAGCTGGAATTTCCGCCGAGATAAACCGTGGTGCCGGAGACGCCAAGACCGCCGGTGTGCCCGAGTGCGCCTTTGAGGTAAATCAGGCCGCCCGGGGCGGTGTTCGCGGTCGCCGCGCTCGTCGGCCCGAGCAGCGTCAGCGCGCCGGTGCCGGAAGTCGCCCCGCTGACCACGGCAAAACCCGCGCCGTCGTTGCTGTAGTTGCCGGACGCGTTGCCGCCCTCGGGACGACCCACGCTCAGGATCAGGTCGCCGGTGGTATCCACGGCGGAGGTCAGGTTCGTCGTCCCGGTGGCGGAGTGGATATTGGTCAGGATCAGATTGCCGCCCACGTCGCTGCGGGTGATCGCGCCGCCCGCGCCGGAGCCGGTGAGCGCGAGGGTGAGGCCCGCCTGCGTCGCGCCGAAGCCGCCGCCGCCCGCGCCGAAGGAAACCTGCCCGGTGCCGGTGCCGATGGTGCGCGTGATGGTGCCGCCGGCGACCAGCGAGCCGCCGTTATTCAGGCTGAGATTGCCCGCGGCCAGCGTGGCGTTGCCGGTCAGAACGAGATCGCCGCCATTGACGGTGACCCCTTCCATCGTGCTCGCCGCGCTGATCGAGAGGGTGCCGTAGCCCGCCTTGACCAGCCGGGTGGTCGCGTCGCCGACGAGCGGGTTTTCGATGAAGGTCGGCCGGTTCGTGTAGATGTAGAGCGGGGTGCCGGGAGTGCTGCTGGAGATCAGACCCGTGCCGCTCAACCGCACGCTGGGCGCGGTGTTGTCATTGATTTGCAGCGGCAGGAGCGAGTAAGGCAGCGTGCCGACGCCGTTCGCCGAGGTATTGGTCACGATCAGGCCGCCACTGGTCAGCGTGATGGTGTTCGCGCCGGTATTCAGCGTGGTGAAGAAGGCCTGAGCGCCGGGCGACAACTTCAAGCTGTTGGCGGTCACATTCCCGCCGAGGGTGCCCACGCCGAGGTTGGAGTTTGCCGGCGCGATCACCGGGGCAAAAAGATAGTTGGTCGTCGCGACGGTGCCATCCGTGCCGGTAGCATTCATACTCGTGAGCGTCGCCGCGACGATATTCCCGCCGGAAACCGTCGCCCAGGTGATGGCATCGCCGGTGATGTAACCCGGCGCGGCCGTGGCCAGCGTGGCCCACGCGCCGAGGATGCCGTTGACGTTGCTGTTGCTCGTCTGGATCAACGTCGTGCCCGCCGTCGGGATGGTGCGGAAGCTCGCCCACGATTCCGCTCCGGCCGTGATCGCGCCAAGATTGAGCGTGGTGGCAAAGGCACCGGTCGCGCGGTTCACGGTGATTTGATTGCCCGAGCGCGCCGTCACGGCGGTGCTGGCGACCGTCTGCGAGCTGGCCGCGGTGGTATTGCTATTCGCCGCGAGCACGGAGTTGTTCAACGTCAGCGCGCCAGTGCCGAGCTTGGAGTTGGCCGCGTTATTCGTCGTGAAATCGATGAGCACCGCCGCGCCGTTGATCGCCGTGGTGCCGGTGAAGGCGTTGTTGCCCGAGAGCCGCAGCGCGCTCTTGTCCTGCACGCTCGTTCCACTGCCGGCCGCCTCGATGGTGCGATTGTAAGCGCCCGTGCCGTTGACCGTCAGGTTCGTCCCCGAGAGCGCCCCGCTGATCGTCGCCCGCCCGAGATTCTCCGCATTCACGATCACCGAGCCGCTGGTCAGCGTGGTCGCGCCGCTCTGCGTGAAGTCGCCCAGATTGCGCAGGCTCAGCGTGTAATCGCCCGCAGCCTGCGTATTCACGCCGGAGATCGTGATATTCCGCTGCGTCGCGCCGACGGTGATCCCGCCGAGATTCGTGATCGCCCCACCGCCGAGGGTGAAGGCCCCCGGCCCGACCAGCGAGAGGGTGTTGCCATTGCCGTTCACAGTGCCGGAGATGGTCAATGCCGAGCCCATGTCCTCGACGTTCACGCTCAGGTTGTCATTGAGCACGATCGGGGCGGTGATGGTCATCGTGCCCCCGTTCGCCGTCGCCGTGCCGCCGCCATTGACGAGGATCGTCGCCGGGCCGGAGGTCGAGTCGAAGAGGAGCGCATTTCCGCCGCTGCTATTGATCGTCCAGGCAAAGGCGGTTGCCGGATCATTTTCCTTCAAAGTCAGCGCGCCGACGACCGCGTTCGCGACATTCACCGTGACAATGCGAGTGGCGGTGAGGCTGCGATCAAAGATGGCGATGTCGCCCGCCGTATTCGGGAATAAGCCGCCGGCATTCCAGCCGGTGGTGGCGGTGGAGGCGTCCCAGTTGCCAGCGGCATCGAAGCCCCAGGTGTAGGCGGCGACTTGGGCTGGAAAGACGGCGGTGAAGAGAGCGGCGATGCCGGTGGCGAGGATGCGGTGGGAGGGAGTGATTTTCATGAAAGGGAGAACGGGGTGTCGGGGAGAGGGAGAATGCGGATTCGGCCAGCAGATCGCTATGGGCTTAACATCCTCCTTTCGGAGGATGCCGAGAAAACTAACCCCGCCCCGCCTGCCCCAGCCGCAAAATGCCCCGCTCCAGCGCCATCGTGACGGCGCGGGTGCGATCCGGCGCGCCGAACTTCTGCAGGATGTGGGTCAGATGCGTTTTCACCGTCACCTCGGAGAGTCCGAGCAGCGTGGCGATTTCCTTGTTCGAGCGGCCCTGCGCGACCTGCCGCAGCACGTCGATCTCGCGGGCGCTCAACGTGGTGTGCAGATTGCGCTCGGCGAGTTTCCGCGCGATTTCCGCCGGGAAAAACCGCTCGCCCGCCGCCACTGCGCGAATCCCCCGGACGATCTCCTGCTTCTCGCTCGCCTTAGAAAGGTAGCCCCACACGCCCGCCTCGACGGCGCGGTGAATGTCCTCCGGCGTTTCATTGATCGAGACCATGATGACTCGCGCCTCGGGATGCGCCTCGAGGATGCGCCGGGTCACTTCGCAGCCGTGCAGGTCCGGCAGCATGCCGTCCATCAGCGTCACGTCGGGCTGAAGTTCACCGAAAAGCCGCAGCCCTTCCGCGCCGGTCGCCGCTTCGCCGACGACCTCCAGATCGGCCTCGCGCCCGAGCGCGCCGGTGAGACCCATGCGGACCATGAAGTGATCGTCCACGAGCAGGATGCGAATGCGCGCGGGCTTCATGGCGTGGGCGTCTCGGTGCGCGCCGGCACATTCACCTCGACCACGCACCCCGCGCCCGGCGTGCCCTGCACCGTGAGCGCCGCGCCGATTTTACCCACCCGCTCCTGCATGCCGCGGATGCCAAAGTGCGCGCCGTTGAGCTGCTGGAGCTTCTCGGGCGGGAAGCCGCCGCCGTCGTCCGCGATCCGCAGCCGCGTCGCCGCGGGCAGATATTCGAGAGAAAAGACGACCGTTTTCGCGCCGGCATGTTTGAGCGCATTGGCCAGCGCTTCCTGGGCGATGCGCAGGAGATGGAATTCGACCGCGGCCGGGAGTTCGCGCGCCTCGCCGGTCACCTCCACCCGCACCGCCGGGCCACCCCGCGCCGTGGCGCTCTCGGCGATGGCGCGCAGAGCTCCGGCCAGTCCCTCGAGTTCCAGCACCTGCGAACGGAGATCCCACACCGAGCGTCGCGCTTCCACGCGGGTGTGCCGGAGCATGTTCTTCGCGAGCCCCAGCGCATCCGCCGCCGCGTCCGGCTCCTCGTGCAGCGCCTCGGTCGCGCTATCGAGCTGGAGCGCCACGCCGGCGAGATTTTGCTCGATGGTGTCGTGCAACTCGCGGGCGACGCGGTTGCGCTCCTCGCTCACGGCTTCGCGCTGCAATTTTTCGCCGATGATCCGCGTCTGCTGCTCCACCTGCCGCCGCAGCATCGTCGCCCACGCCAGCGCCGCGAGCAGCAGCGCGAGCAGCGCCGCCCCGGCCACGGCGACGCGGCCCGTGGTCCAAAACTCCGGCCCTTCCAGCACGCGCACATCGCCCAGCCCGCGCAGGAGCAGCGAAAACGCTTTGGGCATTGGCGCGCGTTCGTCGGCAAATTCATTCACGCAGATGCCGGTTACGCGCAGGCGGCTCCCCAGCTCGATCGGCGGTGCTTTCGGCGTGCCCGCCGTCGCGTATTCCGCGCTGAAATTGACCCCTTCCGCGACGAGCGAAAGCACGCGCCTCCCGGTCCGCGAAGCCGTCGCCGTCAGCGTCGCATCGAGCTGCACGAGCAGGTGATGCCGCTTGCCGCTGAGCGCCTGCGCCGCCGTCACGGTGGCGGGTTCCACCGCCGCTGCCGCGCCCGCGATCCGCAGCACCGCGTCCTCCAGCGCCGGTCCGCCGCGTTCCAGCTTGGGAAATCCGACCGCCGCCACCGCGCTGCCCACCGGCGGCAGATCGCGCTGGGTCGTGCTGAGAAAGATGCCGGTCAGCGGCTCCGCCTCGTCTCCCGCGAGATAGACGCCGACGCCCGGCGCCGCGAGCGCGACCCGCCCCCGCACCTGCACCCGCCGGGCGCTGCTCACATCGGGCTGGAACTGCGCGATCGTCCGCAGCGCACGCGGCGGCTCGGCAAATGCCGCCGCGATCACAGTCTGGTCCAGGCTCACGCCTGCCAGCGATTGCGCGGCGATGACGACATTCGAGAGCGCGCGCTCGCCCGTGGCCACGGCACTGCGCACGCCGTGGACTTCCACCTCCTGCCCGATCCACCCGCGCACGCGCTCGAGATCCGCCGGCAGGCTGTCGCTCACCGCCACGCGCACCTCGCCATCCACCGTGCTGAGCATGAAGGAGAGCCGCAGCGGAACCGGGACCGGGCCGCGGCTGCTCGGGCTCCAATCGCCCGCCTCGCGCACGACGCCACGAACCTTCGCGTAACGGTTGTGCTGCTCGAGATTCATCTTGTCGCGCAGCGAAAAGGCGACCGGCTCGGGCAGCGCCGCCTTGCCCAGCACGGTGATTTTCACCGGCTCGTTCAGCCCGCGCGACGACATCACGAGCGGCGCGAACTGACCCTCATCCGTGACCCCTTCGACCTCGACAAAATCGCCCGGCACGATGTTCGGGATCACCGCGCGGAAAGGATTGCCGGGCGAAAAATAGACCGCGCCCGTTTCATCCTGCAAGAAAGCGAGCGGCGGGCGAAAGAGCGTCACCACCCCGCGCAGCCGCACCGGCAATTGCTTGCGCGCCTCGCTCTGCGGCAGCGCGCGCACCGCCGCCGCTGTGGTCAGCGGCTCCTGCGCGTGCAGGGGGGCGAGGAGGAGAGGAAGAAGAGCGAGGAGCCAGCGCATGGGGGTGAAAGGTAAGTGAAGCGAGGCTCCACGGCCATTCAAGGCGTGGCCGCGGTCGCGCGCAGATGCAGGAAGCGCGTGTCATCATCCTCCATCGCCACGGTATCGCGCACGGTGATGGTGGCGGTGCCGTCGCCGTTGGTCATGCTCTCGTGGATCACCGTCGTCGCAGGATTCCAGGCGGCGGGAGCCAGCGTGCCTGCGGATTCCGCGGTGAGCGTCACGCCCGCGGCGGGCGGCTCGGGACGGGTGAAGGTGATCGCGAGATACCGCTTGCCGCCGGTGGTGACTTCGCCCGTCGCATAACGCCCGCCCCAGCCGGGCGTGTGCGGATTCAGGCCGAGCGCGTATTTCAGCAGGTTGGCAATGCCGTCATTCGCAGGCGTGGCGAGCGGGGCGCCGAGGCCGGTGCCGTCGGTGGGGAGGGAGTAACTTTGCGCCCAAGTTTGGTAGCCGGTGAGCAGCGTCGCGCTGGCGGTGGCTTGCGCGGCGAGGGGTTCGGGTTTCGCGATGGTGAAGTTGTCCCAATTCACGCCACCGCTGCTAAAGCCCGCGTCGCCGAACCAGCCGAACGCGGTGATGTCGCCCGCGGGCGGCGTGGCGAGCGCGCCGAGGGCGAGCGTGCTTCCGGGCGTGAAAGCAAGGCTGCGCCAGAGCGGAGCGGTGGCGAGGTCGAGCGTGAAGCGCGTGAAGGGACTGGTCGTAGTGCCGGCGGGCGGGGTGAAAGTGGCGTCGCTCACGAACCATTGCGCGCCGACGCGGATGGCGAAGCGGATCGGGCGCACCGTCGAGTCGGTGTCGCGGTAATCGAGGCCGAGGACGAGCGTCTCGCGCGGATGCGCGGCGGCGGTGAGCGGAAAATCTTCGCGGTAGCAGAGGAACATCTGCGTGCTCATCGCGGTGGCGCTGATGCTCTGGTTCTGCGACTCCGGGACGACGTTGCTGCGCGGGCTGCCGTCGTTCCAGCTCCACATTGGGCTGGCGTTCACGCCGCTGATGCGCGCGAGTTGCGCGGTGCGGTTCACCGCGGTGGCCTGGTAGTAGCATTGCCAGACAATGGGATTGCCCGTGGTCGCGATGAAGGCGTCGCGGAAGAGCGTGCGCGTGGTGTCGAGCGCATTGGCGGCGTAGATCGGCGACACGCGGTAGAGCCACGTCTCGCCGGGCGTGAGGCCGCTGTGGGTGAAGGTGGTCGCGCTCGCGGCGGTGAGGCCCACGGTGCGCCAGACGGCATCGGTGCTGCGCCGCGCCTCGACGCGGTAGCCGCTTTCCGCCGCGCTGGCATCGGTCCACGCGAGCTGCACGCTGGTGCCGGAGGGCGTCGCGGTGCAGCCGGTGGGCGCGTCGGCGTGTTGCAGCGCGACATTCGCAAAACCCGCGCTGCGCAGCGTCGCCACGCTATTGGCACCCGTGACGGGCGTGGCGAAGCGCGTGTGACTCAGATGGCTCAGGCACCACAGGGCGTTCGCGGGCATGTTGGCCAGCGTGATGCTGTGGACGGTCGTCCACGTCGCCGCATCGGGCGAAGTCTGCGCGACGAAACTGTTGCCAGTGCGCGTGACGCGCAGCCAATACGGCGCGACCGGCGCGGTGCCGGTCTGCGCGGTGATGACGCCGGTCGTGTTGATCGTCGCGCGATGCACGGCCTCCGCGGCAGCGCCGGTGCCGTTGCTGCTCGTGGCGGTTTTCAAATACATGCCAAAGCGCACGTCGTCGGTGCGCAGGCTCGCGCGCACGTCGATGCCCGCCCAGCCCCCGCTGCCGCTGATGGGCGGCGTGTGCGCGCTCTGCTCGGTGACACGCACGGTCATCGTCGCATCGCCCGCCAGCTCCCGGTAGATGACGCGCGCGGAATCCGCCGCGCCCGTGCCGATGAGGTCATTGCTGCGGACGATGCTGCCAAAAGTGCCGCTGTCCTCGGTCAGCGCAGGTGCTTCATAGACCGTGCCGATTTCGCCGAAGTCCTCGAAGTAACCCGTGTTCGGCTTCGCGGCATTTTGCATGACGATGGTGTGCCCCGCATTCGCGCCGACCGATGCTCCCCCGCTCGCGCCTGTGAGCGCGAGGAAGAACGAGCGCGGGATGAACGGCGTTGCGCGGTTTAGCATCGTGAGCGGGATGAACTTCGTGGCGGTATCGCCATCGGCCCAATTCAGCGTGCCGCTCGTCGTGGTGAAATCGATGCCGGTGAGCGCGGAGAAATTTTGCGAGCCGTAGTTGATGCTCACCGCGCCGATGCTGCCGAAGGGCCGCGTCACGGGAAGCTGCAACGTGCCTGCGCCGATGTCCGCGTAAGTAATGAGGTCCAGCAGCGTGAGCGTGCTGGCGAGGGCGAAAGTGGGCGCGACTTCCGACCACGCGGAAGCCACTGCGCCGAGCGCACGCACGCGATACTCGCGCCCGCTGCCCGGCGTGATGGGGCCGCTATCTTGAAAGCTCGTCGCATCCGCTGCTGCGGTGCCGATGGTCGCCCACGCGCCGCCGGGTGTGCGGCGCTGGATTTCAAAGCCCGTCTCGCCGCTGCCCACGTCGCTCCACGTAACATCCACGCGCGTCGTGAGCACGGGCACGGCGGCGAGGTTCGAGGGATTCGGCAGCGCGTTCGGGGCGACGGTCGTGGAGGTGAAAATGCCGGTGCCGAGGTTGTAAAATTTTCCGCTGCCCGTGGTCTCCAGCCGCACCGCGCGCAGCAGGTAGGTGTAGCTTTGCCCCGCGCTCGCCGTCGTGTCGGTGAAGCTCGTGCCGGCGACCGGCGAACCCGCGGGATCAAGCACCGTGGCCGTTCCGCCGCTGATCCGCGTGAACGGCCCCGCCGCCGTCGCGCCGCGATAGACGTGATAGCCGAGCACACCGCTCGCGGGCGACGCGCTCCAATCGAGCTGCACGCCACCGGCCTGCGGCGTCGCGCGCAGAGTCGTCGGTGGCTCGTAGAAATAGAGCCGCAGCGTGGGATCGCCGAGCAGGTTCGAGCTGAACGGCTCGGGGTCGGCGGTCGCGCCCGCGGGTTCATACCAGCCGTGGATTTGACCACCGCGGCCTTGATTCATCTGCCCGAGCCAGCCGTAACCGAGCGTTTCGCCGCCACCCATCGGGCTCCACTGCACGCCCTGCGCAAAGGCCCAGTTGCAGCTCAGCCCGAGGCTGTCTTCCATGGCCGCGAGGAAGCCGCGCATGACGTTGTTCGCCACGTCGAAGTCGAAGAAGTAACTGCCCCAGGCGTAGTTGAAGACCACGTTGCTGCGGGCGCGTCCGAGGTCACTGGAGGCGACCACATTTCCCACGGCGGAAAAGGAACCCGCGCCGCCGAAATCGCCGAAGGTGAAATTCCCGCTGAGCATCGCCGTGGCGTAGGTGTGCCCCGGCCATTCCTCGATGCTGCCAAAACCGAAGCACGCGCTCGATGCGCGCAGGATGTCGGTGCCGACGAGGTCGTGGCCCCAGGTGTCGTTCAAGATCGCGCGCGGCCGCAGCGCCGCGTAGCGCCCGGCGCGGTGGCGAAATTCGCGCTCTTTGCGCAGGTAGCGGCGCGTCAGCTCCGTCTCGTTCACGCCGGGGCTGGGGAAGAGCGTCATGCTGGAAAAATCCACGCGCCCGACCTGGAGCTGCAGCGCGTTGGGCGGGCGGTTCGAGTTCACCGTCTCGCTGCTGCTCGGCGTCACGCGCACGCCGTTGATCACGGCGGCGGGATCGAGCTTGCCGTCGCCGGGCAGATTGCGGTGCCGCGTGTCGGTCGTGAGGTCGCTACTGATGATGCGCGTGTCCGTCGCCTCGTCGCTCCAGGTGCCGAGCACGTCGGCGTAGAAGCTGTCGGTCGGCATCGCGCCGTTGTGATTGGTATGGCCGTCGAAATTCGCGAGACCCGCGTAAGGCACGGCGATGCCGCCGATGAGCACTGCCGCGCGCGTCCGCGCGGGATCGGCGAGGTAAGCGGCGCGGAGAAGATTGCGCACGAGGTCGATCTCCGCGCGGCGCGCGGTGTAGTTCGCGGCGGAAGTATCCGCAGGGGTCACGACGCGGCGCGGCACATCGTGGCGCAGCACTTCCCAGCCATCGGCCGTGAGGTCGCGCTGATATTGCTCCAGCTCCGCCGTGAGCGCGGCGCTGAGCGTTTGATCCACGATGAGCACCACGCGTCCGCGGTCGTCGGCGAGCGGCGGCTTCACCGGCACCATCACGTAGCCCATCGCCTCGCGAAATTCCCAAGAGCCGGAGGTGTAAACATAGTAGCGCGCGACTTGATACTCGTAGGTCACGCCGGCCTGCGCCGTCGTGTCGGCATAAGTCGTGGCGCCCGCCGCGAGTTGGATCGCCGGTCCCCACGCGGCCTCTCCCTTCACCCGCCGCCGCACCTGATGCCCGCGCTGCGTGGCCGAGACGCGCATCTGCGCCGCGGTGCCGCTGGTGCCCGCGACGATCGTGCGGTCGCTCAGGCAAAGGAGCGCCGCGGGCTGCGCGACGCCGTTGTAAATGGTGGTGAAAGTCGCGCCGTCATCGGTGCTGCGCAGCGTGTTGTAAGTGGCGCGATTGACGACGAGCGCGCTGCCATCGAATCCCGCCTGCCCGAGTCGCTCCGTGGTCCCGCTGGTGCGCGCCGTCCACGCCGCGCCATCCGGGCTGGTGAGGATGGTGCCGCTGTTGCCGCAGACGAGCGACACCGCGCCGGTGCTCGCCGCCGCGTAGAGATCCACGGCGGTGCCGGAAGTGCGCGGCGTCCACGCGATGCCGTCCGGGCTGGTCAAAATCACGCCGCCCGCGCCGCAAGCGAGCCATTGCGCGCCCGCGCGGCAGACGCCATTCAGGGCTGTGCTCACGCCGCTGATGCGCGCCGTCCACGCGAGGCCATCGGTGCTCGTGAAAATCTGACCCGCGAGCCCCACCGCCACGAGGCCCGACGCATCGCTGCTCAAACCGCGCGGCGAGAAACCGGCCAGCGCCGCCTGCGTGCTCCACGTCACGCCATCCGCACTCGTGAGCACCGTCCCGCCATCGCCCAGCGCCACAAAGCGCGCGCCCGTCCAGACCACGCCGCGCAGCTCCGCGCCCGTGCCCGAGACTTGCAGCGCCCACGAGCGATCATCCGCCGAGCTGAGCACCAGCCCGCCCGGCCCCACGGCCACGAACCGCGACCCGCTCCAAGCCAGCCCGGTGATCGACTCGCCGCCGAGCGCCGAGATGCGCGCCCAAGTCGTCCCGCCATTCGTCGAGCCGCTCACCGCGCCGCCATCGGCGATCATGATCCCGTTCACGCCATTCCACGCCGCCGCGCGCCGTGCCGCCGAGACGCCCGTGCTGCGCGCGGTCCAGGTGATGCCATCCGCACTCGTCTCCACCGACGACCCACTGCCGCCGCCCGCGACGAAGACCGTTCCGCTCCAACTCACAAACGTGTGATGAGTGCTCAGCGCCGGCGTGCGCCGCGTCCAGGTGAGGCCGTCCGGGCTGGTGAGAATGATCGGGCGAAAGACCGACGACAGCGTCTCGCGTGCGCCCGCCGCGACGAAGAGCGAGCCATTCCACACCACGTCATGGATCGCCGCGCTGACCGTCGAAGTGCGCGCCGTCCACGTCACGCCATCCGGACTCGTGCGGATTGTCCCGCCATCGCCCACCGCCACGAAAAGCCCCGCGCCAAACGTGATCCCATTCCAGTCCAGCGACGAACCCGTGCTCACGCTGCTCCACGCCGCACCGCCATCCGTGCTCCGCAGCGCCACGCCGCCCGTGCCCACGGCGACCCACGCGTTGCCGCTGCTCGCCGCGTCTTCCAGCGTCCGCGTCGTGCCCGTCGCACGCGCCGTCCACGTCGCCGCGTCCGGGCTCGTGAGCAGCGTGCCATTTTCCCCCACCGCCACCATCACCCCCGAGCCCGCATCGCATGCGAGACCGAACAAGTGCTCGCTCGTCCCCGACACCCGCGGCGTCCACGCGAGGCCATCGAGCGTCGTCGCGATGCGTCCCCGCGTCCCCGCCGTCACATACTGCGTGCCATCCCACACGAGTCCGTAGAGCGCCGTGTAAGTCTGCAACGTGCGCGTGCCAAACGTCGCCTGCACCGCCGTCGCATCCGTCTCCGAGCGGATGCGCGACACTGCATTGCTCGGCGTCGTCCAATTCAAAGTCAGCCGCGGCACCGCATCCGCGACCGTCGCCGTGAGATCAACCGCTTCGTGATAAGGAATGTCCGCGCGCACGACGCCGAGACACGCACCGAGGATGGCGACGAGTCGGCCGCAGAAAGCAGGTCGGGGGAAAACCATAAGTCCGCCCAGTCTATGCCACCCGCCGCCGCCCGAAACGCCGCGCACCATCGTCCTTTCGGAGGATGCCCCTCGTGTCCTCCTGTCAGCGCGCGGGCTTCTCTTTCGTCTCCTCAAACTGCCGCGCGGCGTCAAAGCGCGGATTCGGGCCGGGGATTTCCTGGCCCATGCGTCGGAGCCAATCGTGCAGCGCCGCCTGCATCCGCTGCGCCCGCCCGGCCTCCGCGGCGGCGAGGTCTCGCGTCTCGCCGAGGTCGGTGCGCAGATTGTAGAGTTCCAGCCGATGGCCCGCGCGGTAGGCCGCGTCCGCGTCGAACGCGTCGCCGAAATACTCGATGAGCTTCCAGTCGCCCTCGCGGATGACCGCGCACGGCGTCGCCGCCCAGCGCAGATCGTAAAGCGGCATGTGCCAGAAAAGCGGGCGCGGCGCGAGCGGCTCGCCTTTTAAAAGAGGCACCAGGCTGACCCCATCCACGGGGTGACCGGTGGGCGCGGACGCGCCCGCGATTTCCAGCAACGTCGGCAGCCAGTCCACGACATGCACCGGCGTCTCGCTCTCCGCGCCCGCCTTTGCGCCGTCGGGCCAGCGCACGAGGCACGGCACGCGCAGGCCGCCTTCATACGGCGAGCCTTTGCCTGCGCGGAGCGGCGCGTTGCTGAACTCCTCCTGCTTCACCTTCAACCGCGAATCCGCGGCCGCGCTCGTGTGATCCATCGCCTGGAATACGCCGCCGTTGTCGCTGAGAAAAATAACCATCGTCCGCTCGCGCAGCTTGAGTTCATCGAGCTTCGCGAGCAGCCGCCCGATCGAATCGTCCAGGTGTTCGATGGCCGCGAGATACGTCGCATTGTGCAAGCCCTCAGCCGGCGCGCCCTGCGCGCGATGCTTCTCCACGAGCGCGGGCGGAGCCGAGACCGCGGCGTGAATGGTGTGATGCGCGAGATAGAAAAACCACGGTCGCGCGCGCTGCTGCTCGATGAAGCCGATGGCCTGGTCGGTGAGATGGTCCACCCACTTGTCGCCGTCGCCCGCGTTGCCCGGTCCTTTCGGCGCGATGAAATCAAAGCCATACGCCTCACCCGCCGCCGGCTTAAGCGAAAGGTAATCGCCGTCCGCATTCGTGTTGAGGTGCCACTTCCCCGCCATGCCCGTCGCGTAGCCCGCCGCGCGCAGCCCTTTCGCCAGATTGAAAGCATCGCGCGGGAACTGCTCGCGAAACATCGGCTCCGCGACGCGCGCCCACGGCGAGCCATACCACGGGAGCACATGCCACATCCCATTACGCGCCGTGTGCTGGCCGCTGAGCAGAGCCGCGCGGGTCGGCGTGCATTGCGGCATCACGTAGGCATCGGTGAAGCGCACGCCATCGCGCGCCAGCGAGTCGAGATGCGGCGTCGGCACGCGCTTGCTCCCGTAGCAGCCGAGCGTCGCCCAGCCTTGATCGTCGGTGAGGATGAAAAGGATGTTCGGCTTCCGCGTCTCGGCGGCGCGGGCGTGCGTCGCCGCGAGCAGCCACACGCAGAACAATGCGGAGAATATCTTCATCGGTGTGGGTCGGAGACTGGGGGCAACTAAATGGCAGGGATGAACTCGATCTTCGTCTTCGGCAGGGTGGCTTGCAGCTTCGCCATATCTTCGGCGGTGATGCCGTTGACTTTTTTCAGCGCGAGCGCTTCGAGTTTCTTGAGCGCGGCGAGCTGCTGGAGTTCCGGCGCGGTCAGCACGCCGCCGTCGATCGTCAGCGTGGTCAGTCCGGTCGCGCCCGCGAGGTCCGGCATGGCCGTCGTCCACGGGCGTTTTGGGTTTCCGCTGCTGATGAAGACTTCGCGCAATGCAGGCCCGGCCTGGAAACGCTGCGGCTCCTTGCCCGTGCCGCAATGGTGCATTTTCAGCAGCCGCAGTTTTTTCATCCGTGCCGCCGCGTTGAAATCCTGCAACGCCGTGCCGCCGCAGTGCAGAGACTCCAGCGCGGGCAGCGTCGCGATCAAATCGAGCGTCTTGGGCGTAATCTTGAGGTTGTGGCCGATGGTCAGCTTTTTGAGCTTCGGAAATTTGCCGAGCACTTTCATTCCCTCGTCCGTCACATCCCCAGCGCCATCAAAATACAGCTCTTCCAAGTCGGTGAGCCCGGCGAGCGCGCTCATCTTTTCGTCGGTTAGAAATTTCGCGCCGAGAATCCACAGCGTCTTGAGTTTCGGAAACTGCGGCACTTGCGCCCACAGTTCCTCGGTCATCGGCTTAAAGCCGGAGATCCCGGATACTTCGCCTTTCTCCTCAATGACCTTGAAGCCCGCAGTTTTGAAACCCGCGGGGTCGGCGGCAAATGAGGCGAGGGAAGTGACGAGGAGTGCGGCGAGCAGGAGGTGGGGTTTCATTTGGAAAGAGATGAAGGGGAGAGCTTCGCGTGCAGCCACTCGATGCCGGAGGCGTTGAAGTATTTGCCGAGGTCGAAGACGTGAGTGAGAAAAAGGACGCGTTTCATGGCGGGTCCACGGGCTCGGATTTGCGGCGATACTGCGGCGTGGGTTGGTAGTTCGCCTGCGCGAACTCGCTCCACGGCACGACGCCGACTTCATCGGCCCACTGCTGCCACTGCGCGGCCATCTCGCGCACGCGCTCGGGCTGCGCGGCGGCGAGGTCGCGACCTTCGATGCGGTCCGCGGCGAGGTCGTAGAGTTCCCACGGCGCGGCGTGGCTGGCGACGAGCTTCCAGTCGCCGACGCGGATGGCGCGGTTGCCTTCATGTTCCCATCCGAGGATGCGCGCGGCCGGCTGCCGAGAAGATGAAACCAGACATGGGACGAGACTGCGACCGGGGAGTGTCACGGTCTCGGTCCCACGAAATTTCCCGGGATAGTTTGCGCCAGCGAGTTCGAGACAGGTCGGCAGGAGGTCGATGACGTGCCCCACCTCGCGGCACCATCGTCCTTTCTCTTCAGCTCCGCGTCCCGGCCAGCGCACGATCAGCGGCGTGGCGATGCCGCCTTCATGCGCCCATATCTTGTGCTCGCGGAAGGGCGTATTCGCGGCGTTGGCCCAGCCGACTTCGAGGCAGAGGTGCGACTCGCGCGTGCCGCACTCCGCGCCGGGCGTGTGGCTGTAAGCACCGGGCTTTGGCCAGAGGTTGAGGACTTCCGCGCTGGCGCCGTTGTCGGAGAGAAAGAGGACGACGGTGTCGCGTTCGAGGTCCAGCGCCTTCAGCGCGGCGAGCACGCGGCCGATGCCGGTGTCCATCACCTCGATCATCGCCGCGTAAGTCGCCATGCGCAGATCCCATGCATCGCGCTCGGCTTCGGAGAGCGAATCCCAATCCGCCGCCACGGGATCGCGCGGCGAGAGTTTTGCAACGGGTGGAAAAAGGCCGAGTTGCTGTTGCTTCGCAAGACGGCTCGCGCGCAGCGCATCCCACCCGGCGCGATACTTTCCCCGATGCCGCGCGATGTCCGCGGGCCGCGCGTGCAGCGGGAAGTGCGGTGCGGTGTGGCAGAGGTGGAGGAAAAAAGGCTGCTCGCGTTGATCGCGCGCGTGGTCCTGCAAATAGCGCACCGCCGCATCGTTCAGATCGTCGGTGATATAGAAGTCCGGCCCCGGCGCGATGGCTTCCCGGTCCTCGAAAAGCTGCTTCGGCGCGAAGAAATTTCCGCCCCCGCCCGTGCCGTGAAACCGATCGAAGCCGCGGGCCAGCGGATGCGCCTGCGGTGCCTTGTCGCCGATTCCGCCGACGTGCCACTTGCCCACCTGGTAAGTGCGATAGCCCGCGCCGCGCAGCAGCTCCGCGATGGTCGGCGCAGTCTCGCGCAGCACCCCCGCATACGCCGGCGGGCGCGCGATGGTGCCCGTCATGTGTCCCATACCGGCTTGATGCGGATACAGCCCCGTGAGCAACGAAGCGCGCGTCGGACAGCAGCGCGCGGCATTGTAGAACTGCGTGAACTTCACTCCCTCCGCCGCGAGACGATCGAGGTGAGGCGTGGGAATTTCGCCTCCGTAACAGCCGAGATCGGAGAAGCCCAAATCGTCCGCGAGGATGAGCAGGATGTTCGGCTTCGACGGCGCGGCGTGCAGCGTCGCCGCGAGCAGCAGGGCTACGACAGCGGCGATCAGCACCCTCATGCCGCCTCAAATCCCGTCACGCCGGCCTTCGTGCTGCTGCCGAATTTGTCCGTCTCCACGCCCATGCGCTGGGCGAGCTGCACGAAGAGATTCGAGAAGGGCACGTTGTTTTTGATGTCGTCGGAGGCGACGACGTGCTGGCCGTGTTTGAAGCCGCCGCCGGCCACGAGCACGGGCAGATTGCGCGAGTCGTGCGCGTTGGCGTTGCCGAGGTTGGCCCCGAAAAGAATCGTCGTGTTGTCGAGCAGCGAGCGGCCATTTTCCTGCGCGGCTTTCAGCTTGGTGAGCAGCGTGTTGAAGCTCTTCAGCTTCGCGTCTTCGATGAGGCGGAGCATGGCGATTTTCGATTCGTCCTGGCCGTGGTGGCTCAGGGCGTGGTGGCCGTCGGTGACGCCGGGAATCAGCGGGACGGCTCCGATGCCACCGATCTGGAGCGTGAGGATGCGCGTCGAGTCGGTCTGCAGGATGAAGGGCAGCAGGTCGAACATCAGATTGATGCGGCCGATGAGGTCGGCGCCGTTGGCGATGTCCGTGGGCGGCTTGAGCGCCACGACGGGCTTGGGCTTTTGCATCCACTCCTCGGCGGTGTGCAGACGCTTCTCCATGTCGCGCACGCTCGTGAAGTATTCGTCGAGCTTGTCGCGGTCGCCGGCATTGACGCGGCGCGCGAGCGATTTCGCCTGCTCGCCCACGGCGTCCATGACGCTGCGGCCTTCGCGCAGGCGCTGCGTTTCCTTCGCGATCTCGGCGGGCGAGCCGACGAGGAAGAGCTTGGCGAAAAGCTGCGAGGGTTTGCCTTCGCCGGAGATTTGCACGCCGGACTCCGTCCACGACATCGAGCCGCCGCCGGTGGACAGGGCGAGGGATTGAAAGCGCGTCTGCTGCCCGAGTTTCTGCGCGATGAATTGGTCGAGCGAAACGGTGTTTTTGAAACCCGGCAGCAGCGGATGCTTCGCCGCCGTCAGCCAGGTGACCTCGGAGGAATGCCCGTTCGCGCCCGACTGCTCGGGGTGCGAGAGGCCGGAGAGCACGGTGAAGTCATTGCGGTGCTCCTTGAGCAACTCGAGATAGGGCGACATCTCGTAGCCGCGCCCCGCGCCTTTCGGAAAGAAATACCCCGGATGAAATCCCAGCGTGGCGCACATGGCGATGAAGCGCCGCGGAGGCGTGGCGGCGGCCGCCGCCCGCAGCGAGCGCGGCAGCATGGCATCGAGGAAGGGCAGCGCGAGCGAGATGCCGCTGGCGCGGAGGAAGGAGCGGCGGGTGATGGCGGTGGTGTTCATTGGGCGTGAGGTGGAGTGGTGGATTGACGTTGAGGGCGATGTCTGCGAGGAATGTCAGACATGAGCACCCTGACCTTCAACGCGCGGGATATGAACCGGCAGCCGGCGAAAGTCCTCGCCGCCGCCAAACGTCTCGGCAGCGTGGACATCGTCACGCGCGAGGGTGACGCCTTTTCCCTGACGCTGAAAAAGCCTGCGCCGAAGTCCCGGAAACCCGCGCTGCCCGACTTCGAGGCGCGCAAGCGGCGCCTGCGCGAGCTGGGCTGCACGCCGATGCCGGCGGCATCCGAGGCGCGCTTCAACGCCATCCTGCGCGACGAACCATGAAGGCGTATGTGGATGCCAACGTCCTCGCCAGATATTACCTGGCCTACGACGACCGGAAGGACGCCCACGCGCTGATGGAAAAAGTCGCGAAGAGCCGGACCGCGCCGCTGCCGGTGACGACCCTGCTGCGGCTCGAACTGGCGAATGCGCTGCAACGCCTCGTCCACGAAACACGGCAGGGCGGCCAGTGGCGCATCTCGCCGGAGGGAGCCGCCGCGGCGTGGGCATTTTTTGAGGAAGATCTGGTCGATGGCGTCCTGTTCCAAGCCGTCGTCTTGAGCTTGGAAGACATCGCCGCCGACGTGCAGGCGATCACGGAGCGTCACACCGCCCGCGAAGGTTTTCGCACTTACGATGTCATCCACATTGCCGCGGCAAAAATGCTCGGCTGCGACACGTTTTGGAGCTTCGACAAGAAGGCGCTCAAGCTCGCGAAGCTCGAAGGCTTGAAGACGAACTGAGGGCGAAGACTTCATTTGCTGAGGAAAAGCGGCGATTGCACGACTTCGTGGATGAGCGTGCGGACGGGGAATTGCTGCGGCTTGGTCTTGGCGAGGATGGCCTCGACGGTGTTGCGATCGGCAAAGCTCACGGAGGCGCCGGTGGCGTAGGTCACGAGGTTTTTGAGGAAGCCGCGGACGATTTGGTCCTGCTGGCTGAGCAGCAGCTTTTTGAATTCGTCGAGGCCGCTGAACTTCCGTCCGTCGGCCATCTCGCCGCTGGCATCGACGGGCTTGGCGAGCTTGTAGCCGACCTTGA
>JBBQYR010000088.1:0-17987 GCA_038208565.1 Chthoniobacterales bacterium
TTCAGCAAAGCCGCAGTCGCCTGGTCCACGTCGGCGCATTGCAGGCGGATGTCGTTCGGTAGGTTGCCGTGTTGATCCCACCCGCGGTGCAGGATTTGCACGCAGCGCACGCCGCGCTCGGCGAGCCGGCGCGCGAGCAGCGCGCTGGCGGCGTAGGTGCCGGGTTTGTTCACCTCGGGACCGTACATCTCGAGCGTGGCCGCGTCCTCGCCGCTGATATCGGCGAGGTCCGGCACGGAGCGCTGCATGCGAAACGCCATCTCGTATTGCGAGATGCGCGTCTGGATTTCCGGGTCGGCGAAACGCTGGAAATTCAGGTCGTTGAGTTGGCCGAGGGCGTCGAGCATCGTCCGGCGGTCCTGATGATTTACCCCGTTGGGATTTTGGACAAAAAGCACCGGATCGCCGACGGCGCGCAAGGCGACGCCGGTGTGATTGGTGGACAGGAATCCGCTCGACCACATGCGCGTGAAGAGGGCCTGGGCGTTGGCTTTCGACGACCAGTTCGGCGTCAGCACGACGAACGCTGGGAGGTCATTGCTCTCGCTGCCGAGGCCGTAGGACAGCCATGAGCCGAGGCTCGCTTTGCCCGGCAGTTCGCTGCCGGTCATGACGAAAGTGCACGCCGGATCGTGGTTGATCGCGTCGGTGCGGACGGTCTTGATCAGCGCGATTTCGTCCACGATCTCCGCGGTCTTCGGCAGTAGTTCGCTGACCCACATTCCGGAGTTGCCGTGCTGCGCGAACTTAAACATCGACGGCGCCACGGGCAGCCGCGCCTGACCGCTGGTCATGGTGGTGATGCGCTGGCCTTTGCGGATCGATTCCGGCAAGTCGGTGTCGAATTTCTCCGCGAGCTGCGGTTTATAATCGAAGAGGTCGAGCTGCGACGGCCCGCCATTCATATGCAGGTAAATCAGCCGCTTCGCTTTCGGCGCAAAGTGCGGAAAGCCGGCGAGCGCGGGATGCACTTGGGCGATCTGGGTGGAAGTTGCGCTGGTCGCCGCGTGGGCGCGGCCGAGCAGGCCGGCGAGGGCGAGGCCGCCGAGCCGCAGGCCGGTGTGGCCGAAAAATTGGCGGCGGGTCTGCAGGAGATCGTGGGCGAAGATCGGGTCCATGTGGGGAGTTCTTAGTGCTTAGTGCTTAGTTCTCAGTGAGGGCGGTGAAGAATTCTTCGCTCTCACTGACGCGGGAGCTGCCGTTGGGGCAGAAGTTGGGGGAGTGGTCTTTCATCGAGCGCAGCATGCGGCCAATTTCGTGGCAAAGGCTGAGGAGCTTATTCGTCTGTTCGGTGGAGAGATAGGTGCAGTCGCGAGCGGTTTCGATCCAGTGCTGGGTTTCGTTTTGCTCGGCGTCCGCGTCGGTGAGCTTACTAAGGAAATGCCGCTCGTAATCACGCTTCGCCCATGCCTCCGCGATTTGTGCACCGATGGAACGCGACGCCCGTCGTATTTGGTCGGTGATGGAGTAAGCCTCCTCGCGAGGGAAAGTTTTCGAGACTTCAAACACCTGCCGCGCCAATTCGCGTTGCCGCTGGTAAACAATCAACTCGCGGAAACTCCGAGCATAAGGCAGCGGTTTTTCATTCATGGAAAGTGTCGAAAAAAAACTGCGCACTAAGCACTAAGCACTTCAGTTCTTCGTGACGGTTTCGTCGAGGTTGAGCAGGAGGTTGGCGACCAGCGTCCACGCCGCGAGTTCGGGCTCGGCGAGCTTCGGATCGGGCTTCGATTCGCCGTTGGTGATCGCGGCTTTTGCGGCGGTGGGATCTTTTTGATAACGCGCCAGGTGCTGCTCGAGCGCCGTCCACGCGATCACCGTTTCGCGATCGGTCGGCGGCCGTGCCAGCACGGTGCGGAACCCGTAGGCAAGCCGGCTCGCGGAGCCGGTGCCGCCTTCGCGCAGGATGCGTTCGGCGAGCGCGCGCGCGGCTTCGAAGTGCTGCACGTCGTTCATCAGTTGCAGCGCCTGGAGTGGCGTATTGCTGCGTTCGCGGCGGGTGCAGAAGGCCTCGCGATTCGGTGCGTCGAAGGTCGTCATGAACGGCGCGGGCGCCGTGCGTTTGATGAACGTGTAAATGCTGCGGCGGTAGAGCGCGTCGCCGCTGTCCTGTTTGTAAAAGCGCGTGTTGCTGCCGCCGAAACCCACCGGTTCCCAAATGTTTGGCGGTTGATACGGCTTCACGCCTTTGCCCCCGATTTGCTCTTTCAAAAGGCCGCTCACATAGAGCGAGTTGTCCCGCAGTTCTTCGGCATCGAGGCGGAAGCGCGGTCCGCGCGCCAGCAGCCGATTTTCGGGATCGCGTTTCCACAGCTCGGGCGCGGCTTGCGAGCTTTGCCGATAGGTGGCCGAGCTGACGAGCAGCCGGACGAACTGTTTCACATCCCAGCCCGAATCGCGGAACGTCACGGCCAGCCAGTCGAGCAATTCGGGGTGGCTCGGCGGCTCACCTTGCGAACCAAAATCGTCCGACGTTTTCACCAGCCCCACGCCGAAGAACTGCTGCCAGAGCCGGTTCACAGTCACGCGCGCGGTCAGCGGATTTTCCGGCGCGATCAGCCAGCGCGCGAGATCGAGCCGCGTCGGCGTTTCCGGATTGGGCAGCGGCGGAAAGGCCGCGGGCACGGCGCGCGCGACTTTTTCGCCCGGTTTGTCGTAGGCCCCGCGCTCCATGATGAAGGCATCACGCGGCTTCTCCATGTCGGCCATGATGAAGGTCGCGGGGATCGAGTCATCGAGCGCCTTTTTCTTCGCCTCCAGGGCCAGCTTCTCGCCGCGTGCGCCTCCGATCAGGCTGCGTGCGCCCTGGTATTCATTTTCCAGCCACCACTCCTGCACGCGCTTCGTTTCGGCCTCTGGCCATTCCGGGGCTTTCTTCCCGCGGACGAGCGTTTGCAGGTCATTCGGCAATCCTTCGATGCGTTTGCCCTGATTCTTTTCGACCCAGACTTTCCACGACCATTGCGGATCGCTCTTCGGGTCCACCCGCGAGCTGATGCTCAGCTTGTCCCAATAGACCGTGCCGCCGAATTGCGTGAACGCGTAGCCGTTGACTTTCATGCCCGGCTTGAGCCCGAGCCGATCCGCGGCCACTTCGAGCTTCACCCATTCGCCGGTGTTGGGCAGGCCGCCGACGAGCACGCGCTCCGGCGTGCGGACATTGCCGAACGGAATTGCCCCTTCCAGGCCCCAGACCGCGCGGTGACTCCAGCCGCCGGTGTGAAACTGGATCATCACCGCCTTGGGCGGGTTCTCCGGATCGAGATAGCAGTAGGCGGAAAATTTGCCGTTCGGCGGAATGTCGAAGGACGCGCCGCCGGCGAAGAAATCCTGCGCCACGTCGGTGGCCGTGCGTTTCAGAGCCAGGTTGCCGCTGAAGACGAGGCCATCTTCCGCGTTCACGAAAGTCGTCGGCCCACCTGCCGACTCGATTTTCACGCCCGCCGGAAAGCCTTCGTCAAACCACACCACCTCGCTCGTCTGCACCGGCGGCGGTGGCGTCTGCGTCGCGGGATCGGCGTAGTTGAGGTTGGCGATCGATTCCCGAATCTTCGTCTGCGCGGCGGCGATCTTCTCATCGAATTCCTTGAGCTTCTTCTCCTGCTCCGGCGTCGCGAGCTGGAGGATCGGCGGGGTGAGCAGCTTGTTGCCGTCCATCGGCGGATCAGCCGCGCTGACGAAGAAAGCGTAGAGCTGGTAAAATTCCTTCTGCGTAATCGGGTCGAACTTGTGGTCGTGGCAGACCGCGCACTGGCCGGTCAGCGCCATCCAGGTGTTCATCGTCGTGGAGGTGCGATCGACGGCGTAGCGGAAAATGTATTCCTCGTTGATCGAGCCGCCTTCGCTGGTCGTGACGTTGCAGCGGTTGAAGCCGGTGGCGATGAGTTGGTCGCGCGTCGGGTTCGGCAAAAGATCGCCGGCGAGCTGCTCGACGGTGAACTGATCGAATGACAGGTTGCGGTTATAGGCGCCGATCACCCAATCGCGGTAGGGCCACATCGAGCGTTCGTTGTCGAGATGCAGGCCGTGCGTATCGCCGTATCGCGCCTGATCGAGCCAGTAGCGGGCCATCTGCTCACCGTAGCGCGGTGAGGCGAGCAGCCGCGTCACGACCTTGTCGTAAGCCTCGGGCGACTTGTCCGCGCGGAAGGCGTCCACTTCCGCGGGCGTCGGCGGCAGTCCGGTGAGATCGAAGGTCACGCGGCGCAGCAAGGTCTCGCGATCCGCGGCGGGCGAGAGCTTCAGCTTTTCCTTTTCCAGTCGCTGCGCGATGAAAGCGTCGATCGGGTTCTTGGTCGTCGTCCCGGCAATCTGCGGCACCGGCGGCTTCGCGATCGGCTCAAACGCCCAATGGTTCTGATACGGCGCACCTTGCTCGATCCACCGCTTGATCGTGTCCTTCTGCGCGGCGGTCAGCGTCTTGTGCGCCTTGGGCGGCGGCATGATCTCATCCTTGTCCTCGCTGAGGATCCGTAGCCACACCTCACTCTTCGTGAGGTCACCGGGCACGATTGGGATCGCACCGCTTTCCGCCTCGGCGCGCGCGCCTTCCGACGTGTCGAGCCGCAGCTTGGCCTCGCGGTGTTTGGCATCGATGCCGTGGCAGGAGAAGCAGTTGTCCGAAAGAATCGGGCGGATGTCCCGGTTGAACTCCAATTTTTCCCCGCGCGCGGAGAAGCTGAGCGCGCTGGCTGCGAGCGCAGTGAACAGCAGGCGGCGGAGTGAAACTGGGAGAAGTGCGGTGAAGCGGGAGCGCATGGGAAGCTTGGCTTAGAGGGGAGGCGAGAACAGTCGCTTCTCTTAGCAGCATTGGCTTCGAAAGCCCTTTACGTAAATGCGTAACGGCCTGCCCGCGAGGCGTCAGAGCCCGAGCTCGCGCTTCACTTGGGCGAAGGCTTCGACCGCAAATTCCAGATCCGCGCGCGAGTGCGCGGCGCTGATCTGCGTGCGGATGCGGGCCTGGCCCTGCGGCACCACGGGATAGAAGAAACCGACGACAAAAACGCCGCGCGCGAGCATCGCCTCGGCGACCTGCTGCGCGAGCGTCGCTTCGCCGAGCATGATCGGGACGATCGGGTGCGTGCCGGGCAGGATGGTGAAGCCGACTTGGGCGATGGCTTCGCGGAAAAAGCGGGTGTTGGCTTCGAGCTTGTCGCGCAGAGCGGTGGAGGCGCTGAGGAGTTCGAGCACCTTGAGCGAAGCGCCCGCGATACTGGGCGCGAGGGTGTTCGAGAAAAGATAGGGTCGCGAGCGTTGGCGGAGGAGTTCGATGATTTCCTTGGGCCCGCTGGTGTAGCCGCCGCTCGCGCCGCCGAGTGCCTTGCCGAGCGTGCCGGTGATGATGTCCACGCGACCCAGCACGTCGCAGTGCTCGTGCGTGCCGCGGCCGGTCTGGCCCATAAAGCCGACAGCGTGCGAGTCATCGACCATGACGAGCGCGTCGTATTTGTCCGCGAGATCGCAGGCGCCGCGCAGGTCGGCGATGGTGCCGTCCATCGAGAAGACGCCGTCGGTCGCGATCATCTTGAAGCGGGCGCCTTTCTCCGTCGCTTCGCGGAGCTTGGCTTCGAGGTCGGCGAGGTCGTTGTTTTTGTAGCGAAAGCGCATCGCTTTGCAGAGTCGCACGCCATCGATGATCGACGCGTGGTTCAGTTCGTCGGAAATGATCGCGTCCTCCGGCCCGAGCAGCGTCTCGAACAGGCCGCCATTCGCATCGAAGCAGGACGAATACAGGATCGTATCCTCGGTCCCGAGAAACTCGCTGAGCTTTGCTTCGAGCTGCTTGTGCAATTCCTGCGTCCCGCAAATGAACCGCACCGACGAAAGCCCGTAGCCCCACCGATCCAGCGCCGCATGCGCCGCGGCGACGACCTCCGGATGCTCTGCGAGCCCGAGGTAATTGTTCGCGCAGAGATTCAGCACTTCCTTTCCGCCGGCGATGCGGATGTGCGCATCCTGGGGCGTGGTGATGATCCGCTCGGCCTTGTAGAGCCCAGCGCTGCGGATGCCGGCGAGTTGTTGCTGGAGATGCTTTTGAAAGGGAGCGTTCACGCCTTCGTTGTGCGCCAGTTTTCGCTCCGCGTCGATCCAGCACACGTGCCAAAATGTGGCATAAACGCTCCCGGCAAATGTTACCGCACCAACGTGGCTTTGCCCGTGCCGCCACGGGGTGTGCTTTTCGGAAAGTCGGGGTTGAGGCTCTGGCCTTTCACCTGGAGGAAGCGCGCTTCCGCATCGGGCACGGGCTCTCCCTGGACGCGGACGCCGCCGAGATGAAAGCCGCGCACCGTGACATCGCGGTCGGGCGAGAAAATCTCGACCCATTTCGATGGCTCAGGACCGTGGCGATAGGTCTGCGACATCGGGCCGATTTCGATCAGCTTAAAAGCGGTGTCGGGCCTGAAGCGGAGATCGATTTCATCGACGCGCAGGCCATCTACTTCCGCGGCGATCTGGATGACGCCCGGCCGGGTGAAGGTGAGGCGTTCCAGCGAGATGCGGCTCAGTTTTCCCAAGGCGACGCTGAAGTCGTTGTCGCGACCGGCTTCGAGGTTCGGCTGGTCGTAAAATTTGAATTCACGGAGGTCGGTGAGGTCGCGGAGCATGATGTCGTGGATCGGGCAGTCGAGCGTGGAGCCGTCGGTGAAACGCTTCACCCCGGGCAGCAGGCGGATGGAATCCGTAGAGCGCTTTTCCAAAGGCACGCCGCTGATGCGCTCGATAGTGATGTGGTGAATCGGGCCGAAGCTCGGCGCGTAGCCCTTCCACTCCCAGGCGTTGAGCGCGACGGTATCATCGTGGGAATCGCCGCGGACATTTCGGATCACGCCGTCGCTCGCCGGACCATTCACATGCACGCCGTCGCGTCCGTGGCGATCCAGCGTGACCCCATCGACGGTGAACTCGCGCACATTCGCCAGATGCACGGCGAAGGCCCGGCTCTGGCGCACGGTGAGGTTCCGCACGGTCACGCGGCGGACGTTTTGCAGCAGGATGACGCCGTGCGTTCCGGGCACGGGCTGCTGCTTCGAAGAAAGCCCGCGCTGGTTGCCATTCGCGTCCTTCGCGCCGGTCGCCAGCGTGGTCCAGATGCCGCCCTCGAGGGTGATGTCGGTGTCCGGTTTCAGGTCGGCGGGCACCGGCCGGTCGGCAAAACCGACGATGTGCTCATTGCGCACCATGCAGGTGCTGGTGCCGGGCTTGAGCCGGATTTCCGCGTCCGCATCCGCTGTGAGTTTCTGGCCGGATTTTAAGGTCACCGGGCCATCCAGATAGTAAGGACGTTCGCGCTTCGGCAGATGCACGGCGTGGTTTTTTGCCAATGCGGCAGCGATGGCATCGTTCCAAATTTCCCCCTTTACCTCACGCGACTGCTCATCGGGCCAGGATTCCACCCAGACCTCGCTCCGAACGTGTGCGTGGAAACTTTCCACGCTCGCATCGGCGGCCGAAAGTGAGCCCAGCGGAGCGAGCAGGAGAGCGCCGAAAAGCTGGAGCTGCGTTTTGATGGTCAGGCTTTTTCCCATGGTGCGCGGAGGTTCGGTGGCTCGGTGAGGAATTCAAGACCCGCGCGCAATTTGCCTGCCTTCGTGAAGTAGGGATGGAAGCCCTCGCCATTGATGCCGTTGCCGTCGTAGCGGTCGCGGCGGGTCGAGATGGCGAGGCCTTCGCGCACGGCCCAGCCCATCCAGCCGAAGCCGGCCTCGCGGAGTTGTGTGGTGTAATACTTCGCGACTTCCGCGCGAGTGTGGTCGTCGAGGCAGCCGGGGATGGTTTCATTGACGAGGAAAGGTTTTCCGTGGCGTTGCTGGATGGCTTTGTAGCTCGCGATCTTGGCTGCGAGCGCCTGCGGATCGCGGTCATAGGGATGCCCGCAGAGCACGTCCATGAGCGGCGCAAAGGTCTCGATGTTGCCGCCATTCATCGTACCGATGGTGATCGGTTGCTGCACGCCGCAGGCGCGCACGGTCGCGGCGATTTCGCTGAGCCAGGCAAACTCGCGTTTGTTCACGTCGCTGTTTAGATCATGAGCCTGCGGTTCGTTGCAGAGATCCCAGATGAGGATGCGCTCGTCGCCAGCGAGCGGCGTGACGAGCGCCTTCACATACTCCAGCGGCTGCTTCCAGCCGGGCTTCAAATTTTCCGCATAGGTGCCGCCGTAATCGAATTTCGAATCGTGCCAGCGATTGAACAGGCAGGGCATCGCCTTGAGCCCGCTCTCGCCGATGGCGGCGACGGCGTCGAGGAAGTTCGCCGTGACCTTCTCCGGATCACGAATCCACGCGGTGAACTCGATCCAGAGCCGGATGCAGTTGGCCTGCACCTGCGTGGTCAGCGCGACCTCCTCGCGCATCCGGGCTCCATCATAAAACCACCACGCATCTTCGATCCGCGCCGCCCACGACGGCACGATGCTGAAGCCGCGCAACCAGCCGTAGTCGGGATAGACATGCAGCGAGGGCTTTGCCGCCTGGACCCAGTTCACACCGGAGGCTGCAAGGGCGCCCAAGGTCGCGGTCTGCAGAAAGTGACGGCGGGAGAAGTGGAGCGGGTGGAGGTTCGTCATGTGGGGAGGTGTGGGCTTGTGGCCGAGGTGGCGCTGCGCGCCGATTATTTCAACCCGCGAGCAGATCGCTTTCTATGATTTTCTTTCCATCCATGCCTGCCGCTTCCTTGGCTGACGCGTCGTGTTCGACAACCGCCGCGCCATCGCGCAATCTCCACCGCTTTCGAAGACAAATGCCCCAACCCGCCACCCGCCTCGCTGGATTTTCCGAATCGGTCATCCGCGGCATGACCCGTCTCGCCAATCGCCACGGCGCGATCAATCTCGCGCAGGGCTTTCCCGATTTTGAGCCGCCGGAGGAATTGCTCGCCGCGCTCGAACGCGCCACCCGCGGGCCGTTTCACCAGTACGCCGTAACCTGGGGTGCGCCGCGTTTGGCGGCTCGGCTACGTGCATGCCGCGCCGGAGTTCGCGAGGCGCTGGCGCGGAAGATCACGCGCTGGAGCGGGCTGCCGGTCGATCCCGACCAACACCTCGTCGTCACTTGCGGCAGTACCGAGGCGATGATGGCGGCCTGCAATCCGGGCGACAAAGTCATCGTCTTCTCGCCCTTTTACGAGAACTACGCGGCCGATGCGATCCTCTCGGGCGCCGAGCCGATCTACGTCCCGCTGCGCGCGGCGGGCGAACGGCTTGTGACGTTGGACAAACATCTCCCGGTCGGAGCCGCGCGATGAAACAGCTCAAGTCCTCGCTGGGCGATCTCCGGCGGCTCTTCGTGCGGACGATCACGCTGCGCGACATTGCCGAGCCGCTGGTTTCCTTCGATGCGCGGCAATCGGCTGCGGAAGTTCGTCCCTTCATGGAAGGGCGCGAGTTCGATGTCGTCGGTGTGCGCGATCACGGCCTCGTGACGGGTTACGTTGCCCGCACCGAGTTGACGGCGGGCGAGATCGCGGAGCACCGCCGCACTTTCGCCCCGGCGGAAGTCCTCTCCGACAGCGAACCGCTCCTCGCCGCTTTCGCCGCGCTCCGCGAGCAGCGGCATTTCTTCGTCACTGTGCTCGGTCATGTCGGCGGCATCGTCACGCGTGGAGATCTGCAAAAAGCGCCGGTGCGCCTCTGGCTCTTTGGCCTCGTCTCGCTGCTCGAAATGCAGCTCTTACGCGTGGTCCGCGAGCGGTATCCTTCTGATTCGTGGAGTTCGCTCGTCACCGATGAACGCCTCTCCGGGGCGCGCAAAGTTTTCGAGGAGCGACGTCGGCGCAACGAGGAGAACGATCTTTCCGACTGCCTGCAACTCGGCGACAAAGCCGCGATTTTCAGCCGCGACCCGGCGCTCTTCGAATTGAGCGCCTTCCCGTCGAAGCGTGCGCTCGACGAGTTCTTCAAGGAAGTCGGCACGCTCCGCAATGCTCTCGCCCACGCCAATGACATCCTGTGTGGGCGCTGGCCGGACCTCGCGAACCTGGTCGTGAAACTGGAGGACCTGCTCGAACGCCTCGAATCCGCGATTGTTTCGCCGGCGACGTCTTAGCGCGCGATCAGTTGCAGCGCGTCCACGATGACGAAGCCGTCGGTGTCTTTGTTGGTCAGCGTGATGGTCGCCAGCCCGGTGGGGAGATCGAGCGTGGCCACGGTGCGGAACGGTGAACCGGGGTCGAGCGGCAGGCGCTGGTTCACGATGATCGGTTGTTGGCCGGTGATGGTCATCGGCACGTTGGTCGCGCGTGTTTCGTGCGGGGAATAGGCGAGGCGGATCTCGTAGCGGCCGGCCTTGGGGATGTTCGGGCGGAAGGTGATCGAGGCGCTGCCTTTCGCGGTGTCGCCGTCGTGGACGTAACCGGTGCCGACGTACGGGCGGAAGTTCGCCGAGGTTTGCCAGTCGCCTTGTTTCTCCGCGGCGCTGTCGTCGAGCACGATGCCGGGGAGCGTCGCGGGATCGATGCTGGTGGTTTTGGGCGGTGCGGGTGGCAGTGCCGGCAGGGGCAGGAGATCGAGCGCCTGGCCTTGGGCGATCAGGCGCGGGCGAAGTTCGGTGTAGGGCAGGTCTTGCACGGCGCGCTTGGTTTTGACGGCCAGCGCCGCGGCGACTCCCGCGCTCTGGCCGAGCACCATCCATGTCGGCTCCACGCGGATGGACGACATCGCGACGTGCGTGCTGGAGAGCGCGACGGGGACGAGCAGGTTGTCGCATTCCGCGCGCCGCGGGGTGATCGCGCGGTACGGCAACTGATGCGCGTGGCCGATTTTGTGGCCGGGGATGCGGTCGGGAAAAATCGTGCCCTCGTTGATGAAGCCGGTGCCGTCGGCGGTCGGCACGCGCTGCACGTCGTGGGAATCGATCGGGAAGGAGCCGACGCCGATGGAATCCTCCTTGGTCACCTGCTCGCGGATGTCGCGCTGGGTCACGACATACTCACCGACCATGCGCCGCCCTTGGCGCACGTAGAGCACCGGCGGGAAGTGGCCCCACTTCACCAACTCATCCTTCGCGTAACCGTAGGACATCATCTCCGTGCGCAGGTCTTGCGGCAGCGCCGGATCGTGGCCCATGAACCAGATCAGCCCCTCGGTGTAGTCGCGGTGCTTTTGCCAAATTCTGGTGCGCTCGTCATACGACGCCTCACACCATTCGTTGCTCCCGCCGACGAGGCCGATGGAAATCATTCCGCCGATGCTATTGTTGCCGTCTACTTTGAGGCCCGGCAGGGGATACATGTCGAAGAGCGGCGTCTTGCGCGGATAAGCGGCGAGGTAGCGGCGCACGAGTTCGAATTGCGCCGGATCGTAGTTCTTCGGCTGCGCGATCGGCACGCGGTTCGCGGGGTCTTTGGTCAGGCAGAGGCGGAAGCTGAAGACCATCAGCCCGCGGTCGCCTGCTTCTTTGTCGCCCGCTGTTTCGCCGGTCATGAGCGGGAGCAGTTTGCCGTTGGCGTCGCGCGGGTTCACGCCCATTACCGGCTTTTTCGGGAACTGTTTGCCAGCCAGCGATTCGCCATATTTCGCGCGCCCTTCGCGTCCGAGGACAAAACTCACGCCGGCCTTCGGCAGCAGGTCGCCCTCATACGTCGCGTCGATGAAGACGCTCGCGCGGAAGGAATCCGTCTCGGTGCGCAGCGTGTCGATGCGCGTCTGCGCCTTGTCGATTCCGACGAGCCGCTGATTCAAAAAAATCTGCACGCCGGCTTCCTTGAGCAGGTCGTGGAAGACCTTCTCCGCGACCTGCGGCTCGTAGGTCCACGGCGCGGTGTTTTTCTCGGCGACCTTGTAAGGCAGCGTTACGCCCTTGTCCGTGTAGTGCTTCTCGATGCGCAGATGTATTTCCTCGAAAAGCCCGCGCAGCACGCGGCGATCGGTTTGGTTCGAGTCGCTGAAGCTCAGGCCGCTGCTCATGATGCCGCCGACGATGTCCTGCGGCTCAAGCAACGCGACCTTCGCGCCTTCGCGCGCCGCGCCCACGGCCGCGGTGATACCCGCCGGTGTGGCGCCGAAGACGACGACATCGAAGCGATGCTCCTCCGCCACCAGCGCGGGCAGGAAACAGCAGGACAATAGCAAGGCAGCGAGGGAGAGGGTTTTCATGGGAACAAAGCCGGAGTGCTCCGAAAGAATCCGCACCGGCGGAGAAATTTAGCGGGATTCGAAGAGCGGGAGCGAAAGCTTCCAGTAGATGCCGGCGAGGCGGAGAATGAGCACCAGGCCGCCGCCCGCGAGGATCGCGATCATCTCGGTCATGCCGAAGTAGCGGAGCGCCACGCAGAGTGCGGAGCCGATGAGCGCGGCGGTGGCGTAGAGGTGGATTTCGCTGCGAAAAACGGTCGGCACTTCACGCATGAGCACGTCGCGGAGGATGCCGCCAGCGATCCCGGTGACGACGCCGAGCAGCACGCAGATGGGCGCCGAGAAGCCGAGGTGCAGGCCTTTGCGCGTGCCGATCATGGCGAAGGCGGCGAGCACGAAAGCATCGACGACGAGGAAAACGCGACGCGGTGGTTCGAGGCGGCGGGCGATGACGAAGGTGAGCAGGCCGACGAGCACGGCATTGATCAGCAGCCACGGGCCGCGCAGCCAGACGACGGGCAGATCGCCGACGAGCACATCGCGCACGGTCGCGCCGCCAAAGGCCGTGACCACCGCGAGCACGAGCACGCCGAAGAGATCGATCTGCTTGCCCCGCGCGGCGAGCACGCCCGACATCGCGCCCACGGCGATGCCGAGGTGATCGAGGAACAGTGGTGACGGTAGCGTCACAGGCGGCGCCTAGCGGAAGACCTTCCAGTCGAGAATGACTTTCCCGCTTTCGCCCGACTTCATCGCGGCGAACCCGCGCTCAAATTCGTCCGCACCGAAGCGGTGCGTGATCACGGGTGCAATATCGAGCCCGCTCTGGAGCATCACGCTCATCTTGTACCACGTCTCGTACATCTCGCGGCCGTAGATGCCTTTGAGGGTCAGCATGTTGAAGACGACCTTGTTCCAGTCGATGGCGATCTCCTCGCTCGGGATGCCGAGCATGGCGATCTTCCCGCCGTGGGCCATGGCGTCGATCATCGAGCGGAAGGCTGCGGGATTGCCGCTCATCTCCAGCCCCACGTCGAAGCCTTCGGTCATGCCGAGTTCCATCTGCACGTCGGCGAGCGATTGTTTGGTCACGTTGAGCGCCACGTCTGCGCCCATCTGCTTCGCGAGGCCGAGGCGGTAATCATTCACATCGGTGATGACCACGTAACGCGCGCCCGCGTGGCGCACGACCGCGGCGGCCATGAGCCCGATCGGCCCCGCGCCGGTGATGAGCACATCCTCGCCGAGCACCGGGAAACTGAGCGCGGTATGCACGGCATTGCCGAGCGGGTCGAAGATGCTCGCCACATCGAGATCGATGCCGGGCCGGTGATGCCAGACGTTGGTCATCGGCAGCGCGAGGTATTCGGCGAAAGCACCGGTGCGATTCACGCCCACGCCCACGGTGTGCGCGCAGAGATGGCGGCGACCGGCGAGACAGTTCCGACAGCGCCCGCAGACGACGTGGCCTTCGCCACTCACGATCTCGCCAGGGAAGAAGTCGTTCACATTCTCGCCGACATACACGACCTCACCGACAAACTCATGCCCCACGACCATCGGCACCGGGATCGTCTTTTGCGCCCACGCGTCCCATTTGTAAATGTGCAGGTCGGTGCCGCAGATGCCGGTGCGATCCACGCGGATGAGCACGTCGTTGATCCCGCACTTCGGATCGGGGACGTCTTGCAGCCAGAGGCCGGGTTCGGATTGCGCTTTGACGAGGGCTTTCATGGGGAGAAGGGGATCGCGAGGTGAAGTGTGGGATGTCGTAGCGAGTCCCGCGCGGCAGAGCAACCCCGCCCGCGCCTTATGACGCACGATCCCGCCGGCGCGCGATCAGGCGCTTCGTTCGGTGGCGAGGAAAGCCGCGAGCCGCTGTCGCAGTCGGCTGTGGCGCTCGGGCGAGATGGCCCCGAGCACGCCCAGAAAATGATCGGCGGGCAGGACGGTGAGAAACCCGAGGCGGATGACCGAAGCCGCCTTCAGGCCGCTGCCGCGAAAATCGGGATGATCTGGCTCGATGATGTCGTCGAAGCCGGCGACCGCCTGATGGAGCTGCGTGCTCACGCCGCAAATGAGCCAATCGCCAAACGGCGGCATCCGCCGCAGCAGAATCGCCGGGCGAGGCTTGATGCGCCCATCGGCCTGCGGCAGCGGGGTGAGGGCCACATCGCCCTCGGTCATTGCGGCTTGAGATCCGCCGTCGTGTATTCCGGTTCGTGGTCGCCGTAGGCGCGGGCCAAGCTCTGCGCGCCGAGAGCGGCCCACTCCACACGCTCGGCATCGGGCGCAAAGACCGTCACCATGAGAGGCGCGTTGGTGGTCAGCTCAAACGGCTCGTCGAGCACGATATGCGCGCCGTCGTAGTGGGCTTTGAGAATCGCGGTGGGCATGGTAGACCATTATTCCCGCGCTCGATTCAAGGCAAGGGCGCAGAAGAGGCCAGCGATGTCGCGCCAACCCGGCGGCGGTGGCAGAAACGCCTCGCCAGTTTTCACCGGCGAGGCGTGGTGCGGAGTTCCGAACGTTACGCTTGCGTGGTGCGGCGTATGGGTGAAGGCGAAGCGCCTCCATCGCAAACCAGCGGCGCGTCGGGTCGTAGTTGCCCCATCCGTGCGCGCGCCCGTTGTAGAGAGTATTTCCACCTAGTCCTGCCCGCGTTTACAAGGCCCACTTTGGAACGAGGAGAAGGTCCGGGCGGATCGTCAGATGAGGGGCGTGAGGCTCTCCAGAGATACCGCGAATCGCGCGCCAGCCTATTTCTTCCCCGAGACCGGCAGCACGCCGCCTTCCTGCACGAGTTGGCGGTAGGTGCGCGGGGGGATGCCGTAGGCTTTGCGAAAGGCGCGCGAGAAGGCGTAGAGCGACTCGAAGCCGCACTTCTCGCCGATCTCGCTGACGTTGAATTCGCTCTGCTGCAGGAATTGCGCGGCCTGCGAGAGGCGCGATTCGCGCATGTATTTGCCGAGGCTTACGCCGAGCCGGTCGCGGAAGACGGCGCGCAGATGGCTCACGCTGTATCCGAGTTCCTCGGCGATGTCGGAGATGGTGACGGCACGGCTGAGATTGGAGCGGACGTATTTGTTGATGCTCTCGAGGATGACATCGCGCACGTCGTCGCTGGAGTGAATGTCGCGCCGCTCCGCCGGAACTGGCGGGCAGTTGCACAGATGAAGCAGGAGCCGGCTGAGCTGATAGGCGATCTCCAGGGTGTCGCGCTGCACGTGCTGCGGCTTCACGAATTCCTCGACGAGGGTGTGGAGCGTTTGCAGTCCTTTGGAATCGAGCACCCGCGGCGAGTTTTGCAGCGCGCGGATGGCTTCCGGATTCTTCAGCTCGAAGGTGATGAAGAGCCAGTCGAGCGTAGTCCGCGACACGTCCATGAAGTGATGGAACTGGTTCGGGAAAATGAGGGCGCACTCGCCGGGGTGCAGATCGTAGGTGGTGCGATCGATGCGGGCGGGCGCCGAGGTGTCGAGCACGGTCACGAGCTCGAAGCGGTGATGAAAGTTCACGCTCACGCCTTCCGGCTTGAGCAGCGTGGTGTCGGTCCGCTTGAAGACGATGATGTTTTCGGGCGCGAGCGACTGCTGGATCGTCAAGCCGGAGAAGAGGCTCGCCGGCTCGTGGATGTCGCGCATCAGGCGGCGCAGGTTTTGGGCGATTCGTTTGTCGGCTGTATTCACGTTCCTAGGATTGGGGATGACCGTCTGAACGGAACGCTGGCAAGCCTTCCCGTCCGCGCCTCGTGTAACGGCCTACTAGGAAATAATCCACCTTCATCTCAGGGCGATTGGCTTGGGCTCCGAGGCGCCGGCATCGTCACGATCTCGCTCGTCCCGTCGTTTTTCAGGAGCAGCAGCCGGTCGTGATATTCCTTGAGCGTGGAGCGGTGGCCGACGCTGACGAAGGCAATGCCTGAGCTGCGGAGCTTTTCGTAGAGGAAACGTTCGTTCTCCTCGTCGAGGGCGCTGCTCGCTTCGTCGAGGAAAGCGATGGCCGGCTTTTTCAGGAAGAGCCGGGCGAAGGCCACGCGCTGCTGCTCGCCGAGCGAGAGCACGTTCGTCCAGTCCACCACCTTGTTCAGGTCGCCGTCCACGCGGGCAAAGATGTCGTGCAAATTCACCTGTTCGAGCACGGCGGTGATGACGTCGTCCTGCGCGTCCTCTTCGTTGCTCGGATACATAAGCTGGGCGCGGAGGTTGCCGGGGACCATGTAGGGTTTTTGTGGCAGGAAGATGAGGCGGTTGTGCGCGGGCCGATCGATCGACCCGCCGCCGGGAGCCCACAGCCCGGCGATGGTGCGGAGGAGCGAGCTTTTGCCCGAGCCGCTCTCGCCCATCACGAGCAGACTGCCTCGCCGGGGGAGCTGGAGGCTGAGGTTTTGGGTGAGTGTTTTGTCCCCACGCGGCGTCTGCACCGTCAGGTCGTCGAGCTTGAGCTGGAGCGCCTCTTCGTTCACTTCGCCCTTGGCCTCCTCGGCCTCGCGGGCGTCCTCGGCGTCGAAGTCATCGAGGTTGTCCCACAGGTCGCCGAGGCGTCGGATGCCAGCGGTGAAAGCGCTCAGGCCCTCGATCTGCGCGATGATGATCGAGACGGCGGCGAGCACTGCGGCAAAGGCTCCCTCGGCCTGCGTGACCACGCCGAACTCCACCTCCCCGCGCATGAACATCGGCCCGACGATCAACCCGGGGATGATCAGCGCGAGGTAGTTGTAGCTGTTCGCAAAGAAGCCCAGATTTCGCGTCCAGCCGATGATCCAGAAAGTATTCGCCAGCACCTCGTTGAGTCGCTCGATCAGGTCGCGGTGCTCGCGCTTTTCTCCGCGGAAAAACGCGATCGACTCCGCGTTCTCCCGCACGCGGACCAGCCCGTAGCGGAAGTTCGCCTCCTTTTGATACTGGTTGAAATAGAGCCCCACGAGCCGCCGCCCGAAGAGGATCGAGACCGCTGTGCCGACCGCCGCGTAGATGAAGAGGACCGCAACGAGCTTGCCCGAAACCACCCACAACACGCCGATGAAGCCGATCAGCGTGACCAGCGAGTTGATGATGATGAGGAAGAAACTCAGCACCCCGGTGGTGAAGAGTTTCACGTCCTCGGCAATACGCTGATCCGGATTGTCCACCGACTCCGAGCCGCGGATGCGGTAGTAGGCGCGGTTGAAGAAGTAGCGTTTGATGAGGATCTGCGTGAGCCAGCGCCGCCAAATCAGAGAGAGCCGCTCCTGCGAGTAGCGGTAGAAGACGCCCACGGGGACCGAGACGAAGCAGATCGCCACATATTTCCACAGCCCCCGCACCCAGCCCTCGTGATCCCGCTGCGAGAGCGCGGTGATGAAATCGCGCATGGCAAAACTCAGGAACACCTGGACCACCCCGACCGCGACGCAAAGCCCGAGCAGGATAGTGAGCCAGATCCGCGCGTGCCGTTTGGCCCCGCCGCTAAAGAATGTCCGGGCGAGGACATAGAATTTCTTGAGCAACACCAGGTGGCTCTTCTCGGGGGGAAGCATCGCGGCGATTTAGCTGCCGGAACGCGTGTGATAGCTACGCAAATCTTTGGCGATGCACCGTCGGGATTTTAGAGCGGATGAAGTTTTGTCGTCACCGCGAGGGCAGCGAACCTGTGAAACGGGGCGCCCTCGCCCCAGGTGTTTGCCTCGGGGCGACGGCGCCCATCAACCGCTCAACGGCCGGCCTCCGGTAGTGTCCTGAGAGTTCTGCAAAAAGAAAGCGGGTCATGGTAGGGCTGGGAGCGACCAAACAACCCAAACCCCAAAGAAAACCATGACCCGAAAGAACGATAAGCAGAGCGTGCCTGAACTCAAAGCACTGATGACCCAAAACCAAGACCTGCTCCAGCCGCTGGTGCAGTGGCTTCTGCAGGAAGTCCTCGAACAAGAGATGAGCGA
>JBBQYR010000089.1:0-17694 GCA_038208565.1 Chthoniobacterales bacterium
GGTGACGATGACGGAGGTGGCGCCGATCTTTTCGCTGAGGGAAATGATGAGTTCGTCGATGACGGTGGTGCTCACGGGATCGAGGCCGGCGCTGGGTTCATCGTAAAGGATCAGCTCGGGGTCCATGATGATGCCGCGGGCGAGGCCGACGCGTTTGCGCATGCCGCCGCTGAGCTCGGCGGGCATCTTGTCGCGGGCATCGGCCATGCCGACGAGTTCGAGCTTTTCCATGACGAGTTCGTCGATCTCGGCCTTGGTTTTTTTGGTCAGCTCCTCGAGCGGCAGGGCGAGGTTATCGCGCACGCTGAGGGAGCTGATGAGCGCGCTGTATTGGTAAACCATGCCGAACTTCTGGCGCATCTTGTTGAGCCGGCGGCGACCCATGCGCGTGACTTCCAGGCCCTTGAACTTCACGGAGCCCGCGGTCGGTTTCAGGATGCCGAGGATCAACCGGAGCAGCGTGCTCTTTCCACTGCCGGACTGCCCGAGCACGACGAGCCGCTCGCGCGGTTGGAGCGCGAGATCGACGCCCTTGAGGATCTCCTTTTCGTCAAAGGCGAGATGCACATCTTGGAGTTCGACGATGGGATCGCTCATTGGTCGAAGAGGGCGACGAGGACGATGTTGAAGAGCGTGTCGAAACCGATGACGGTGGTGATCGCGGTGACGACGCTGGAAGTGGTGGCCGTGCCGACGCCCGCCGCGCCGCCGCGCACGGTGAGGCCCTTGTAGCAGGCGACGAGGCCGATGATGAGGCCGAAGAAGAAGCTCTTGAGCACGCCGGCGACGATGTCGCGGATGAGCAGGCTATCGAGCGCGGTTTCGCCGAAGCCTTGGAACGGGATGTCGAAGGCCCAGCGGGAAATGAGCGCGCCGCCGGCCATCGCCATGAGCGTGGAGACGACGGAGAGGCACGGCATGAGGCAGAAGACGGCCATGACGCGCGGGCTCACGAGGAAACGCAGCGGGCCGAGGCCCATGGCTTCGATGGCTTCCACCTCTTCGGCGACGGTCATGGTGCCGAGCTCGGCGGTGTAAGCCGCGCCGATGCGGGCGGCGATCATGATGCCGGTCATGAGCGGGCCGAGCTCGCGGGTGAAGGCGATGGCGACGAGCGAAGGCACGAGCCGCTCCTGGCCGAAGGTCTCGAGCTGGTAGCCGGTGAGCAGCGCCATGGTGAGGCCGATGAAGAACGAGACGAGCGCGACGAGCGGGATTGACCCGAAGCCCACCCGATCGCATTGCGCAAAGAACGCCGGCAGCCGAAACGGGAAGTGTCCCCGGAGCGCGTGGTCGCTCATTTCGCGAACCGTATCGATGAGCAACCAGACGATGCTGCTCAGGTGCAGGAGCGCCGAGCGGACGGCTGGGATCGGATTGATCATGCGGGCGGATTGTCTGCCGGAGGGCGGATGGTGTCTAGAGAATCGCCGCGAGGGCACGAGTGGTGGGCAAATTTCTTCATGCAGGGGGCGATTGACGCGTTTTATTCATCGCCAAAAGGCCGAATCTGGCACTCTTCTCTGGGAACCAACGACCAACACTCGATGGCATGGGCGCTGCTAAAGCCGCGAAGCCCATTTCCCGCCTTTTCGGGTGTCGGCCTAAACCCTCAAAAATCACCTACCCCGCATGAAGAAGATCGAAGCCATCATCAAGCCGTTCAAACTCGAAGAAGTGAAAGACGCCCTCGCCGAACTCGGAGTGGAAGGCATGACGGTCACGGAGGTAAAAGGTTTCGGTCGTCAAAAGGGTCACACCGAGATCTATCGCGGCTCGGAATACACGGTGGATTTTCTGCCGAAGGTGAAGCTGGAGATCGTCGTGTCCGATGAGACCGCGGACAAGGCGGTGGCGACGATCGTGGCGGCGGCGAAGACTGGGAAGATCGGCGATGGCAAGGTCTTCGTGCTGGCCGTGGAGAGCGCGATCCGTATCCGCACCGAAGAAACGGGCGACAAGGCGGTCTAAACCGCCCCGCGGATTTCCAGGACGAGCGCGGTCGTGTTGTCGCGACCGGAGTTTTCCAGCGCAGCTTTGACCACGCGGAGCGCGGCGTGCTGCGTCTGCTGGGCGGCATCGGGCTGGCGGAGCAGATCGACGAGGCGTTCGTCGAAGAGGCCGTCGGTGACGCCGTCGGTGCAGAGCAGGAAAATGTCGCCCGGTTCGTAGCCGACCGCGCCGACTTGCGGCTCGGTGAATTGGTGCCCGGCGCCGAGCGCTTTCTGGAGGACGTTGCGGCGCGGATGGTTCTTGGCTTCGCGCTCATTGAGCTGCCCCTGGCGGAAGAGCCAGCCGACGTAGGTGTCGTCGTGGCTGATCTGGCGGATGCCGCCTTCCTTGGGCAGGTAGTAGATGCGGCTGTCGCCGATGTGGCCGAAATACATCCAGCCCGGCGTGAACCAGCACAGGCTGAGCGTGGCGCCCATGCCGCTGCATTCCTCGTAGCTGTTGCCGAGGTAAAGCAGCGCGCGGTGGATCTGGTCGAAGAGTTCCTCCAGCACGTCCTCGAAGCCCGCCTGCAGGCCCGCCGCGGCCTGCTTGTAGGCGCGTGGCATGAGGCGCGTGATCTTCTCCACGGTGATCTTGCTGGCAAACTCCCCGGCCAGCGCGCCGCCCATGCCGTCGCTCACGGCAAAGACGAAATCCGCTTGCTCGATGGAGCTTTCTCCGACCTTGCCGAGGAAACGAACTTCCTGCGCATCGAACTGCACGCCGAGGAAGGTGTCCTCGTTGTTTTTGCGCACCTTGCCGATGTCGGTGACGCCCGACCAGTGGAGGGAAAGCGGACTAGGCGGCGGGTGCATCCGGGGGAGGCGTGGGTTGGGGGTCGTCGAGGATCGTGGCGAATTCGAAGTCGATCAGGCAGAAGCGCCCGTCGGTGTTGCGGTAGGTCACGTTGCGCAGTTCGGCGTCGTCGTGGCGGACTCCGTAGGCGTGCAGCTCGTCGTAAAGCTCCTTCATCCGGGCTTCGTCGAGGTGATCGACCCGGTTTCCACAGTTGGTGGTCACGATCTTCAACTGCTCTGGATGCGCTTCGATCAGTCTGGGCACAAATGGACACCCGCGCTCCTCGAGGTGGCGCAAGACGCGCACTTCGGTGGCAAATCGCTCCTCCGCTTTTGGGCCTCGAAAAGTTTTGTGAACCTTCCCGTCGTAGCCGATTCGGACCATCGCGCGGAGGGTATCTTTGACCTGCAACATGGGGTCGAAGATGCCTGTCATCAGAAGGCGGGGCAAGCGGCGATGCGGGGATTTCCGTTTCGGAGAAGCGCGGGCCGTCTTGAGCCATTTGGGGTCTTCGAGTTCAGCGCTATTGCCTTGCTGGCATTGGAGTTGCTAAATGCACGCCGTGCCAAAAAACAGGGCTTAACAGGGCCAATCCCACCACCAATGCGGTTAAATCGGCGCACCCCGCTCAAAATCAAACACATCACCACCATCATCTAATGGCGAAGTACAAACTGGAATACCTCTGGCTCGACGGCTACAAGCCCGTCGCCAACCTCCGCGGCAAAACTCTCGTGAAGGAATTCGATTCCTTTCCCAAGCTCGAAGACCTCCCGAAGTGGGGCTTTGACGGCTCTTCGACCCGGCAGGCCGAAGGTCAGAACTCGGATTGCATTCTCCTCCCCGTCGCTTCCTTCCCGGATCCGACCAAGGAAAACGGCGTCCTCGTGATGTGCGAGGTCATGCTGCCCGACGGCTCCCCGCACCCGACCAACACCCGCGCCACCATCGCTGATGATCTCGGCACCTGGTTCGGCTTCGAACAGGAATACTTCCTCTATCAGGACGGCGCACCCCTCGGCTTCCCGAAGGGCGGCTACCCCTTCCCGCAGGGCAAATACTACTGCGGCGCGGGCTACGAGAACGTGGGCGGCATCGCCCGTGAAATCGTGGACACCCATCTCGAACTCTGTCTCGCCGCCGGCATCAACCACGAAGGCATCAACGCCGAAGTGGCCATGGGCCAGTGGGAATTTCAGATCTTCGGCAAGGGCTCCAAGCGCGCCGCCGACGAAATGTGGGTCGCCCGCTATCTGCTCAACCGCCTCTGCGAAGAATATGGCGTGACCGTGAACTACCACTGCAAACCCCTCGGCCTCGACGTGGACTTCAACGGCTCCGGCATGCACTCGAACTTCTCCACGGAGTTCATGCGCTCGACCGGTGGCAAGGAATACTTCGAAGCCCTCATGGCCGCGTTCGACAAATACAAGAACGAGCACATCGCCGTGTATGGCCCGGACAACCACCTGCGCCTGACCGGTCTCCACGAGACTCAGTCGATCGACAAGTTCAACTACGGCCTCGCCAACCGCGGCGCTTCGATCCGTATCCCGCACTCGTTCGTGAACAGCGGCTACAAGGGCTACCTCGAAGACCGCCGTCCGAACTCGCAGGGCGATCCTTACGCCATCGCCGGCCGCATCCTGCAGACGATCGCGACCGTCCCGACGAAGTAACCTACTCCGCAGCGTCTTTTCATCGTCTCCCAGCGTCAGGGTCCTTCAGGGGATCGCTGGGAGGCGATGACCGCGCGGCGCGCAGCGCAGGCTTCTTCCAAGGCTTTGTCCTTTAAGAGGGCTCCGCGAAGTCCTCAAGGTTCCAACCGAAAACGCCGTCCGGCTGAAAGATGCCGGGCGGCGTTTTCCTTTTCCGATAAAGCCGGTGGCTACTCCGTGCGCAACGCCTTCACCGGATCGAGGCGCGCCGCGACCCACGCCGGGATGAAGGCGGCGACGGAGCAAAGGATGAAGGCGCCGATGCAGATGATCGCGACATCGGACGGGATGACCTCCGCCGGGATGCCGTCGAACTCGTAGATGCCGGCGGGGAAAACCTCGATGCCAAGGGTGTCGCCGAGCCAGTCGCGGAAGGGATTGCGGTAATGCAGGAGGACGAGGCCGGAGATCAGCCCGGCGATCGTGCCGAGGATCCCCACGACCATGCCGTGCGAGAGAAAGACCCAGATGATCTGCGCCTGGGTGGCGCCGAGCGCCTTCATGATCCCGATCTCGCGCGTCTTCTGCACTGTCACGGTGATCAGCGTATTCATGATGGAAAACGCCGCGACGAGGACGATGACGCTGAGGATGACGAACATGACGTGGCGCTCCATGCGGATGGCGTCGAAGCGCTGGCGGTTTTCGTCGAACCACGAGATCGAATACGCCGCACCGTCCAGCGTGTCGTTGATGCGGTTCTGGATGGCGAGGATGTTGTAAGGGTCCGTGGTTTTCACCGCGAGGCCGTGGACGCCATCCTTCAGGCTGTAGAGTTCCTGCGCCACGAAGAGCGGCACGAGCATGAAAGTCGCGTCGAAGCTGTTCGTGCCGGTGTTGATCAGGCCCACGACCTTGAGCGGCGCGGGGATGACGACGTCCTGCTTGATGTCCGCGAGGGTGCGCGGCTTGGCGCTCGGGTCTTCGCTTTCGCGGCGCAGTTCCTCAATGATCCCGCGCACGTTGCCCGGCGCGTAGATGGTCACTTCATCGCCGATGCGGGCGCCGAGTTCGGCCGCCAGCGTGCGCCCGAGGATCACGCTGTCGCTCGGCATCTCGAGATCGCCGAGGATGTATTTCTTGAGGTCGATGAGCTTCTGCTCCTGCTCCACGTTGATCCCGCGGATGATCGCCGGATTCACCCGCCCCTCATGCTCCACGAGCACCGGCCCCTGCACATAGGGCGCCACGCCCACGACACCAGGCGTCTGGTCGAGCCGCGGCACCAAGTCGCGCCATTGGCGGAGAATTTCGCCATTGGTCACGCGCAGGTGGGGTTCAAAGCCGAGGATCGCCCGCTGCAGCGTCTTATCGAACCCGGTCATGACCGAGATGACCACGATCAGCACCGCCACCCCGAGCATCACGCCGAGAAGCGAGATGATCGTGATCACGGAAACGAAGGTCCGTTTCGGTCGCAGGTGACGGAACGCGAGAAAAAGGCTGAATGGAACTTTCACAGGCGCGGGAATGGAAGCCGCGGAGACCCACTTCACCAAGCGAAATGTCGGGCTATTCTGGCGACGAAAATTGGCCGGAAAATCCGTTGACCAAGAGTTGATAAATCGTTTCAGTGACCCCCATGAAGCAAGTCCTCTCCCTCCTGATGGCGTTTACCCTCTTGCAAGTGCAGACTTGGGCACTCAGCGGGGGGCCGGTCTACCAGCCCGTCAGCTCGCCAAACCAGGCCGGTATCTACTCAGGAGTGATGGTCGCTCAATCCTCGAAGTTCGGCTTGTTCAACAGCACGTTTCCAGAGCCACCCGATACTAATGCCGGCAATATCGGCATCTTCAGTGTGACCGTGCCCATTTCTGGAGCAGCAACTGGAACCACCATCTTTTTTGTCTCTGGCGCAGTGTTCATCGGAACCATCGACGGCATAGCCGATCCAGATAAGCGGACGTTTGACGGCATCATTCAAGCCACCGGCTCGTTCGATATCATTACCACGCCTCAGCAGGTCTTCGTTAATCCGGTCACTGGCGCCGTAACAATCGTGCCAGCAGTGACACAAACTCCCAGCGCTCAAGGCCAGATGAAGGCCAAAATCATCGAGGCAACGACTACGCCGCAAGCAGGACGACAGAATACCGCGAACGGCAACGCTGCACGGATGAGTGGGACCGCCATTGTGGATGCATTTGTCTTCGTATTCGGCGTCAGTCCCGTGCCGCTCGTCCAAACGAAATACTCGGTTTCGGGATTCAGGCAGACGACCACACCGTTGCCATAGTCCGCTTGTCCGGAAATCCGGAACTGTTAGCGAGATCAAGCGCATGATGGTTCGATTTCGTTGCGGAAAGTTTCGTCTGCGGTTAGCAGCGTTCACGCTCTTGGAGGTGATGACGTCGGTCGTGGTGATCGCCATTCTGGCCGTCATGGGGATTTCCACATTCGGGTTCCTCCGAGCGAAAGCAGAACGAGCCAAATGCGTCCGCAACCTTCAGGGCCTTTACGCAGCTGGGGCGTCGTATCTCACTGATAACGGGGCGTGGCCGCAGATTTCCACCTTGGATATTGAGGCGCCGGCCTTTTCCAAAGCCTGGATTCAGGCATTTCAACCTTACGGAATCGGCCACGTAAACTGGATTTGCGCCACCGTTCAGACAGCGATCGGGGATCCGCCATATGATCCGGATGAGCCGCGGATCGACTACTTGGGGACGGGTTTCGACGACAAACCCAACTCGCCCTGGCAATGGCCAACGCATCCATGGTTCATCGAACGAGCCAACGCTCATGGCGACGGGAACTTGATCATTTTCACCAACGGTCAGATTCGATCGCTTGATGACATGAAGAAAGAAGCCCGCCCAATTCCCACCAAACCTTGATCGACTCAAGGGAGTCGGACGGCGCCACGGTTCTTCTCATCATTCCGGCAGTTCAAGATTTCTTCGAGGAACGCCCAGACTCGGCTGGTGATCGCCCACAAAACAACCGGCGGTTCCCCTAAGGTTTCGTTGCCGCTGTCTCGCCGAGCGTCGCTGGGGAGACGGGCTTGAATTCAATAGGCGTTGCCAAAGTCGACCTCGGCTTCACTTTCCAAAATCTTTTCGCGAACTTCGTCCAATCGGCCAGAATTTCCTTCGCACGAGCGCTTTCGGTGGCTTCGAGGTGGCGGTAGATGAGTTTCTGGACGACCACCTTGTCCTCTTCGTCAAGGCGCTCGGTTCCAACCATCGCGGGGTTGTAGAGGTCGGCAAAGCGTTCCTCGAGATCGAGGATAAAGGCCTGGCCACCACTCATGCCGGCGCCGAAGTTTTTGCCCGTGCGGCCGAGCACGACAATGGTCCCGCCAGTCATGTATTCGCAGCCGTGGTCGCCCATGCCTTCGACGACCGCGACCGCACCGGAGTTGCGCACGCCGAAGCGCTCACCGGCGCGACCATTCGCGAGCAGCACGCCGCCGGTCGCGCCGTAGAGGCAGGTATTGCCGATGATCGAATTGTCACCCGCGACGAACTTGTGACTCGCCGATGGCTTCACGATGATCTCGCCGCCGCTCATGCCCTTACCCACGTAGTCATTGGCTTCACCTTCGAGGATGAGCCGGATGCCGGACGCGAGGAAAGTGCCGAAGCTCTGGCCGGCGCTGCCTTCGAGCCTGAGCTCCAGCGTGCCCTCGGGCAGGCCTTCCTCGCCGTACTGGTAGCCGATTTCGCCGGACACTTTCGTGCCGATGCTGCGGTTCACATTCGTCACCTTGTAGCTCAGTGAGATCGGCTGCTGCTCGGTGATCGCCTCCTTCGCGTCCTGGAGAATGAGGTCGTCGAGCGGCCGCCCGTGCGGCGCGTTATTGCGCTCGCGCGTGCAATAGCGCGGCGCGTCTTCGTTGTCGGCGGTGTTCGCGAGCAGCTTCTTCAAGTCGAGCGTGTTGGCCTTCGGATGATTCGGCACCTCGCGCTGCTTGAGCAGTTCCGGGCGACCGATGATGTCCGTGAGTTTGCGCGCCCCGAGACTGGCGAGAATTTCGCGGACTTCCTGAGCCACGGCGTTGAAAAAGCTAACCACCATCTCCGGCGTGCCCTTGTATTTGGCGCGCAGTTTTTCATCCTGCGTGGCGACGCCGACCGGGCAGGTATTCAAATGGCACTGGCGCACATACACGCAGCCCGTGGCGATGAGCGCGGCGGTGCCAAAGTTGAACTCCTCGGCCCCGAGGATCGCGGCGACGATGATGTCGATGCCGGTGCGCATGCCGCCGTCGGTGCGGAGCACGATTCGCGAGCGCAGATTGTTCGCGACGAGCGTCTGCTGAGTCTCGGCCACGCCGAGTTCCCACGGCGTGCCGGCGTGTTTGATCGAGGAAAGCGGCGACGCACCCGTGCCGCCATCGTGCCCGCTCACGAGCACGATATCGGCGTGCGCCTTGGCCACACCCGCGGCGACCGTGCCGACGCCGGCTTCGCTGACGAGCTTCACGCAAATCTTCGCCTGCGGGTTCACTTCCTTGAGGTCGTGAATGAGCTGCGCGAGATCTTCGATCGAGTAGATGTCGTGGTGCGGCGGCGGCGAGATGAGCATCACGCCCGGCACCGTGTGGCGCAGCTTGGCGATGATCCCGGTGACTTTGTGCGCCGGAAGCTGGCCGCCTTCGCCGGGCTTCGCGCCCTGGGCCATTTTGATTTCTATTTCCTTCGCGCTCGCGAGATACGCCGCGGTCACGCCGAAGCGACCGGACGCGATTTGCTTGATCGCGGAGTTCGCGAGATCGCCATTTGGGCGGCGCTTGAAACGCTCGGGATCTTCGCCGCCTTCGCCGCTGTTCGACTTGCCGCCAATGCGGTTCATCGCGATGGCCAGTGTCTCGTGCGCCTCGGGTGAAAGCGCGCCGAGCGACATACCCGCGGTGGTAAAACGCACGCGGATGTCTTCGATCGACTCCACTTCCTCGATCGGGATCGCGCCGTTCTTCGGAACCAGTTCGAGCATGTCCTTGAACGAGATCGGCTGCTGCGCCTTCACCGCGGCGACGTATTTCTTGTATTCGTCGGCGTTGCCGGATTTCACAAACGAGTGGAACGACTGGATGACCGGCGGCGTGACCGCGTGGTTTTCGCCGTTGCGGCGGAAGCGGTAGAAGCCGGGGTCCTCGAGCTTCACGGGCGAAGGCGGCTCGGTCGGCACGGGCGCAAAACCCTTTTCGTGGCGGGTCAGCGATTCGCGCGCGATCTCGACGTAGCCGATGCCTCCGACCTGCGACGCCGTCCGCCAAAAACATTGCTCGATGACCTTCGGCCCGATACCGATCGCCTCGAAAATCTGCGCGCCGTGGTAGCTCGCGAGCACGCTGATGCCCATCTTCGACATGATCTTGAGCAGGCCACTTTCGAGCGCGGTGCGGATGTTCGTGAGCGCCTTGGCGTAAGTCAGCGACTCCACCTCTTTCAACGCGGCTTGCGCCTTCGCGAGCTTGTCGGGATCGACCCCCGCCTTCACCACACCCTGCTGCGCGGCGACCTGGATCTGGCCGATGATTTCGCGCGCAGAATCGAAAGCGAGATACGGCGAAACCGCGCTCGCGCCGTAGCCGATGAGGCAGGCGATCTGATGCACGTCGCGCGCTTCGCCCGTCTCGCAAATCAACGAAGCCTTCATGCGTTTGCCGGTACGGATGAGGTGATGGTGCACCGCGCCGGTGGCGAGGAGCATCGGCACCGGGACTTTGGCGTGATCGACCGCGCGGTCGCTTAGAATCAGGATTCGCGCGCCATCGAGCACCGCGGCCTCAGCTTCGCTGCAAATGCGGGTGATCGCTTTTTCCAGCCCATCTTCGCCTTCACTGAGCGGCCAGGTGGCGTCGATCGTCTTCGCAGGATGATGCTTGTCCGCGAGGTTGCGGAGCACCGCGAGTTCGTTTTCGAAAAGGATCGGCGAGTCCGCCTGGATGAGCCGCGCGTGCTCGGGCGTCTCGGCGAGAAGGTTGCGGCGCCAGCCGAAGTTTACATTCAGCGACATCACGAGCTTCTCGCGGATCGGATCGATCGGCGGATTCGTGACCTGCGCGAAGAGCTGCTTGAAGTAGGTGTAGAGCAGGCGCGGCTGGAGCGAGAGCACCGCGAGCGGCGTGTCGTCGCCCATCGAACCGATGGCTTCGCCCGCGTCCTTGACCATCGGCTTGAGGATGATGTCGAGCTCCTCCGAGGTGTAGCCAAACGTGATGTGCCGCTGCGCGAGCGTGAGGATGTCCACTGGCTCCGCGGCGTCCTTCATAGGCTCGGTCACGAGCTTGCTCAGGCGCAAAAGATTTTCGTCCACCCACGCGCCATACGGCTTCTTCGCGGCGAGGTATTCCTTGATCTCGGCATCGCGCATCAGCTTCCCGGCGGCGGTGTCGATGGCGATCATTTCACCCGGTGCGAGGCGGCCTTTTTCCACGATGTGCGCGTCGTCGAAGACGATCGTGCCGACTTCCGAACCGATGCTGAAAAGGCCGTCGTCGGTGAGCTTGTAGCGCGCGGGGCGCAGGCCGTTGCGGTCGAGGCACGCGCCGACGGTGATGCCATCGGTGAAGCAGAGCGCCGCCGGGCCGTCCCAAGGTTCATTGAAGCAGCGGTGGTAGTCGTAGAACGCCTTCACCGCCGGCGTCACCGTCTTGTCACTGCCCCAGGCGGGCGGCACGAGCATGGTCATCGCGTGCAACACCGAGCGCCCGGACATCACGATCGCCTCGACGGCGTTATCGAGTTCCGAGGAATCGCTGCCGCCGGGCTGGATGATCGGCTTGAGCAAATCGATATCAGCGCCCCAGGAGTCGGTCTCGAGTTCCGCCTCGCGCGCGCGCATCCAGTTGGCGTTGCCGCGGCGCGTGTTGATTTCGCCGTTGTGCGCCATCATGCGAAACGGATGCCCGAGCGGCCACGTCGGGAAGGTGTTCGTGGAGTAGCGCTGGTGGTAAATGGCGAGCGCCGTTTCGTAAGCCGGGTTCTGCAGATCCTTGTAGAATTTCTGCAGCGACGGCGAGACGAGCAGGCCCTTGTAAATGATGAGCCGGTGCGAGAAGGACGGGATGTAGAAGTGCTTGATGCCGTCATTCGCCGCGCGCTGCTCGATCTCCTTGCGCGAGAGAAAAAGCCGGCGCTCGTAGTCTTCGTCAGTCACGCCATGCGGGCGGCCGACCAGCACCTGCTCCATGCGCGGCATCGTGGACGCTGCCTTGTCGCCGAGCATGTGGATATTCACCGGCACCTCGCGCCAGCCGAAGAGAAACAACCCGCGCTTTTGAATCACCTCCTCGGTGATCGCCTTGGCCCGCGCCTGGGCGTAGGCGTTGTCGTGCGGGAGAAAAACAAAGCCCACCCCGAGGTCGGATTCCTGGAAAAGGCGATGCCCGAGCTTCTGCACTTCGGCGGCGAAAAGCTTGTAAGGAATCTGCGTCGAAACCCCGGCGCCGTCGCCCGTCTTGGCATCGGCATCCACCGCGCCGCGGTGGGCGAGATTGCAGAGCGACTGGAGCGCGTATTTCAAGACCTGGTTCGATCGTTTCCCGCTGACCTGAGCGATGAAGCCAACGCCGCAGGAGTCGTGTTCAAATTCCGGCGAGTAGAGGGACGGACGTCCCTCCAGGTGGTCCAGAGTGACTTGATTCAGCATATAAAAAGATTCCCTAGTGATTTTCCCGAGCGACCGAGAGTAGAACCGATAACGCACAATTCAAGGCATTATCCGGCCGTTTTTGGCGAAATGCGGCAGTTTAAAGGCGGTTTCGTGTCCGACTTTCGGCAACTATCCCGCCATGAGCGATATCCGTTAAACAGCGTGCGCTGGGCATTTTCGCCAACTCCAGAGTTGCCTTCGCGCCGGAAATCGTGTGGAAACGCTTCATGCGCTCCACCCACAACCCGCTCAGTCTGTTGACCAAGATCGCGGCTCTCACCGTTGCTCTGGTCAGTCTCGGCTCCCCCTCCGCCCATGCCGGCCAACCGGTCGCCGACAAGGAGATCAAGGAAACCGTCTCGCCGATCGAGCCGCCTTACGAAGCCGGCCGCGGGCTGCTCACGCTGCAGGGCCCGTCGGGCATGTTCATCAACCCGACTTCGGCCACGCTGCCGAAGGGCGCGTTCACGCTCCAGTACTGCAACTTCTATCCGAACAACCGCACCGAGATCGTCGCCCACGGCTGGATGGCGGCCTACGGCATCACCGACTGGCTGGAAATCGGCGCGAATGCCAACGTGCTCAACGTCCCGGTCGATCGGGAACTTGGTGTCGGTGGCCCGCTGATCCGGGTTCGTCTGCTGCGCGATCAGGAATGGTGGCCGCAAATCAGCGTCGGTGCCTACGGCAAATACGGGACCAACGCGCTCCAGCAATCCACCGTCTTCCTCGCTGCTTACAAGCGCCTGCCGCTCGACGAGGACGGCTTCTTCAAGTCGCTCGGGTTTCACGCCGGTATCCGTCAGACTTGGTTTCACGACGACTTCGCCGAAGACGATTCCCTGAACATCTACGGCGGCGCCGAACTGCAGCTCCCGTATCGCCTTTATCTCGTCGGTGAAGTCGGCACCAAGGGCAACACGCCCGCCGGTCGCGACCCGCGCACGCCTTATGCGTTTGGCGCGCAGTGGCGTCTCGGCATGGTAAATATCAGCTTCGCCGGCATCCAAAACGGCACCACCGAAAAGACCAGCCTCTACTACGGTGTCGGCACGGCGATACCGTTCTAAGCCAGCCCACGCTCGGCCGTGAAACGCTTCTCGCCACTCGTCGTCGCACTGACGATCGCCGCGCTCTTCACGGGCTGCGGGGGAGGAAGCGGCGTGCGTTTCTCCGATCTCTTCGACGAATCCGCGGCGGCTGAAGGCACGGGGATCCAAGGGCTCGCGCTCGTCCGCGCCGTCGTCATCCTCGCGACTCATGAAGCGACGCCACGGCAGCGCCAGATCGCGGAACAAAACGGCCGCCGCGCCGTCGCTCGTTTGCAAGCCCGCGCCGAAACCTCCGCGCCCGCACCTTCCAAAAAGAAAAAGAAGCTGCGCAAAAAATCCGTCGCCGCGACCAGCAAACCGAAGCCAAAACCGACGCCCGCGGCGAAAACCGCCGGGACCAAAGCGAAGCCCGCACCAGCGGTCGTGAACAAACCGGAACCGGAGCCGGAATACGAGGAAGTCGTCGAAGCCACGCCCGCGCCGAAGCCGAAGAAGAAGCTCCCGCGCATCATCGCCATCACCACGGAGAAGGACGAAAAGACCGACAAGAAAGCCGCCAAAGCCATCATGCTTTTCGACACGCACGCGCAGAAGGTCATCGGCAACAAAGTCTACGACATCGAGAGCGAGCCGCGCGCCGGCGACGAGGTCCGCTTTGAGACCTACTCGACGAGCTACATCGGTGCTTCGCTCTAGGAAACCGCGCGCCGGTTTCGCGGAAAGATGGCCATTGGCCGGGCACGTCGCCTAGGAATACGGTGTCGTCCCGCGACGCCTTCCCGCCATGCCCGCCACCGTCACCCTCGAACACTACGAAGTGCTGACGCACCCCGACGGCTCGCTGCACGAGCTCGGGCGCGGCGCGATGGGCATCACTTACAAGGGCATCGACACGCGGCTCGGTTTGCCGGTCGCGTTGAAAGTGATCAACGCCACGCACCTCAACAGCGAGAGCGCGCGCCAGCGTTTCATCCGCGAAGCGCGCGCCGCGGCGGGTCTGCGCCACCGCAATGTCGCGTCGGTCTTTCACCTCGGCGAGGAAGACGGGAACTACTTCTACGCGATGGAATTCATCGACGGCGAAACGCTCGAATCGCTCGTCAAACGCCAGGGCCCGCTGTCCCCCGTGCTCGCCCTGCGCATTACCGCGCAAGTCGCGCGCGCGCTCAATGCCGCGCAGGCCCAGGAGCTCGTCCACCGCGACATCAAGCCCGCCAATCTCATGGCCGTGCAGGAAGACGACGACCTCGTTGTGAAAGTGATCGACTTCGGCCTGGCCAAGATGGCCTACGGCGTCGGTGAGCCGAGCGAGGCCGCGCTGACCAAAGGCGGCTTCATCGGCACGCCGCATTTTGCCAGCCCCGAGCAGCTCGAAGAACGCGACATCGATGTGCGCTCCGACATTTATTCGCTCGGCATCACGCTCTGGTATCTGCTGCGCGGGAGCACGCCGTTCAGCGGCTCGATCGCGCGCGTCATGGGCCAGCATCTCACGAAGCCGCCGCCTTTCGAGGATCTGGAAGGGACCCCGCCCGCCGTCATCGATCTGCTCCGCAAGATGCTCGCGAAGGATCCCGCTGAGCGGCAGCAGTCTCCTGCCGATCTGCGCCGCGAAATCGAGCAATGCCTGCGCACGCTGAACCCTCGCGCACCTGCTCAGGCCAGGCCGCGCCCGGATTCTTCGACCACACCGGCGACCCCGTCCGACGAAATTCGTTTTGAAACGGGCGCGACGATCGCTCAGCGCTACCTGCTCACGCACGATCTTGGCGAAAACGAAGCGGGTGACAATTTCCGCGCGCGCGATCTGCAGGCCGATCGCGACGTGCGCCTGCTCGTCTTGCATCCCGAACTGCTTGCCGACCCCGACATCGCCGCGCAGATCGAGCGCGACTCGCCGCTGCTATCCGCGCTCGCGCATCCCCACGTGCTGGAGATCTTCGAGATCGCAAAAACCAGCGGCACGACCTTTCTCACACTCGGCTGGACGAATGGCTTCACCCTCCGCGAACTCCTCCGCACGCAGCGCGAACTCGCGCACAACGAAGTCCGCCGACTCCTCACCGGCGCGGCGGCTGGGTTGGACTACGCGCTGGGCACCAGTATCGCGCGGCTGGAGTTGGGGCTGCATCATGTGCTCATCCACTTTCCCGGCGAAGACACGACCCCAGAGAGCTGGCTCGCACGCCCGCTGAAGGAATGGCCGGAGTTCGTCGTGAAGATCAATCCGCTCGCCATCTGGCGCGACCTCTTCGCGATGAATTGGGCCGCCGGGCAGACGCTGGTCGGCGGAGTCGGCCAGCGCGAAAGGTATGCGGCGCCCGGGATCGCCGGTGCGGTCCATGCGCTCGCCACGGTCGCCTACGAACTGCTCGGGGGTGTCGCCGCCACGACCGGTGCATACGGTTACACGCCACTCGCCGCGCTGGACGAAGCGGGCAACGCCGTGCTGGAACGCGCGCTTTCCCAGCCGGGATCATTCGCCTCCGTGGCGGATTTTGCGGGTCAATTTGGCGAGCCACCCCCCGTGGACACCACCTCGGCCTCGCGCTCGCGGGCGAGCGAGCCGCCTGCATCCACACCGCCCCTCGAGGCGGACATCGCCGCCGCGACGCTCGTGGCGGAAGACTATCCGACCCTCGCGTCGGAGTTCATCGAACCAGCACCGCCCGAACCGAAGCGATCCACAGCCCCGCTGATCGGCGTAGGCTTGCTGGCTACCATCGTGATCGGCGGGGCGATTTATTTTTTCTCGCTCCCGAAGCCCGGGCTCGTGCTGCAGCCGACACCCCCTCCGCAAGCAACACCAACCTCACGGCCACAAGCCACGCCGCAGGCAACCCCAAGATTCGCGGCTGCGCCCACGCCGATCGTCACGCCTCCACCAACCGTTCACCCGACCACGCCCGCGCCGCCGGCCCCTCCGCCCACCCGCCAGCAACTCGCCACGAACGCCCGGCACAACGCCGAATTGCTCGAGGCCCGCCAGGCTTCCCGCGAAGCACTTTCCGCGTGGCTGCGCATGGCGCGGGAGTTTCCCGAGTTCGACACCGGACGCGTCGGTGTCGAACTGCTCCTCAGCCGCCTGCGCAGCCGCCCCGGCGGACTCACGACGAAGGAATTCGCCGCCATGCGCGCCGACGTGACCGAAGCCGCACGCCTCGGCATGAACGCCGCGATGATGATCCTCGGCGAAGAATTGCGCGCGACCGATCCCGCGCAATCCTTCGCGTGGTTTTGCACCGCGGCGCAAGGAGGCGATCCACTGGCCATGACGCAGGCCGGCCTCATGCTCGCCTCCGGCAGCGGCACTCCGATGGATTCGCGAAAGGCAGTCGGATATTTTGCCGCCGCGGCCGAGAAAAATGAACCCAACGGGCTCACTGCGCTGGCCGACTGCTACCTGAATGGCGATGGCGTCGCGAAGGACGAAAAGCGGGCGGTCACGCTGCTCCAGCAAGCCGCCGAAAAAGGCAACGCGCGCGCCAAAAATCTGCTCGGACGCTGTTACCATAAGGGCCTCGGCACCGCGCGCGATCCCCGGCAGGCGTTCCGCCTTTTCTCCGAAGCCGCCGAGCGCGGCCACCCCGAAGCACTGACCAATCTCGGCGTCCTCTACATCACCGGCGAAGGCACGGAAAAAAACGAGGTGAAGGCGTTCGAGAAATTCCGGGACGCCAGCGGCAAAGGTGATGTGAACGCCATGTATTACCTCGCCGGTTGCTACGACGGCGGCCTCGGGACGAAGCCCAGCAGCGCCGCGGCCAAAACGTGGTTTCAAAAAGCCGCGGAAGGCGGCCACGCTGGGGCGCTCGAGTGGTGCCAGGCGAACAACGTCCCGCTCAAGAGCCCGCGCTAACCGGCACGAGCCAGCGCTCCATTCGCCCAATTTCGGCACAATTCACTCATCCGCGGCGGAAATTTGTCGCCAGTCAGCTCCATTCGTGTCTAGGTTCTGCGCTTTCCCGAACCCCACGAATGGTATGAAACATCTCGATGAACAGGAGCGGTTGATTGTGCGGCATCTCATCCGCGACCCCCGCGAATCGGACAACGGCATCGGCGAAGCCACTGGGGTGAACGTCCGCACCGTCGGGCGCAAACGCCAGCGCCTCGAAGAATCCGGCGTCCTTTCCTACTACACGCACCTCGATCTCTCCTCGCGCGGCACCGGGCAATTCGGCGCGCGGCATCTCTACATCATCAAGTTCCGCATCGGCATCACCTACAAGCAGGTGCTCGAAGACATCCAGCGCGAGCCGTTTGTGCGCTCGATCTTCACGGAGATCATCTTCGAGAGTCACATCGCCGAGATCGACGGCAAGCTGGCGATGCTGCTCTTCATCGACGGCACCGACGAAACCAACATCGTGCAAACCGTGCAGGAGCAACTCATCCCCAGCCTGCTCCGCAACCACGGCGAAAACTCGATCGAGGAAGTGAACACCATCCGCGTGCTCGCACCGGTCCGCACCGTGCGGAACTACATCCAGCCGGTGAACATGCAGGATGGCTACATCAAAAAAGATTGG
>JBBQYR010000090.1:0-17647 GCA_038208565.1 Chthoniobacterales bacterium
CCTCCCGAAAATTCTGTGCGCTCCACACATCCTCCGCTGGTTTCCGGGCGACTTGCGGTTTGGGAATGGATCGCCCTGCTGACGCTATTCTGTCTTCCGCCACTGGTCGGCATGGCGCGGCATCCCCTGTGGATCGACGAAACGCTCACGCTTTTTCCCGTGCCTTCGGAGACGACTTCACTGCGGGCTTTCGTTGGGGAATTTTTGCAGTTTCCCGGTTCGCTGCGCTACACTCCGCTCTATGCGCTGCTCGTGGCGGCTTGGGCGCGAATCACCATCCCCTCCGAGTTGGGCCTGCGGTGCGTGAACCTGCCGTTTCTGGTTGGGATCGCGCTGTTATCTCGGGCCTACATCTGGCGGCTGCCGCTCCGGTCTTCTGCGGCCCGTTGGGGCGCCCTTTGTTTCGTCGCCCTCAGCCCATTCTATCTGCACTACTCGTATGACTTGCGCCCGTATGCGGCGCTCACTTGCTTCGGCGGAATGATGCTCGTCGGGCTGCTTCTTTGCACGGAATGGAATCCACGCGGTCCGTGGCTGGTTAGTGCCGGCTTTTGCCTGGCCTTCCTCACCCAGCCGCCGGTCATCCTGCTGGCCCCGCTGCTCGGCTTGGTGGTGATCATCCTGGGGCGCCGGGATATCCGCAGATCGATGCGCGATTGGGTGGCTCCAGGTGTCGTCGGTAGCGTCATCTCGGCCGGCGGAGCATATTACTACCATCTCGTCCGGAGCGGGGGCGGGATGGAATCGTGGGGTGGTGGTGGATTCGCGAAGAACCTCGCGTTTATCGCTTACGAATTCGCCGGGTTTTCGGGGCTTGGCCCGACTCGCTCACAATTACGGACGCTGGCTCCACCCTCGGGCTTCGCATCGTCAGTCGAGGTCGTGCATCTCTCGGCGGTGGATTGGCTGCCCGCGGCTTTCTTCGCTGTCATTTGGCTGGCTGCGCTTTTCCTGGCCGCGAAGTCGATGCGGGTAAAACCGGTCTGGTCGGTGCCGTCAGTTCGGTTGAGTGCGTTCCTTTTTTTCGGGGGAATGCTCTTCCTCGGGGTCTTTTTCTACCTCATCCATTACCGGTTCCTGGCGAGGCACGTGAGCTTTCTCTACCTGCCCTTCCTGTTTTGGTTTATGGCCGTCGCCGCGCAGGTCGAATGGCGACGTCCAGCCCGCGTGATCTTTGCGCTCCTTCTTCTGGGCTTCGCCGCGTCCTCCGCGCAGCTTCTTTTTAACCCCGCGCATCTCCGCGAAAATCCGCGGGGTGTCCGTCAGGCCTGGCAATCGGCTTTGCGTCGTGACGCCGCGGTCAAGCTGTGGGCCATCTACCCGATTCACTCGGTGCTCTTCTATTTGCAGGATCGGGATGTCTTGTGGGTCGGCAGCGGTGCGGTGGGAGTTTCGCGCCGCACCGGGCCCGCTTCCTACCAGCAGGATATGATCGATGCAGACCGGGCTGATTTCGGCGGGGCCTCGGTAGTCTGTCTGCAGGTTCCTTCTCGCGCGATCTGGGAAAAATTGCTGGCCAGCAATCGGGGTCGTCGGGTCATCCTGGCGATCAATCGCGGCACGGAGTTCGATCCCGAGGGCTTCGCCCAGAAGTTGATTGCCGATCCGGCAGCGCAGGCGAAAAAGCTCGGAGCTTGGCCATTCGTGGAGTGCTACGAGGTGCTGATTCCCTAACCCTTCGGCACCCGGCTTTCCGAGCGGCTGGCGAAGACGTTGCAGTAGATGGTCTCGCCGAGTGCAAAGTCCGCCTCCGCCAGTGGCACCAGCGTCCCGGACTTCGAGACCTTGGAGACAGCGAAGCCGCGTGACGAAAGGAAATCGATGAACGCTTCGGAGCTGCTGCCGGAAGTCTTCAGTCCGTAGGGCCAGAACTCGAGGAGCAGCTTGAGGTTCGGATTGTCGGCCAGAACGCGGACGGCGCCCTGGAGCGCGGCCAGTTCAAAACCTTGGATGTCCGCCTTGATCAGGTCCACCTGTGTGCCCGCCGGAAAAAAATCGTCCAGCGCCACGCATTTGATCGGAACGCCCTGCCTTTGCTCGTCGGGAGTGGGGTACATGCGGTGATCCACGTTGAGCGAGTCCGAGAGATACAACGCCATCTCCTGGCTGACCGCTCCGACGGCCATCGGATAACACCGGACGTTTGGCGCCCGACCGGCGGAAGCCTGCAGCCGCGCGAAATTATCGGGCGACGGTTCGAAGCTATGCACCTGGCCGTCCGGCCCGACCAGCGCACTGAAATGGAGAGAATAAATGCCGATATTGGCCCCGGCATCGACCACCGTCATCCCCGGTTTCAGGTGGCGACCGAGGAGCTGGCGTTCGGCCCGATCGGTCAGCGCCTTGAAGATGGAATAAGCCGGCCGATAAAGCGGGTAGCAATGCTCGAAGAGATGATTTCCCAGCCGGTTGAAAAGCGATGCGGCCATGAGTTAGGCAAGCTGACTGCGGCGAAGCACGATCGTGAAAAATGCGGCAAACCAGTCGGGCAGGGCGGTGGCCAGTGCTGCGTCCAATCCGAAGAAGCTGCGGTAGAGCGCCGCGGGCAGCGGAATCGTGCGCGAGATGCCGCCCGTCGCCATGTAGGAGAGCGTGGAGAAGGGGCGCAGTGCGATGTCGGGCTCGTAATACGGGTGCAATTGTTTCACCCAGTCCGAACGCTGCTTGAAGATCAGGAAAGGCATCGCCTGATTCGATGAAGCGAGTGGTCCTTCGATATTCGCCAGCTTTGGTTCGGTGATCGAAAAATCCACGGGTTCGTGATGGAGATACCGCCAGAACAATCCGGAAAGCGTCGAGAAATAGGGCTCAGTGGCGATGACTTGCCCGCCCGGCCGCAGCTTGGTCGCCACTTTCCTCAGGAAAAGCAACGGGTCCTGCAGGTGATGCAGGACGTTGGTCAGCGTGACCACATCGAGGCTGCCGTCGGCGATCCCGGTGAACTCGTCGATGCGGTGGCAGTCGAAGACGAAGTCGAGGTAGTCCAAGGGCAGGACATCGCTGGTCATGATGTGCGGGTAAAACCGCTTGGCCGGTGAGGTGCCGCTGCCGATCTCGAGCACGCGTTTTCCTGAGAAGTCGGCGATCCCGGCAAACTGCTGGCGATAGAGTTCCTCATACCAGTGCAGGAGGTTTTTGTTCCGGGCGAGACGATCCCGATTCTCGACCGTCATCTGCCGGTCGAGTTCAAATTGGCTGATCGTGGGTTCTGTCACGCTCACAGTTCAGTGGCCGAGCTTCAGCTTGAGAAAGCCGTAGAAACACTTTTGCAGCATGATCAGGCCGTTGCGGAAGACCTTGGTCATCTTCGTCGTCCCGTAGATCCGCTCCTGGTAGTGGACCGGCAGATCGAGGATGCGGAGGTTCAGCTTCGCGGCGCCGAAGAGCAGGTCGTAGTCGCCCCAGCGATCCATCGTGCCCCAGGTGCCGACGAGCGGTTTGATCCGCTCCCAGTCCGTGCGCCAGAGCACCTTGGTGCCGCACAGGGTGTCCTTCACGCGCTGCTCCAGTAGGTAGGAAAAGGCCAGGCTGAAGAACTTGTTGCCGATCATGTTCGCGCCCTTCATCGCCCCGGTCGGCATGGGGTAGATGAGCCGCGAACCGTTGACGAACTCGGCCCGCCCGCTGGCCAGTGATTCGAGGAAGTAAGGCAACTCCTCGGGCATGGTCGTCAGATCGGCGTCGAGGATCATGAGCACGTCGCCGGTCGCCGCGTCGAAGCCCGTCCAGACGTTCTTCGATTTGCAAATACCCGGGCCGGTCACGAGCCGGATGTCCTTGTCCGGGTGCACCGCCTGCATCCGCCGCACTTCGTCGGCGGTGCCGTCGGTCGAGTGGTCGTCGCAGAAAATGATTTCCGTATGGGCGCCGAGCTGGGGCATGCGCGTCACGGCCGACTCGATGTTGCCCTTTTCGTCCTTGCAGGGAATGACCACGGAGACCTTCAGGCGCCCCATATCCACGGGCTCGGGCGCGCGCCGGGCGACATGCACCTGCAGCATGCACAGCGCCTTGATCCACGGCAGCCGGGCGCACAGGTGATTGAGGAATTCCGAGACCAGCGGCAGGTATTTGGGAAACAGGACGAGCTGGTGGGTCTTGAGCCACTCGTAGCCCGTGAGATGGAGGAAATTCCGGATATCGGCGTCGGACAGCCAATTCTGCTCCGCGCTGGGGACCTTGAGACCGAGCTTTTCCGCCAGCGTGTAGAGCGGCTCCCAGAGGTGGTTGTAAGTCACGATGACCAGCCGCGTCTGCCGAGCCGCGAGCGGACGAATCTGGCGCAAGGCCGCCTGCACATCCGCCGTCTCGTCGATCCCATTGAAGACGATGTAGTCGAACGTTTCGCCCGGCTCGAAGTGCTGGGGAAAATCCGGCGTGTCGGGATACCCGGTCACGTAGCGAAACTCCGGATGCCGGGCTTTGGCGACCTCGGTCATTTCTTCGCAAATCTCCAGACCGACTCCGGCGGACGGCTCCAGTTCCGCGAGTTGATGCCCCGGCCCGCAACGCAACGAAAGGACACGTTTCGCGGGTTCGATGATGAAGCGGAGCAGGCGCGTGACTTCCCCGTAATAATACCGATTGGCCTTCATCCAGCGCTCGCGGATCGGGGCGACCTCCGCGAGCTGGCGCCGGGTTTGTTCGCGGTGCGCGTCCAGCGCGGCGGGCCCCCAGACGAGACTCTCTGCGCTGGGTTCTGGGGGTGGCGGCATCGCGGGACGCTCCCCGTTCGATTCCCGCGATTCAATCACAAAGTTAGGGCGTCGCCGTCTTCCTCGTGAATGTCACAAACTGCCCTTCCGTGGTCGTTTTGCGGAAACCAAAGCCTTCCACACCATCGAGCGGCTCCACCTGCGGCCCGACAATGCCCCGCCGCTGCTGGAGCTTCTCCACCAAGCTGCCCGTCGGTGCCGGCGGGAGGGTCGTGACCACCATTTGGGATTGTTCCAGAAGCGCCTGCACCGCGGGCTGGGCCGTGGGGCGGGTCCAGATCAAGGTCGGCCGTCCCGAATAATAGGCCGGCACCGGATTGAAGGGATAATCCGTCATGTCGTAGCGGTGCTGCGGGCGGAAGAGCACGACTTCGCCCGGCGCGGTGTGGGTGCGCACCCACTGGGCGGCGGCGTAGATCGTGCGATCCTGCCGGAAAAGGTAGGCGATGACCGGGGCGACCGACACCGCGAGGAGCAGGGCCGCGACAGTGGCCGCCGAACGCGGCCAGAGAGCCAGTTTTTCCGTCGAGAGAATCGCCTGGAGCCCGATCCCGAAGAGCGCACAGAGCGGGACCAGCGCGGGCAGATTGTAATAGCTCTGCGCCGCGCCGCCGTTGCCCAGCCAGAGGACGTAATAGACGACCAGAGAAAGCAGCCACAGCCCGAGAAAGCCGGCCGTTTTCGCCCGCAGATAGACCCGCAAACCCCACGCCGCCGCGAGTGCCGCCGGGCCGGTGACCACGAACGCCCCGAGATAGAGCGCGATCATCACCCACGGCTTGGCCTGCAAGCGCAGGCTGAGCGGGCCGATGAAGCCGCTCAGCGTTTCCTGCGAAGTCCACTCCGGCAGGTCCGCCCGATTCACCGCATCCACATACCCACCCCACGCCTTTAGGGCCACCGCCGAGAGCAGACCGGCCACGAGATAGCGCGGCTGCAACGCCCCTTTCCAGCCTTCGCGCCGCCAGATCAGAGCCATCAGGATCAGATACAAATGGGCGACTTCCGGCAGTTTCACCAGCAGACCGACCAGCCCGATGCCGGCGCACGCTGCCCAGCGAGCCAGCGTCGGCTTTTCCTCGTAGCGCAGCAGGAGCACGACAAACCCGAGCGCCAGCGCCTGCACGAGCATCTCCGGCATGAAGGCCTGCCCGTAAAACACGCTCAGCGGCGCGGCGACAAAAAGCACGTTGGCCCAGACCGTCGGGCGCGGTTCGAGCAAGCGCCGCCAGATCGCCTGGAGCAGGAAAAAGGAAAGCGCCCACAGGAGGATGCTCACGACCTTGCCGCTGAGATCGAGCTGGCCGGTCAGGCGAAAGACGCCGATCGCCAGATAGTTGTAGAGCGGCAGTTCCTGAATGTAGCGCGCGGTGTCGTCGGCGAGCCACGGGATCGACGAACTTAACGGAAATCCCGGCTGCTCGATCAGGCTCTGCGTCGCCGCCGCCGTCTGGCACTGGCGAAGCAGGTGGGCGTCGAGCAGTGGTTGGTTCAGCGCGACGCCGCGCACGGCGATCCCGAGAAAGAGCAGGAGCCAAAAGAAGCGGGGCGCAGGGAACATGCTGGGGATTGTCCTAACGGGATGTTTGGAGCAGTCAAGCATGTGGCCAGTTTGGACGCTTGCGAGCGCACGAGCGCGCGGATATGCCCTCGCGTGATGCCACCCGCAGAACTTCACCGCCAGCCCCTCGATGTGGTCACCGCCTGCCGCGCGGCCGACCTTTCCATCCTGAAGGTGACGGCGCGCCAGCTCCGGGTGTGTCTGCCGTTGAAAAAGCTGCATGTCATCACGGCCCGGACAAACTTCCCAAAATTCCACCGGGCTCTCGGACCAGAGGTGGTCTTGGTGGATGAGGACATCTTGATCCCCGGAATGACCCTGCAATCACTTCGCCAGCTAACATTGCCCGGTTTTCCGCAGGGGGCCGGCTGGTATTTCCAGCAACTTCTCAAGTTCAGCTTCGCCTTCGAAAATCCGGCCGACGACTACTACCTGATCTGGGACGCCGATACCGTCCCGCTGCGGCCCATGGAGCTTTTTGATGGGAATGGTCGGATGTGGTTCACCACTGCGGAGGAATATCACGCACCGTATTTTGAGACCTACCGCAAGCTCCTCGGCGAGGAACCGCACCGCGAGTTCTCGTTCATCGCGCAACACCTCATCGTCCAAAAAAGCATCCTGCGGGAGATGTTCGGAAGGATCGAAGCGAACTTTCCGGGCTCCGGTCATTGGGCGGAGAAGATCATGCGCCAGCTCGAAGGAGCCAGCACCAATCTCTTCAGCGAATACGAGATGCTCGGCCACTATGTGAAAAACCACTATCCGGGCCGGGCGGCCTACCGCGAACTGCCGTGGCTGCGGCACGGTTCCCGGGAAGTTTTCGGCACGCCCTCCGCGCGAGACCTGGCCCGGTTGGGTGTGGACTACCATTTCGCGGCCTTCGAATCCGCCGAACGCCCGCTACGCCGCATCGTCCGCCAGCTCCGCGAGTTTCTGGGCCGGACTTGACTCTTTCAGCGGCCCTGCGAGACGCGCTTGCGTAGCTTGTCGGGCATGATTTTGAGGAGCGCCTCACACACGCCTTTGGGCAGAAATCTGCCGGCCAGTTCGACGGGCTGCAGACGCATCGCCCGGAGTTTCTCCGCGGCGGCCCGGGCGCTTTCGCGAGAAGGCTTTTCCCGCACTTTGGCGGCAGACAGCAGACCTTCCGTGCTGACGTCGTGCAACTCGACCTTCCAGTTGTCGAGCAACGGCAGATATGGGAGCAGCCACTTGCCCTTGCGCAGTTTCGCATCGTGCGCCAGCAGTCGCCCGCCGACCGGGATGCGGTCGGCGAGCAGTTGGAATTCCGTGATCTGCTCCATCGGGTTGTCGCCGCCATCGAGGAAGACGACATCGATGGTCTGGTCGGCGCCTTGCTCGGCCAGCCAACGCGGAATCACTTGCTGCGAAAATCCGAAAAGCGGCGTGAAGCGATGCGCCGCCTCGGGAGCTGCCGCCCGAATGTTTTCGATCATGCGCTCATAAATCGAGCGATCCGCTTCCACGCCCCAGAGATGTCCTTCGCCATTCTGCTGCAAGGCCCGCAGGATGTGAAACGTGCTGCCGCCGCCGAGCCACGTCCCGACCTCGAGCACGACCTGCGGCTTTTTCCCCGAGTCCAGAATGGCCGAGGTGAGAATGCGGCGTTCTTCGGGATTCAGTTGGCCGGAGATTTCGGTGGGAGGCATGGCATCAGGATTGGCCGGTGAAATGGTGGCAAACAAGACAATCAGCAGCTCGTCACGAACTTGTCATCATGTGATGCCGAGCACCGCCCGGTAGATTCCGAGATGTTTTCGGGCAATGACCTCCGGGTGATACCGCTTCTTGATTTCCGCGGCGGCGGTCGTCGGCCGCGGGCAGCCGGCGCTGAGCCATTGCGCGATCGCGTCCCCCAGCTCGGCCCGCGCTTTCAGGGGAAACAACTCGGCACCTTCAATCCCGCGGGCGATATCGGGGACTCCGCCGACCCGCGCCCCGAAGAATTTCAGATTGCGCGCCAGCGCCTCCGCTACGACCAGGCCGAACGCTTCCTCCGCCGGGGTGTGAATCAATGCAGAAGCCGCATCGAGGCAGGAGATGAGTTCCGGCAGCGACTTCGAGCCCAAATATTTCGCGTATCCTGCGGTTTCGGCTGCCTGGATGTGGCGCAGAAACTCCGCGGCATAGGCGGTTCCCTGATGAGCCGCGCCGATGAACTGAAGCTCGAAGCGATGGCCCGCGCGATGCAGTTGCCCGGCGACCTCCAGCAGTTCGAGCTGGCGTTTGTAGGGCGAGATGACCCCCACATTGAGCAGCACCGGCGCGGCGGGAGCGACCGTCGCGGGCGCCACGAGCGGAGCAAAGAACTCCCGGCGGACGGCATTGGGCACGCGCCACGTCCGCCGGGCGCGGGGAGCGACCACCGATTCGGTGTAGGCGGAATTACAGAAAACCCCCCAGGTGCGCGGGAGCGTCAGCCGCTCCAGCAAACCGGCGCACCAAAAATAATTGCCGATGCGGGCCTGCATGCTTTTCGCCACCTGCCCCATGTTGCCGTGGATGGTCACGACGTTGGGAAACCCGGAAAAGACCGCACTCAGGGCGCACTCCCGCTCGGTGCCCTGCCCATGAACGAGATCCGGTTGAAGTTCCCGGAGCTTCCGCCGCACGGCGCGGACACACCCCTGATAACCCGTGCGCAGCCAGCCGATCTTTGGCACATCGAGGAGGTGAAACCAGAGATTGTCCGCCAGCTTTTCCGGCGCGCGCATCGGCTGCTGGGTGCAGGAAATGATATGCACCTCCAGGCCCGGCAGGCCGGTGAATCCTTGCACCAACGCCTCGATCGCCGGGCCGAATTGCGGCTCGGGCAGCTCGTAGCGGCGCAGGTGCTCGCGATTATCCGTGGTTAGCAGAGCGAGTCGCATGTTCAAGGAAGAGCGCCAGTGCCGCCACGGCTTTGGGCACAGAGGTCGAAGCCCTCGTGCAGACGGTGCCGCATGCGCGCGGCATCAAATTCGGTGCGGGCGCAACGCAAAATCTCGGCCTTATGCCGGGCCCACGGGTCGGCTATCGCGCAGGCTGCGGACAACGCCCGCGCAAGTTCGTCATCGTCGTTTCCCGCCCAGCACAGGCCGACATCGTAGGCTCGGGCGAGTTGCACGACACTGCTCTCCGGCGCGCCAATCGTCATCACGGGAAGGCCGGCGGCGAGGTAGGTGATGAATTTGGTCGGAAAGCTGAATCGATTGTAACGAGGATTTTCATCGGTCAGGGCCATGGGCGAGAATCCCCAATCGTATTCCCGCAGCCGCTGCAGCAATTCGGCTTCCGCAAGATTCCCGTGCTCGCTCATCCAGGCGGCATCGAACCAGGACCGCGAGGCGTAGGAGTGCGCGCCGAACAAATGCAGTTCGATGCGCTGGGTGTTGGCGGCCATGACACCTCGCAGGGCGCCCACGAATCGCTGGAATACGTCTTCGACGACGATCGTGCCGGCGTGGGCGATCCGGATGGTTGCCCTGCTCGCGCTGTGCTTCGCCTCCAGAAACGCAAAGTCCTCCGGCTCGAGCCCCGCATGCAGCATTTGTGCGGCGTCCTGGCTGGTGCGGCGGTGGAGTTCGTCGATCATCGGATGTGATGTTGCATCGCGCGTCGTCGCCGCCGCATAGAGTTGGTCCGTGGCCGTCGCAAGGCGCCGACTGCGTTCGGCTCCGTAGCGGGCTACCTGAAGACCGGCGTCGGCGAAATCCTGCACCGTGACATGAAAGCCGACATGGCTGGTGGGCAGCGTGGCCTTTAGCGGAAGGATCGACCATTGATGGGGAATGGCCCAGACCACATCGGGTTGCACTTCGCGGATGGTCGCGCGCAGATGGCGCGTCGCCCATGGAGTCCACAATCGCTCCAGCAACCACGCCTTGGGACGCGCCCATCGGATCTGCGGGAACAATCGCGCGGGAATCTCCGCCACCCGATGAGCGGCGACTTCACGACCGAACCGGCGGTCCCGCTCGGGCAGGCAACTCCACCAGGCCAGACGATCAGCGGGCCACTCTTTGAGCATTTGGCGGACGACCGCCGGCCCTCCACCCGAGGCGTTCGGCGGGAATTCGGTCGCGACGAGCAGCCTGGGGTGGGGCCTCGTCATGCCATGTGCCGCTGCCGGCGCAACCACCAGAATTTCAGGCAAATCAGGAAATGATGGACTCCCCCACTGACTGCCGCCGAGGGAATGACCCGGCCTTCAATGCGCCACTGATCGCGGAAACCGCGAAGGGGCCAGATGATCAGACGATAAACGGCGGAACGAAGCGGTTGTCGGCGGATTTCGTCCCAAACTTCCGGCCACGCTTCGCTGGTCCAGCGCCAGCAAGCCAGATCGGTTGGCTTGCCGAGCAGCGATTCCGCGATGACCCGCCGCCAGTGGTAGGCCTGTTTCCGAAGGAGCAGATTTGCAACCCCATACGATTTGCGGAGGGGTCGGTGTTCAAGCAAAAGGTCGAGCGGTTCATTTCCCCCTTCCGGAATCGGGACCTGTTCAACCATCCCGAAGAAACGCACGCGGCCCTTGTGAAAAAGAAACTGTCGTCCGCCTGGCCAGTGTCGCGTGACTCTGCGCCGCCCATCCCAGAGCGGCCACACGCAGGTGTAGCCGGCGATGCCCGGCTCGGGACCAGCTCGGAAAGAGCGCAACCAGGCGCGCAATTCGCAGCTCGGATATTCATCGGCATCGAGTCGCAAAATCCAATCGTGCCGAGCTTCCGCCCAAGCCCGCGGCCAATGCGGTTCCTGCTGGAAAGCCCGCGGCCCGACGAAGAAACGACCACCGGCCTTTTCCACCAACTGCCGGATGCCGTCCTCCCCGTGTCCGTCAGCTTCCGGACCGTCGTGCACAACCACCAGATCGTCGTAGCAGTCGCTCGTTTCTCGCAGGAGGCGAGCCAGCAATTCGCGCTCTCGATAGAGGCAGATGACCAGCGAGATCGCAGGCATTGGTCAGGCTTTGACGGCCACGATATTGCAGCCGTCGCCGAACCCGGCGGCGGACGCCCAATCGAGGAGGCGGCGTTTCACTCGGCTGTCCGGCGTGTAGCCGTGGAGTGTGCGGCAACTGAAAATGCGAAAGCCTTGCGCCCGCAGGAGACGGCGCATCTGCGCCGAGGTGAATTGCCAGAGGTGCGAATCCAGACACCAGGTGCCCCAGTTTTCGCCCAGGATCAGCCGCGGCAACGACGCGTAATTGGGCATGGCGATCATGACCTGTCCGCCCGGTTTGAGGAGCCGAAACATCTCGCGGAGGTAGGCCACCGGATCGGGCACGTGTTCGATGGTGTGGGAGCAGTGGACCACATCGAAGAGTTCACCGGCTTCCCATTGGCCGAGCAGACTGCCTTGGCGGGTCTCGAACCCGAGCTGCGCGCAATGCTTGGCGGCCCAGGCTGAGTAGTCCAATCCGACCGCGCTGAACCCCATGGTGCGGGCCAGTTGCAAGACCCGCCCGGTGGAACAGCCGACGTCGAGAAAGCGGACATCCCGGGAGTAAAACTCACGCAGACGCGCGAACATCAAATCGGCGAAATGGCTGAGCTGATGCGGATGAATCGCCTGGCCCTGCTCGACGTACGGAGCGTGGTATTCCTGCTCGTATTCGTCATCGATCCCAGGCTGCCGCCGGCGCACGCCACAGCTCCCGCAGCGGACGATTCCGATGTCATGAACGGGTTCGCGACCCAGTTTCCATTCCTTGAAAAAATGGACACGCCGGTAGGTTGCGCTGCCACAAATGTTGCAGACTTCGGCGTCGTAGGATTTCTCAGTCATGCGGAGTTTCAGGGAATCCATTGGCTACAGGTTCACTTCCCGGCCCGGCTAGCGAAAAGGTGTTCTTTCCGCCATTGGTGAAACCGGACGCGGTAATAGAAGGGACGGAGCGCGAGTTGTTCGCGCCAGGAATGGCCGAACTGCTGGGCATCCAGATAGGCGGCAGTTTCCTTCGCCTTCGCGAGGTCTTCGGCGAGCCGCGGGTTCTCGCGCCCGGCGACTGCAGCGGTGAGGGCGCCTTCGAGGCGATCCAGCGATTCCTCGGGCGTGGCCACGGCACGAATGTGAGCCTGCGCGGCGCGGCCAAATCTGCGGCGCAGTGCGGCGTCGGAGGCCAGTATCAGCATGGCTTGGGCAATGGCCGGTGGGGTGCTCGCGACGAACCCGCACTCTCCGTGGCGCACCAGTTCGATCTGCGCCTGGTCGGCCCACGGGGTGGAATTCGTGATCACCGGTTTCCCGAAGTTCATCGGCTCGGCGATGCCGTAGCCGAAACTTTCCCCCATGCTCGAAGTATGCAGGACGACATCGAGACTACCGATCGTGCGACGCAGTTCCTCGCGATCGCTGGTGGCCTTGAGGATGAGAAACCGCTCGCGGTCCGGCGAGCGTGCAAGCTCCTCGGCCACGGTGCCCGGCGGTTCCCGGAGCAGCAGTTTGAGCCGGGGGTTGGTCTGCAGCGCTCGGCGAAATGACTCGATGGGGAGATCGGTCCACTTGTTGGGCTCGGGCCGGGATAAACGTCCGAACAGGATTTCACCGGGCTGGACGCCGTAGGCCTCACGGAATCGCGCTATTTCTTCCAAGGAGGGGCCATCGTCCGCGTCCAGCGGATTAACCGCCACACTGGCTCGGCGAAAGAACGCCTCATCCAGCTTTTGGAACGAACGGCGGGCGGCCTGCACGCCGCTAGTCCACGAGACGAACAAGCGGAAATCCGTCCATCGATCCTCCCGCGGGTTCTCGAACTGGCCAAAGACATTGGTCTGCACGACCGGGATCTTCGGCAGAATATTGAGCGCCTCGCCGAGGAGGTCCCCTTCGTGCGGATGACCGGGCGCATGGGCGTGGATCGCGTCCGGTCGCCACGCGCGCAGTTGCTCGGCCAAAACCTCAGGCGAGCCCGCGACCACCCGCGTTTCGATCTCCGCCGCCTCGAATTCCGCTCGCTGGGGGCCGTCGTGCAGGGCGAGCGCCTTGACTTCGTGACCCCGCGTGGCCAGACCCCGGGCCCAACGGCAGGCCGCTTTTTCCGTCCCTCCGACTCCGAGCCCGTTCAAAAAAACGGCGACCTTCATCGCATGGGCCGGTGATCAGGAATTTCCTGTGCGCACGAGGACATAACAATTGAAACGCAGCACTTCGGGGTTGATCCCGCGCAGCGAACGGGAGGTCTCGAGAATCGTGGCGCCACGCTGCTCAAGCCACCAGACGAGGTCTTTCAGTCGCGGCAGATGGACGGCATCCGCATCAATCGAGTATTCCGCACCGTGCAGGGCGCGCGGCTGGAGATTGATCCAGAAGGCTCCGGGGACCGCCGCTCGAGCCCGGCGCTGCCAGCGCGCCGACTGCCATTTCAAGTCATACAGATGCGCCCAGGCGTCCCCGAAATCTAAGGCCTGAAGTTTCTCCCGGAACCTACGGGGAGTCCCGCCGTAAAAGACGCTCAAGGGCAGGCTGTCGCCATCGATAAACTCCGGACAAATGATGGCCAGTTGTCCGCCTGGCTGGCAGAAGCGCCACAGTCTTTCGAGATAAGCGGGTGGATCGACGACATGTTCGATCGTGTAGAGGCTGCTCACAAAATCGAAGCGCTCGGACAGATCGGTTTCGATGGGAAGAAACCGTGCTCTGGGAAAGCGGCGGCGGTTCTCCGCAAGCAGTTCCGGGCTGTAATCCATACCCGTATAATGACCCCCGCGGGCCTCGACTTGCGGGCACAGATGGGCGGTTCCGCATCCCAGCTCGAGAAAGGTCATGCCGGGCTGCACGCGGCTGACGAGGTCGCAATGGAAAGGCTGCGACTCCGGTACGTAGCAACCCGCCGCTCGGTCGGCGGTGGCGTAGTAGGTGGGCGGGGGGGTTTTGTAGTAGGCGGCGAGCGCTTGATCGAGATCGGATCGCTGGAAGCCGTTCAGTTCCGCGTGCCGGAGGATGCGAATGCTCATGGCTCACACCAGATGTGAAAGGACAGATCGCGGGTCGGCAGGTGGAAATCGTCAAAGAATGTCACGGAATAGCCAGCCGCCTTGAGGATCTCGATGAGGTCCTCCCACCTTTTACCTTGTGCGGCGAGGAAGTTGGGGTGCACCTCCACCCAGAGCCGCGGGTGCCGCTCCCGGAGAGTCTGCCGGGCGCCTTCCAGCAGATCGAATTCGAAGCCTTCGATATCGATCTTCATGACCGATGGCGGGAGGCCGGTCTCGGCGGCATAGGCATCGACTGAGGTCGAGGGGAACTCGACCGATGCGCCACTTCCGGCGGCATCGCCCTGCCGCAGCATGCCATCTTTCCCATCGACCGTTCCCGCAATCGCGGCGCCGGAGCCGACCGCCTTGCCTACGACCGTGAACCCTTGAAAACGGTTCAGTTCGGCGACCGTGTTCAATCGATGGAGATTTTCCTCAACGGGTTCAAACGCATGGACTTGGACGGCGTCGCCCAGCACCGACTTCGCAGCGGCGCCGTAGGCTCCCCGGAAAGCGCCGATGTCGTAGAGCACGTCGCCGGGCCGCAACTGCCGAAGAAAAAACCCCAGTTCGGCGCAACCCTGCTTCGATTCACTGAAGAACCAGTAGGACTCGTAGAATTCCTGCAAGGGGACATGGATCAACTGGAGCGAGGAAGGGAATACGCAAGGAACGGTGCCGCTCTTCCGGCGCTGCCACCACGCCTGGATGAAGGCGGGCCATTGCCCCAGAGCAAGATTTGAAAGCTGGATCAGCTTGCCGGGGATACTAGCGGCGCGCATTGGCGAAGTGGGACGGGCGGGTGTGGGTGGCAGGCATGGTGTTCACGGTACAAGAATGGGAAACGACATTTTCAGACGACTTTGGGAGACATGTCTCCCCGCATTTTCAGCGACAGATCGCGCAGTGGTCGGCGCAGGATCCAACCCGCGACCACGGCGCCATGGACGACGGCGGGAAGCAACTGCCAAAGCGAGGTTCGAGGTCCGAGCCAGGCCGTGGCGGAGAAAACCAGGGCGACGATCAACTGGGCCGCGAGATGCCGCCAGGTGCTGGCCGCCAGCCAGCCTCCAGCGCGGATGAGGCGCATCACGTAGAGATCCTGCGCGACGACGACCGCTCGGCTGAACAGAAAGCCCCAGGCCACCCCGACGACACCGTGCCAGTGCCATCCAAAATAGATTCCCACGATCAGCAGCAAGCCGGTGCCGACGGTAAAAACGAGCCCGGTGCCGAGACGGTTCAGGGAGCCGAGCTGGGCGCTCGAAATGGTGGAAATGGCGGTGAGAGAGCAGGCCGCGATGATCGGGGCAAAAAGCGGCGCCACCGCCCCACCCAACTCCGCACCCAGCCAAAGCCGCAGCAGGACCGGATGCCAGATGGCCGCCCAGATGGATACCAGCGCATACCAAGGGAAGGTGAATTTGAAGGTCTCGTCGTAGATGGCGGCGAACGATTCCTGACGTCCTCCACCCACGGCGCGGTTGGTGTGGCTGAATACCGGTCCCATGATCGCGCCACTCAGCCCTTGAATCCGGCCTCCGACATTGGTGCAAATCGCGTAGTGCGCGAAATCGGCCGGAGGAGCGAGCCGCCCGAGAACGAGGCGGTCGGCCGAACCGAGCAGGGAATTGACGAGCAGGGTCACAAAAGTTTTGCTCGTGTAGAGCGCCATGTCTCGCGCCCGCGCCCACGCGGCATAGCCGAAGCTGAAGCCGAGTTGGTAATGTTTTCGGGCGTGCCAGACAAAAACGGCCAATTGCAGGCCGCTGGTCGCAGTGGCCCAGAGAATCAAAATCAGAGGATTGCCCGTGGCCCATGCCAGGGGAATGGAAGGCACAATCTGGATGAGACTGGCGGCCGTGCGCAGGATGGCGAGGAACTTAAAGTCGAGGTGCGTCTGGGAAAGGATCAGCCAGAACTGACTGTAGTAGGCAAGAAACAGCCCGAGGCCACCGGCGACGAACGACCAGCGCAGCAACGCCACATTCTGCGCCGATACCTTGAACCAGCCTGGCCCCCAGAAGAACCCGACCAGCGTGAAGCCCGCGGCCATGACGGCAAGGAGGGGGATGGCGATGGCGTTGCCCGTGCCCCAATATTCGCGAACGGCCTGGTGGTTTCCCTGCCCGATCGCTACGCCCATGTAACGCCCCACCGCGACCCCGAGGCCCAAATCCATGAACCCAAAAATGCCGGTGAAGGTCAGGACGTAGAGCCACAGCGCATACATCTCGGAACCGAGATACCGGTAGAACAGGGGCACGGAGACAATGTTGACCACCGTCACGACGAGCAGCGGGAGAATGCTCCAGAGGGTTTGTCTCTGGATACTCACTGGCCGGGAAGTGCGCCCTGGGGCTCCCATTCACTGAAGGTCCAGGCTGCCTGAGCGACCCAAAGCACGAGCCTCATGGCTTGCTCGCCGACGCCTTCACCGCCGTTCCGCGGGCCGCGGCCGGACCTGCTGGATAAGAGCCCTTCGGATTAAATTGCTCAATCGTGAGTTTGTTCCCAGTCGCAGTAATCCTCTCAGTGACGACATCCCCCTCAAATTCCAGCAGCAGATCTGTCCCTCGGACCGCGAGTTTGCCGGGCCGGGCGGGGAGAATCGGGGTTCCGTTGAGTTCCTGAAGTGTTGCCGTCCCGTCCCCCTTGATGGTGATCCGACGAGTTCCACTGGTCCCATAATCGACCAGCCAGGACCCTGCGATTTTTGGCGCCTCCGCGGCCACCACACTGCTGGTTTTGATGGCGTCGATTTCATCCTGCACGGCGGCCGCGCCACGGGCATCTCCGCGTCCGCCGAGCGTTCGTTTGAGGAGGTCGAGTTTCGAGACGTACCGATCGCGAATGGGGCGAGTGGCGAAGTCGATCTCCTTGAGATAGGTGGCCCGGCCTTGCATCAACTCCTGAGGATCTTCGTCGGCGCTGCTGCCCTTTGGGGTGACCGCCAGGGTGAAGATTGCGGTGAGCAGGAGGGTGAAAAACTGGGGTCGCATGGGTTGCGAATCGGATTTGAAATGGGAGCGATGGACCGAGGGCATGGGAAAACCGAGCGGCTATGTCTTTGGCAAAGACGGTGCATAAGGCCGTTGCGCCCGGGTGGCACCCCGGTGGATGGGGATGACGGAAGTCAACCCTGCTGGCAGGCCGGCCGCCGTTTCCTTCTGCTGACTTTCGGTGAGCATGGCCCGCTCGATGAGCCGGATGAGGCCGGCTGAGAAAAGCAGTTCGGTGAACCCCGAATCGTAGCCACCCGCTACGAAAATGAACGGAATCGGGAAGTAGATGATCGGCATGCCGACGAACAGGGCGACGGGAAAGAAAGAGGTGCCGACGCTCTTCTTGATCAATCGGAAACCCCGAACCGCGAGGAGCAGCATGAAGGG
>JBBQYR010000091.1:0-17311 GCA_038208565.1 Chthoniobacterales bacterium
TCCCGTGGCCGCACATGCCGAGGCAGGTGACGTTGTCGAAGAAGATGACGCCGGCCGCACAGGAGCGGTCCGCGGGTTCGACGAGCAGCGCACCGACCAGCACGTCAGAGCCGCGAGGTTCGAGAATCACCGCGCGGCGGAAGTCGTCGTGGTGCTGGCGGAAGACGGTGAGTTGGTCCGCGACCGTGCCGCCGCCAAGGTCCGGCGCGCCTTCGATGACGACCCGCGTGGGCTCGCCGCCGGTGTGCGAATCGATGACCGTGACGCGCGGGTTCACGATCATGCCCGCTGGGTCTTGCGCGCCGCGCCGCGCTGCGCCATGAGCGCCTCGATGTCGTCGGCCTCGATCGGAATGTCGGCCATGAGATCGACCGGGCCGTTTTCCGTGACCTGGATGATGTTCTCCAGCCGGATGCCGATCTTTTCCTCGCGGAGGTAAATGCCCGGTTCGCACGTGAGAATCGCCCCGGCCTGAAAGGGCTCGCTGACGACGGAGACGTCATGCACATCGAGCCCGATGTGGTGGCCGATGCCGTGCATGTAGTAGCGCTTCAGGGCGGTTTTTTCGGGGCCTTGTTTGCGCACTTCGGAGGGCTTGAGCAGCTTGAGATCGACGAGTTCCTTTTCCATCAACTCCTCGACGCCCTTGCGCCAATCGCTCGCGAGCAGGCCCGGGCGCAGCATCGCGGCGGCGCCGCGGAAGACGCGCAGCACGCCGTTGTAGATTTGCCGCTGGCGGCGGGTGAAGCGGCCATTGACGGGGATGGTGCGCGTGAGGTCGGCGTTGTAGTTGGCGTAGCTGGAGGCGACGTCGAGCAGGAGCAGGTCGCCCTTGCGGCAGGTGGCGGCGTTTTCCTGGTAGTGCAGACCGCAGGCGTTCAGGCCGGTGGCGATGATCGGGGTATAGGCGAAGCCGCCGTTCTGGCGGATGAACTCATGCGCGAACTCCGCTTCGACATCGGTCTCGGTGACACCGGGTGCGACGAAGCGTGCGACGCGCTCGAAGCCGTCGCGGGTGATCGAGATGGCGCGCTGGAGGAGCGCGATCTCGGCGTCGGATTTCACCGCGCGCAGTCGGTGGAGCAGGGGAGCGAGGCGGTGATAGTCGTGCAGCGGATAGCGGCGCATCGTCTCGGTGACGAAGCGGTCTTCCCGTGTCTCGACGATGGCCGCGGCGCGGTTGTGCTCGTTGCGATTGAGATAAGCGCGGTCCGCTTCGGACATGAGCACGTGAAGCAGGTCGGGGAGGCTCGACAGCCACACCACGCGTTCGATACCGGAGATTTTCTGCGCTTCTTCTTTGGTCAGCTTGCGGCCTTCCCACGTCTCCATGTGTGGCGTGCTTTCGCGGAGGAAAAGGATCTCGCGACTGCGCGGCTCGTGGGCGTCGGGGAAAAGCAGCAGCACGCTTTCCTCCTGCTCGATGCCGGTGAGGTAGAAGAGGTCGGAATTCGCGTGCAGGCGGGTCGAACCGTCGGCGTTGGTCGGGAGGATGTCGTTGTTGTTCACCACGGCGAGCGCGCGGGGCGGGAGCAGCGCGGCGAGGCGGCGGCGGTTTTCGACGAAGAGGCTTTTCGGGATCGGAGCGTGGCGCATGGCAATGGGGTGGGGTTACTTTCGCTTCGGCACTTTTGGCGCAGAGGCGATGCCTTCGTGAATGATTTTCAGCACGGCCTTGCGCTCGGCGCCGCGGAGCGGCAGCCGCGGCGCGCGCGTCCATTCTTTGCCGAGACCGCATTCCTGGACGCAGAGCTTGATGTATTGCACGAACTTCACATGCACATCGAGATGCAGCAGCGGGGTGAACCAGCGGTAAATCTCGACCGCTTTCTTCCACTCGCCGGCCTGCATGAGTTCCCACAGGTATTGGTTCTGCGCGGGAAAGGCGATGCCGGTGCCGGCGACCCAGCCATCGATGCCGAGCACGGCGCTTTCGAGCGCGAGGTCGTCCACGCCGGTGAAGATCGCGTAGCGCCTGCCGACAACCCGGTGCAGATCGGTGATGCGCCGCGTGTTCCCGCTGCTCTCCTTCAGCGCGACGAAGTTTTTCACCGCGGCCAGTTCGGCGAACATCTCGGGCGTGAGGTCGTTCCCGTAGCTGATCGGGTTGTTGTAGATCATGATCGGCAGGCCGGTGGCGCGGGCGGTCGTGCGGAAATGGGCGAGCGATTCGGATGGGTCGAGCGTCTTGTAGCTCATCGCCGGCATGAGCATGAAACCGTCGGCGCCGAGGGCCTCGCAATCGCGCACGTAGCGGCAGGCCTCGCCCGTCGCGGACTCGGCTACGCCGCTCAGGAGCGGCACGCGTCCGGCGACCGCGCGGACCATTTCCCGGATGACGAGCCGCTTCTCCTCAGCAGTCAGCATCTGGTTTTCGCCGAGCGAACCGAGCACGATGAGGCCGGTGATGCCACTCGCGAGGAGCACCTCGGCGTGTCGGGCGGTCGCTTCGAGATCGAGCGTGCCGTCCTTGTGCAGTTGCGTGGTGATGGCGGGGAAGACGCCCTGCCATTGGTGTTGGGTCGTGGTCGGTGTGCGCTGGGGTTTCATGAAAATATCGGCGGATCTTAAGCGGTGCCGCCGCTCCCATCTTGTCGAAATTCTCCGCCGCAACGCCGGAATCCAGCCAAGGACGGCGACGAAAAACCTCTTCCCATCCTTCCCGGTGCCCGATTAGCTGGCGGATACATGCAGTCCGACTCTACCCCTGATTTAGAAGCGGAAATCGAACTCCTACGGCGGATCGGAGGAGGAGATCGCGACGCTTTTTCGCAGCTCTACGATCGCTTCAGCGGCGTACTTTTCGCCACGGCCTATCGCGTCCTGAACAATCAGGAGGCAGCGGAGGACGTGCTCCAGGATGTCTTCGTGCAGATCTGGGAAAAGGCCGCGCTTTACGACCCCACGCGCGGCAAGCCGCTGACCTGGGCGATCACGCTGACCCGCAACAAGGCGATCGATCGCCTGCGCTCGGTGCAGCGGCGCAACCGGCTGGGTGACGAACTGGAACGCGAGGCGGAGACGTTTGAGCAATTTGACGACAAAAGCTCGGTCGATGCCGTGGAGTCGGCGGAAAAGAGCAAGCTGGTGCGCCAGGCGATCGGCAAGCTTTCCAAGGATCAGCGCGAGGCCATCGATCTGGCGTTCTTTTCCGGCCTCACGCAGACGGAAATCGCCGAGCGCCTCGGCGAACCGCTCGGCACGGTGAAGGCGCGCATCCGCCGCGGGATGATGAAGCTGAAGGACTTGCTCGGGCCGCAACTCTGAGGGCGCAGTCCGCACTCGCCAGCCGCGCCGTCGTGCGCTAAGAAGCACTCATGGCGGACACCTCCTCCCAGCCTTCACTCTCCAAAAAACTCGGCGGCATTCCGCGCGGCGAACGCACCTCGCCCGGGGCGTATCGGAAACCGCCTTCGTTCAAGATGAAGCCGATTCCGCGGACTACGGAATACAAGTCGGCGGCGAAAGTCCGCCGGGCGAAAACTTCCAAAGCGCCGTTGTTCAAAGGGCTGCTCTTGCTCGCTCTGCTCGGCGGTGGTGGGGCGGTTGTGTATTTCAAAAAAGCGGAACTCCTGGCGCTGCTCCAGCAATCCCAGACGACCGTCGCGCCGGTGGTGAGCGGCCCCGCCCCGGAAGACACTTCGCCGATTGCGGAAGCCTCGGAGGGATGGCTCTGGCTTTTCCCGGAACAGGAATGGCGGGCCACGGGGCAGCCGGAACGCGAGTTCAAGGGCGGGCTGATTCTTCTGCGCCAGCGGATGGAGAAGGCGCAGCCCGAGGCGAACAGTTCGATCCGGGCGCGCATCGTCATTCGCGAGGGCGGCGGCAGTGCGGGCGTCGTCATGCGGAGCACGGCGGAAGGTCGCTACCGGCTCTTCGTCGATCCCGATTTCCGCCACGTGCGACTCGTGCGGCAGACCAAGGACGCGACGACCGAACTGGCGAAATACCGCTTCTTCAAATCCCTGCTCAAAGGCGACCGCCTGACGATCGAACTGCAGGCCGATGGGGACAAACTCTTTGGCTTCGTGAATGGAGCGCTCGTCATCGAGGTTCAGGACGACCAGCTTCCGAAGGCTGGAAACTGGGGCATCGACGGATCAGATGCGATGTTCGAACTCGTGGAAGTGCCGGTGCCGAAGCCCAAGGCGATGGTCGCCGAGAAGGCGCCCGAGCCCGCACCAGCTCCGATGCCTGCGGCGACGCCGATGCCCGCGCCTGCGCCCGCGCCTGTGCAGTCCGAGACGGCCAAGTGGCTTGCAGGCATGGAAACCCAGTGGCAGGCGAGCTTTGAGCGCGAGGTGCTTGGGTCATACAACCAGGAAGTCGGCGATCTGAAAAAGCAGTTCATCGCCACGCTCGACAGCCGGCTCGCCGTCGCCACGCAGTCGGGCAAGCTCGAAGATGCGTCGTTTCTTCGCGGCGAACGCCAGCGGCTGGTAGCGGGTGAAGATGTGCCCATGACCGACGAGGCCATCGTTCCGCCGGCGCTCAAGCAACTGCGCAACGGCTTTCGCGGAAACTTCATCCGCCTCGATACCGACCGCTTCAATCGCGCGAAGATTTTCTTCGCCAAGATCGACGCGATCCTCACGCAGGCGCACGCGGCCTTGCTCCAGCGGCAGCGGGCGGAGGAAGCCGCGGAGATGAAATCGAAGCGTGAGCAGCTCGTCGCATTGTGGCTCAAGCCCGCGGCGAATCTGCCCCCGCCGCCGACCGTGGCCTCGACCGGCACACCGGCTGCGCGCCTCCCGCTCGGCAGCACCAGCGCACCTCCTTCGACCCTCAAGGTGGCGCCGCGCGATGTCGTGGAGAAGCTGCTCGCGATCGGTGCCGGGGTGTGGGTGAACCAGCGCGAGGTGAAGGTGATGACCGAGCTTTCGGGCGACAAATTCGTCATCTCTCGCGTCGACTTTCCTCGGCTCAAGCCGGACGAAAAGCCGATTGCCGCGGAAGACTACGCCCTGCTCGATGGCCTCAGCGAAGTGAGCGAACTCACCCTGCGCGGCGGCCCGGCGGTGACCGAAGCACTGATGGAAAAGCTGCGCACTTTCCGCAACCTGCGCCACCTCAGCCTCGAAGGATTGACCGGATTTAAGACGCCGGGTTACTCCGTCCTACCGGCGCTGTCGGATTTGCAGATACTGGAACTCCGCGGCATGTCGCCGAGCGACGATGCGATGAAGATGGTGGGCCAATGCCGCAAGGTCATGCGCCTCGTCCTGGCGAATCTCCCGATCGGCGACGAGGCTTTTGCCAGCATCGCCAAAATGAGCGCGCTCGAGGAGTTGAGCCTCAACGACCTCGATAAAATCACCTCACCCGCGATCGTCCATCTCGTCGAGTGCAAGGGCCTGCGCCGCCTGAGCATGGGCGGGTTCACGGTCACGTCGCCGATGCTCGAAGCCGTGGGACGCTGCAGCGCGCTGGAGTCGCTCACGCTTTCCGGCAATCCGCTGAAGGACGACCAGATCGCCGGGCTCGGTTCGCTCGCCCGGCTGCAAACCCTCAGCCTGAGCGGCACGGAGGTCGTCGGCACAGTCTTCGCGAAATGGCCGACCCGGAGCTCGCTGATCAACCTCAACCTCGCGAATGCGCCTGGCGTGAACGATGAGGCGCTCAAAGGCATCGCCTCGGCCTTCCCTCGCCTCGAGGTGCTGGATTTCAAAGTCGTGCCGCTCGGTGCGGGACTCCCGGGTTTCTCGGCGGTGAGCCGTTTGCGCCATCTGCGCACCCTGCGCATCAGCGGCGAGGGCGTGAACGACGAACTGGCGGCGGAAATCGGCAAGGCGAACGACTTGGTTTACCTCGGCATCGACGGTGCCCGGCTCACCGATCCCGGCGCCGCGGCTTTGGCCAAGCTGAACAAGCTCGCCGACCTGCGGATTGATCACCCGCCCGTCACCGACGCGGCGCTCAAATCATTCGCGAAGCTGAAGATGCTCAAGAGCATGACGATCGCCGCCGATGCGCCGCCGGAGACTGAGACGAAGCTGCGCGCCGCGCTCACGGGCGTGGCGGTCCGCCGGGGCGGTTGATTCACCGCAGAGGGGCCGAGGAAACGAGAGGGCCGCCGAGGGGAAAGCTCAGGAACCGCTGATCGAATCCCGGATCGATGGAACCGCAGATGACGCAGATTTCGCAGATCAAAAATCTGGAGAGCCGGCTTCGTTTTCATCCGCGAAATCTGCGGTCAACCTTCCTTGCTCCCATCAAATCAGAGGTTCCCTAAAGTCCCTCTGCGGTCCTCTCCATCTTCTCGGCGTGCTCTGCGGTAGAATCCGATTTTCAGTTGCGTGGGGACACGCGCCCGACACCTACCTCGCCTTCGCCGCGAGTTCCCGATAGAGTGGCGCCTCGGGCCGGCCCTGCTTTTCGGCGAGCGTTGCGAGGGATTCGTATTCGGCTTTGGTCAGGGCCGGGCCGCCGTCGTGCGTGGCCATGATCTGCCGGACGAGTTCCCGGCTTTCCGCGGCGGCGGCCGCGTCTTTCTTGCTGTGCATCACGAGGTAGCCGGACACTGCGATGAAAAGGAGGAGCGATAGTGCGAGCGCGCCGACGAGATAAAGCTGGCGCTTCACGAGCAGGATCGCCTGCTTGCCGACACCCGCGTTCTCCGCGTTGGTCGCAAAGCCGTTTTGGTAGGACTCGATCTCGGCTTGGAAGTCCGGCACGGCCGGGTAGCGCTCGTCGGCTTTGTTGGCCATGGCTTTTTTCGCCACGGCGGAAAGCGCGTCGGGCACCTTGCCGCCCGGTAGATGGGGGAGGCGCTTGCCGCCCATCGTGGCGTGACGCGCGGACTGGAATTCCCCGTGCGCCGCCTTGCGCAGCACCTCCTGCGGGTCCTCGCCTTCGATCGGCGGGCGCAGCGTGAGGAGGTGATGCAGGATCGCGCCGAGCGCATACACGTCGGTGCGAATATCGAGCTGATCGTGCGCGCCGTAGGCCTGCTCGGGCGCCATGTATTGCGGCGTGCCCATCACATTGCCGCTCTCCTTTTCTGCCGCGGCCAGCTCGGCGCGCAGCCCGGTGCGGATGATCGAGCGCCCGTCGTTGCCGGCGGCGGCGGCGTTGCGCGTCGGGTCGAGCACCTTGGCCAGGCCCCAGTCCATCACGAGCACCTCGCCGTAGTCGCCGATCATGAAATTCTCCGGCTTGAGGTCGCGATGGATCACCCCCTTGGCGTGGGCAAAAGCGATCGCGTCGCAGACCTTCTGGAAGACCGTGAGCAACTGCGCGAGCGGATACTTCGCGATCGTCTCCTTGTCGCCGTCGTGGAGCAGGTCGAGCACCGCGCGCAGCGTGATGCCCTTCACATACTTCATCGTGTAAAAGACCTGCTCCTTCTCATCCACGCCGAGTTCATGCACGGGCACGATGTTCGGGTGCTCGAGCTGGCCGGTCACTTTTGCCTCGGAGATGAAGCGCTTCACGTCGTCCTTGTCCTCGCTCTGGAGCATCACTTTCATGGCCACGTTGCGCTCGATCGTCAGCTCGCGCGCATTGAGCACCGCACCCTGGCCACCCTGCGCGATCACGTTGCCCGCCTCGTATTTCTTTTCGCGGAGAAACTCGGGCGGCAGCAGTTTGCGCAAGGTCACGCGCCGGGCCTCGAGCGTCTCGGCCGTGGCGGTCTCGGCGGCGGAAGCGGCGCGCCGGATTTCCAAAGTCACGGGCCCGAGCATCACCGTGTCGTCCGGGCGCAGGATCGTCGCACCGGCGATCTTTTCGCCGCTGACAAATGTGCCATTGGAACTCCCGAGGTCCTCGATCACGAAACCGCTCTCCTTGATCGTGAGCCGCGCGTGCGAGCGGGAGATGAGCGGCGTCTCGATGTGGATGTCGGACTGCGCGCTGCGTCCGATGACGTAAACCCCGGCGAGAAAAGTGCGGGTTTCCGTCGGACCGTCGGGACGCAGGATGGTGAGATGGGTTTCCGGGAGGCTCATAGGCGGGATTACGTAACACTGCCGGGTAGAGGGTATGCCACAGAAGGGAGGCGGATGGGAAGCCCGCATTGCAGCGCGTCGTGGCGGTCGCGGAAGGAGACGGTTTTTGCCGCGGGGCGATCCGACCCATAGCGGTCGCTGAGCCCGGGGGAGTTCGGCGGCTCAGACGCCTTGCCCCGAGGACACGAATGCCGTAGCCTGCCGCAGTGAACTACCGAGAGATCATCACCATCGAACCCGGCAAACGCGGTGGACGCCCTTGCATCCGGGGGATGAGGATTTCTGTTTACGACATTCTCGGCTGGCTCGCCGCCGGCATGACCAACGAGCAAATTGTCGAAGAGTTTCCTGAACTGACGAGGGAGGATATTCGAGCTGCGCTCGCCTATGCGGCGGATCGCGACCACCACCTTGTCGGTTCGGCGGCGTGAAGCTGCTTTTTGACCAGAATCTCAGCCACCGGCTGCCCGCCCGGTTGGCGGACCTTTTTCCAGATGCGGCGCATGTCCGGGTGGTCACCCTCGACCAGGCGTCAGACGACCGAATCTGGGAGTATGCCAAAGCCAATGACTTTTGCATCGTGACTCAGGACAGCGATTTCGCAGAGCGGAGCCGCCTTTACGGTGCGCCACCCAAAGTCGTCTGGCTGCGCTGCGGCAATTCCACCCCCCAAAAAGTCGAGTCCATTTTGCGGAGGAATGCCGTGCTGATTACCGAACTGATACAGAATCCGATATTGCATTCCGTGGAGATTATCTAAATCGCCGGAGAGTCGTGCAGGATGCGGGAAGCTGGCCGCTACGCCTCCAGATAACGCTTGAGCTTCTCCCGCAGCTCGGTGCGGGCGCGGAAGAGGACGCTCTTCACCGCAGGCACGCTCAGGCCGAGGATTTCGCCGATGTCTTCATACGGGATGTCGTCGTAGCGGCGCAGGATGATGGCCATGCGCTGGATCTCGGGCAGTTCATCGATGGCTTTCTGGATGGCGGCCTGCATCTCGGCGTCGAGCACGGCGGTGTCGGCGGCTTTCACCCCGGGGTCGGGGAGCTGCTGCGGGCGGTCGTCGTCCTCGTAGGTGGCGTCGAGCGATCGCGTGGGGTGGCGCTTGCGGCGGCGCAGTTCGTTGAAGACGAGGTTGCGGGTGATCTTGAAAAGCCAGGTGGTGAATTTCGCGGTGGGCTCGTAACGCGCGGCGCTTTTCCAGACGCGGATGAAGACCTGCTGGGCGATGTCTTCGGCGTCGGAGTCGTCGCCGAGCATCTTGGCGCAGGTGCCGATGACGCGGTGCTGGTGGGCTTCGATGAGGGAGCGGAGGGCGTCGGTGTCGCCGGTCTTGAGGCGGGCCATCCAGAGAAGATCCTGCGCCGCGGCGTCGGGTGAGGAATCAGCCTGGGGGCTCGGGTCGTGACTCATGGAGAGAAAAAAAGATGCGCGCCCGCGGTGGGTAGCGCAAGGCGCGGCAACATGCCGAATGAACCAGCGCTCTGGCAATGAGTTTCCCGGCAGAAGGCGATGGCGTCTTGCGCTCGCCGCCGGGCGTAAGTTAATTGCGTGAGGTCACATCCCGCTTTCATGTCCGCCAAACTGCTCTCACCCGCGCTCCGCCCGATCTACGACAAGGTTCTCGCGGGGGAACGGGTCGCGGATGAAGAAGCCGTTGCCCTTTACGCCTCGAACGATCTGAACGGGCTCGGCGCGATCGCGAATGTGCTGCGCGAGCGGAAGAACGGGAACGTCGCGACCTACATTCACAACCAGTACATCAACTACTCGAACCACTGCATCCTCGCGTGCCAGTTCTGCGCCTTCGGGGCGCGGAAGCGCGACGCGCATGCCTTTGAGATGACGGTCGAGGAGATCGTGGAAAAGGCGCGGGCGGGGCTGAAGCTCGGCATCACCGAGATTCACATGGTCGGTGGACTGCACCCGACGCTGAAGGGCGAGTGGTATCTGGAGCTGATCCGCAGCCTGCGCGCGCTCGATCCGAATTTCTTCGTGAAGGCATTTACGGCGGTGGAGATTCGGCACCTGGCGTTCCGCATCTTTAAGAAATCGATCCGCGAGACGCTGGAACTCCTGCGCGAGGCCGGGCTCTGCGCGATCACCGGCGGAGGCGCGGAGATTTTCGACCAGTCGGTGCGCGACAAAATCTGCCGAGGCAAGGAGAACGCCGACGAATGGTGGGAGGTGCATCGCACGTGGCATGAGATGGGGATGCGCAGTACGGCGACGATGCTTTACGGCCACATCGAGACGGTGGCGCAGCGTGTGGATCATCTGCGGCGCTTGCGCGAGTGGCAGGATGAAACGGGCGGCTTCACCGGCTTTATCCCATTTGCCTTTGAAGCGGAAGGCGCGCGGCCCGATTCCGTGCTCACGACGATCCGCCACGCGACTGCTTTCGAGGAACTGCGGAACCTCGCGATCTCGCGCATCTACCTCGACAACTTCGACCACATCACCGGCTACTGGGTAAGCCTCGGTCTGCCGCTCGCGCAGCAGGCGCTGAACTACGGCGTGGATGATCTGCACGGGACGATCATGGAGGAAAAGATCTTCCACATGGCCGGCGCGACGACCCCGCAGCAGCAGAGTTGTGCGTCGCTAGAGAAAGCAATCCGCGAGGCGGGCCGCGAACCGATGCAGCGCGACACGTGGTATCGCCGCATCCCGTCCACCTGGCAGGCGAAGGCGCCGGAACTGGCCGTCGCGTGAGGCCGCAGCGGGTGGGAGAGCGATCGGAGATCGAGCCACGGATGGTCACGGATGAAACCCGGATGGGCGGGGTGAGTGAACCGGACATCCGCGAAAATCCGTGTTCATCCGCGGCAAAAATCAGTTCCGAAAAGTGTTCCTATCCGGCGCTCGCCGGTCTGCGGATCGGGTGCGTTCAGTATCTCAACTCCAAGCCGCTCATTCACGGCTACGATGGACCGGTCGTGTTCGATCATCCGTCCGGACTCGCGCGCGACCTCGTCGCGGGGAAACTCGATGTCGCGCTGGTGCCGATCTTCGAGGCGCTGCGGCATCCGCACTACGCGCTGGCCGAAGACGTAGCCATCGCCTGCGACGGGCCGGTTTACAGCGTCTTCCTTGCGCATCGCGGCCCGCTCGTCGAAGTGCGCCGCATCGCGCTCGATCCGGCATCGCTCACGTCGGTGCATTTGCTGCAAGTGCTGTTGCAGGAGTTTCACGGGCTGCACCCGGAGTTGCTGGAAGTCTCGGCCTATCCCGAGCGCGCCGACGCGGTGCTGCTCATCGGGAATCAGGCGATCGACTTCCGCGATCAGGATCGCGGCGCGCATCAGATCTTCGACCTCGGCGCCGAGTGGCAGCGTTGCACGGGTCTCCCGTTTGTCTTTGCGCCTTGGCTGCTGCGGCCCGGTTTGGAAAACGCGCGCGCGATTGCCGACGCCCTGCGCGCCTTGAAAGTGGAAGGCCTGGCGCGGCTCGATGAGATCGTCAGCGCGGAGCCGCGCGACCCGACCTTCACCCGCCGCTACCTCACCGAGCACATTCGCTTCGTCCTCGGCGAGCGCGAGAAAGCGGGGATCGAGCGGTATCGCGGCCTGCTGTGCAAATACGGCTTCATCACTGACGCGAAGACGCCGCTGCGCTACGTCTGACCGCCTTCGGACATTCTAACCGAAGCGAAAATCCTTCGACTTCGCTCTGACGCATTCCTCAGGCCCAAGAAGTATGAGTTTTCCCTCGAAGGAATTGCTTCGGCAGTGCAGAGCATGGGCATGGTCACCCTTGTAGTTCGGCTCGCCGACCTGGAGTTTCTTTCACCGCGCGATTTGAGCGGTGGGCTGTCGACTGCCGAGATCGTTGCCGCGATCCGCAAGCAATTCGATTATCTGCCGGGAGAACTCCACGTGTTGGTCGCCGATGGTGTTGCGACCATCCAGTTCGACGGCGCGTCCGCGCAGGAGCAGACCGAAGCGCGGCGGCTCTTCGACAAAGCGGGAAAGCGGGCGAAGAGCGGTGAATTTCGCAAGGCGAAGGACATCTATGATCGGGTGCTCGAACTCGATCCCGCGATGGCCGACGCACGCCGCGAGTCGGCGATGACGCTGTTTGAACTCGGCGACATGGAGGGCGCCAAGAACCAATTGATCGACGCGTTGCGGCTCCAGTCAGACGATGCGTGGAGCTACGTCGTGCTCGGCAATATCTACGTGAAGCACGACCGCGATCTCGCAACTGCGGCGCGATTCTTCACTCGTGCGCTGGAGATCAAACCCGGCGACCCATATGCGCTCAACGGTCTTGCGGCGGTGTCGCAGGAACTCGGTGATTCGGCCAAAGCGCTCCGGTGTTTCGATGAAGCGATCGAGTCGCATCCGGAGTTCGCCAATGCGTGGCTTGGAAAAGCGATTCTGTTTCACAGGCAGAACCAACCCACTCAGGTCGTTGAAGGGCTCGACGCAATGTTCAGCCGCGCTGAGATCATGGATGCCCGGTCGCAGCCGATCTTCGCCGAGGCGCGGAAGCTCTACTTGAGCGCGCAGTGTGAGCTCGCCGAGGCGCAGCGCTCCGACGTGTTCAAGGCGCTTGAGACCTACAAAGCGGACATCGCCGCGCTCTCCGGCTATCCCGTGAAAGTGCGAACGGAAGCAGTGCCGGGACAACTCAGCGGTGTCGCGCAGATGGCTTGGAAGCGCGGACGGGATCATCACATTGTGCAAGTTAGCGACCGACTTACCCCCCCCGATTGTCAGCACGTCGAGGCCCACGAGCTCACGCACATTCGGCTCGAGTCGCTCGCACGGCAGCATAACCGCAACCGTTGGTTCGCGACCACGGCGGCATCTCGGGAGCTGGCGATTCGCTCCCTCGCGTCGGACGTTAAGAAGCTGGAGCGGCAGGGTTATTCCGACGATTCGATCACGCGCGTGACGCTCGATCTCGTCGGCGGTCTCTGCGGGTGCATCTTCAACACGCCGCTCGATATGTGGATCGAGACGCTGCTGCACCGCGAGATGCCGGCCCTGCGCCACGCGCAATTCGTTTCACTCCATCGGCTCGCGGGTGAAGCGCTGGCGGCCACGACGCATCCCGAGATTCGCAAGGTCACGCCGCCAAAAGTCCTTCGCGCCCTCACCGCGCTCAACGGCACCGCGGCGCTCTTCCTCGATGACTTCACGCACGGTGCCACCGACTTCTGGACGAACTACGCGCGGCTCGATGGCGCGAATCTCTCGCCCCGACTTCTTGCGCTCTGGAAAGACCGCCGCGACGCGCTCCAGCCCGGCGACGAATACGACCTCGTCGATGCCTTTGCCGACGTCCTCGGCCTGTGCGGCTGGTATGAATGGAAGCCCGACCCCGGCACGCACGAAGTCACCGAGGCGCCCGCGAAGGAAGGCACGACCAATCCAGAACTGCTGCGCGAGAAACACCCCGCTGCCGTGTGGTTCCTGCTCAGCGCTCTGCAGCGTTACGCACCGATGAACGTTGAGCAAGTCCGCGACATCACCTTCGAGATCGGGCTGCTCGGTCGCAGCGGCTTGGACTACGCGAGTCCCGAGGAGAAATACAGGCTGCGCACCATCCCCGGCGAAACCTTCTCCGGCCTCCAGCTCATGTGCCTCATGCACGCGGGCTTCAAGCGCATCGCGCCAGAACAGGATAGCGGCGCGAACCTGGAAGAGCCGTTCCTCACGGCGCTGGAGCTGTTCCAAGGCAAGGGAGGGCAAGACCATGCAAATTGAACTCGAAGACTTGGAATACCAGCGTCGCGCCATCGCCGCGGTGGTCGGCGTGCTCAAGGGGCAGACCAAGAACACTTTCGATAACTCCAACCTCTTCGGCATCCAGGCGAACATCACCGACCTCACGCCGGAGCAGGTTGGGGAAAACAAGAGGCGCATCATTGCCGAGAACGGAATCGCCGAGGACGACGCGAAGCTCTCTCCAGACCCAGACGTGTGCATCGAGATGGAGACCGGCACCGGCAAGACGCTCGTCTATCTCCGCACCGCCTACGAACTCTACAAGGAATACCGGCTCACGAAGTTCATCATCCTCGTCCCCTCCATCGCCATCAAAGAAGGCGTGCTTCAGTCGGTCGAGGATTTCAAGAAACCACTCGAAGACCGCTACGGTTTCAAGCCGGCCTGCTTCGAGTATGACAGCGGAAAGCTCTCCCGGCTGAAACACTTCATCGAAGACACCCAGCCGCAGATCATGGTGATGACTATTCAGTCCATCATCGCCGACGACCGCATCATCAATCAGAAGGACCGCGACGACTCCTTTCACGGCCTTACTTTTCTTCAAGCGCTCGGCCAATGCCGCCCCGTCATCATCATGGACGAACCGCAGGAGGGCATGGACACCGAGAACGCCATCGCCCGCCTCGCGACGCTCAATCCGCTCGTCAAGCTCCGCTACTCCGCCACGCACAAGGTCGTCAAAAACCTCCTCTACCGGCTCACGCCGTTCGACGCCTACCGTCACGGCATGGTGAAGAAAATCGAAGTCCTTTCCGTCGCCGAGAAAAACGACGAAGCGACGCTCAAGATCGAGTTCTCCAGCGTTCAGGCCAACGGCACCGGCCTCAAGGCGAAGCTGACTGCCTGGCGCGTCAATGGCGACGGGTTCAAGTGGAAGGAAACGAACTGGTTGAAGGTTGGCGACAACCTCGGCGAAAAGTCCGCCAACATCAGCTACCGCGACTACACCATCGAACGCATCTGGAAGAGCCTCCACGACCAGAAGCATCACCTGAAGTTCTCCAACGGTGTCGAACTCATCCTCAAGGAGCGCAATGGCGACATCTCCGGCCTCTTCCGGCAGCAGCTCCAGTGGCTCATCCGTCGCCACTTTCAGAAAAAGTCCGTCCTCGCCGCGCAGGGTATCAAGTGTCTCTCGCTCATCTTCATTGATAAGGTGGACAACTACGTGCGCGACGAGGGACTCATCCGCGTCCTCTTCCGCGAGGAATACGCGAGCGTTCACCGCGAGATTCTCGGCACCGACCCCACGACCGAGCAGATTGTCGAATGTCAGGGCTACTACTTCGCCAAGACCGGTGGCGACGAATACACCGACAGCGAGAACGCCATGTTGAAGAACAAAAAAATCTTCGACGAAATCCTCCGTGACAAGCGGGCGCTCCTCGACTTCGCGAATCCGCGCGAGTTCATCTTCTCCCACTCCGCCCTCGGCGTTGGCTGGGATAACCCAAACATCTTCAACATCGCTACGCTCAATGAGTCCTATTCCGACGTGAAGAAGCGGCAGGAACTTGGGCGCGGCCTCCGCATCTGCCGCAATCAGGACGGCAAGCGCATCTACGACCCCGATAGCGTGAAGGAAGGCGAGGAAACCAACCTTCTCACCATCGTTCCGAACGAAACTTACGAGACCTTCGCCGCGCAGTATCAGGAGCAGATCAAGGAAATCTACGGCACCGCGGCCGCAGGCAGCACGCTGCGCAACAAGCACAAAGGCAAGGATGCGAAAAACAAGCTCACGCGCACCAAGCACTTCGAGTCCGCGGCCTTCAAAGCGTTCTGGGAAAGGCTCGCCCGCAAGACCGACTATACGGTCGCCTTCGACGAGGAGAAAGTCGTCGAGCGCGCCATCGAAGCGCTGAACAGCATTAAGATCGAGGACTACGAGGCCGTGATCGTTTCCACCCGCATCACCAGTATCAGTGCCGACACCATCGGTACGTCGGACGGAGGCACCGCGACCGCCACGCTGCGTGCAAGCTTCACCGCGGCTGACCTCATTGAGGAAATTAGCGAGAACACTGCCCTCTCCTACCCCACCACCGCCGCCATCGTCGCCAAGCTCACGAATCTCGCCGCCATCGTGAGGAATCCTCCCAAGTTCCTCGCCCGCGCCGTGGCCCTGATCAAGGACATCGAGTTGGAGGAGATGCTGCGCTCGCTCAGCTACCATCCCACGGGCGAGAGCATCCCGCTCACCGAGTTGGAGGAGGTCATCGAGACTTTCCTCCCGTATGTGGACACGCCCAATCGCGGCATCTACGACCGCGCCCCCTGCGACAGTCAGATCGAGCGCTCTTTCGCCCTCTCGGCCGAGCAGGACAACGAAGTCGTCTGCTTCCTCAAGCTGCCGAGCTGCTACACGATCCCGACGCCGATCGGAAAGCACTACGAGCCGGACTTCGGCCTCGTCCTCAAGCGCCGCAATCTCAGGTCCGGCGATGAGCGCGAATACTACTTCGTCATCGAGACCAAGAGCACCAACAACATCGACGACCGCAAGGCGCTCACCGACTCCGAGCGGTGGAAAATCAAGTGCGCCATGAAGCACTTCGACGCCATCGGCATTGAGGCCAAGCTCGACTACCGCCCCTACGTCGCGCCGGTGAAGGACTACCGGGCCGACTTCAAAACGAAAGTTCCGCAACCATGAGCAGTCATTTTTCCAGCGGCTCAAACACGGTGCGATTTCGCACTCACCGCCGCGAAGCCTTTGCCGTCTTCATCGACGCGCCGCGGCGAAGCGTCCCGGAGGGACGCCGGAGATTAGCCGGGGGTGACAACCCCCGGATACGTCCCAAAGCAAACATCCGCCCCGGCAGGGGCGGTGGAATCTCTTGCGCGCGTTCGTTGTCCGCCGCCCCTGCCGGGGCGGGATCCTTTTTCCGCGGGTCCGGGGGTTGTCACCCCCGGCTAATTTCCATTGTCCCTCCGGGACAACAGCGCTCACCGCGAGCCTTTCCGCCACAGCCATGAACTATTTTTCGCCTCACCAGCACAGCGTCCCGGAGGGATGCCGGATATTAGCCGGGGGTGCCAACCCCCGGTTACGCCCCCACACGAGCATCCGCCCCGGCAGGGGCGGCGGAATCCACCCACCACAGCCATGAGCGATCCCACGGAAAAGCTGAACGATCTCCTGCCTCTCAGCCCCGACATCAATGCCGAGCGGCTGGCCACGCTGAAGCAGCTCTTCCCCGATCTGTTCAGCAACGAGGGGCGGCTCAATGTGGATGAACTCCGCAAGCTCGCGGACGAAAAATTCACCGATGGCACCGAGCGCTACGACTTCCGCTGGTATGGCAAGACCGCGAGCAAGCGCGAAGCCTTCACCCCCAGCCGCGCCGCGCTCGTCTATGACAAGGATCGCTCCGTGAACCCGCAAAAGGCCGGCGGCAACATGATCATCGAGGGCGAAAACCTTGAAGTCCTCAAGCTCCTCACCTGCGCCTACCGCGAGCGCATCAAGTGCATCTACATCGACCCGCCCTACAACACCGGGAAGGACTTCGTCTATTCCGACCGCTTCGCCGAAGGCCAGCGGCCCTATTGGGAACAGACCGGCGTGACCGAGGGCGGCGTGAAGGTGGACACCAACACCGACAGCGACGGCCGCTT
>JBBQYR010000092.1:0-17164 GCA_038208565.1 Chthoniobacterales bacterium
CCGACGCCGAGATCGTCCTTCCCGCGGAGGGCAAAGAGCGGCGCGAGCAGACCGGCGAGCTTTTGATCGGGCGAAAGGTCCATGAGCAAGCGCGACGTTCAAACACCGCCCGCCCCGCGCATCAAGCCCGGATGCGGGAAAGTTGCGCGCTCACACCTCGGCTGGCACCAACCCGAGATGCACCGCGTGCCGCGTGAGCGTGGCCACGTCATGCATGTCGAGCTTCACCATCATCTGCGCCCGGTGATGCTCCACCGTCTTGGCCGACACCGCGAGCCGATCCGCGATCGTCTTGTTCCCCATGCCTTCCGCGATGAGTTGCAAGATCACCCGCTCCCGCTCCGTGAGCGTCTGCCGACCCGGCCCCAGCACCCGCCTCTCGTCCCGCAGTCGCGTGGCAAACTGCGTGAAATAGCTACACCCCGCGCCAACCGCACGCAGCGCTTCGCGGAAGACCGCCCAGTCCTCCGTCTTGTGGACAAACCCATGCGGGCGCGCCTGCAAAGCTTCGACCGTGAGCTGGCGGCTCATCGCCCCCGAATAGACGAGGAACTTCGTCTCGACCAGTTCGTCCCGCAGTTGGAGCAGCACCTCCACGCCATTCATCTCCGGCAACATCAGATCCAGAATCACCAAGTGCGGCTTCACCCGCCGGCATACCTTCAGCGCCTCAAAGCCCGTCCCTGCTTCGCCCACCACCTCATACGGACCCTCCCGGGCGAGCACAATGCCCAGCATTTGCCGGATGGAAACGTGATCATCAACGACTACCACACGCGTTTTCATAAGCCATATCCTCAGGTCATTAGAAATTCGGTTCAATTCTCCGCCGACTTCCCTGCGGAGCACAAGCACACCGGGGAAACGAGGAGCGAGCTGTGAGACTGCGCAAAGCCTAATCCCAGAGCAAGCCCCCATTTCAGGGTTTCACCCCGCCGAGTTTAGGGATGCACCGGTCGGAAATTGGGAATCCACCCGGCTAACGATCCGGTATCGACCGGGCCAGATTGCGGGAATCAGCCCATAGGCAGTGCCCACATCGGCAGGCAATCCTCACATCCACCAGCGGTTCCCGAGGCCCCGAAGCCGCGAGGCGCTCGACGAGTCCACTTTCACCTGTCTTCCGCGATTCCATGAAAATCCCCGCGCTCCTTCGTCCCACCACGCTTTTTCTCACCCTCCTCCTCGCCGCCTGCAGCACCATCGCGCCGTATGACCAGGAGGCTTACAAGACCGCCACGGGCCTAAAGGTGGACGCGCTCGTGGTCATGAGCAGCGCCACCGAGTCCTACTCCTCATACCGCGCCGAGGTCGCCCGGTTCCGCATCGCCCTCGACAAGGCCTACGAGTACGACCGCAACCGCCCGCTCAACGAGATCACGATCAAGCTCTGGGACAAACTCCGAAATCCGGACGGCGACCTGCTCGGTGGGTTCCTCCGCGAGTGGCAGGAGGAAGGCGCGCTCCGGCCCAAGTACGTCGCGCACAAGAAAACGCAGATCGCCGAAGGCTTCGACACGCTCATCCAACTCGAGAGCGGCAAAATCAAACCTGCCGAAGCCGCGCGCCAACTCTAACCCCTCGCTCGCCATGGCCAACATCGACTGGAAAGACATCGAGAAACAAACCGCCATCCTCGCGAAGACCATCCTCAAGGGCTTCGCGGACCAGGCCGTCGCCGACGCCCGCGACTTCCAAAAAAAAGCGCAGGCGCACCTCGCGGAATGGCTCACCGATCTCGCCCACGGCGACATCTCGCAGAAGAACTTCGAGAGCCTCGTCCGCGGCGAGCGCGACCTCGCCGAAATGCGCGCCCTCAAGCAGGCCGGCCTGTCCAAGATTGCGCTCGATACCTTCACCGCGGGCTTCATCGAGATCGTGCTCCACGCCGCTCTCGCGGCCCTTCCGTAGCGCTCCCCTCGCCGGCATATGCTCGTCCTCCTCGAAGTCGCCATCGGCCTCAGCTTCGTCTTCCTCCTCATCAGCCTCATCGTCACGGCGCTGAATGAACTCATCCTCTCGTTCCTCGATCAGCGCGCCAAGTTCCTCTACGAAGGCCTGACCCAGATCCTCGGCAACGAAGAGACGACGGTGAAGAAATTCATCCGCCACGGCTTCATCAATTCCTTCTCCCGCGGAGCCCGGGGAACGCCTTCCTACGTCGCGCCCGACGCCTTCGCCATCGCCCTGCTCGACATGATCGCTCCGGTGGGCGCCGACGCGCAGAAGCCAAACCGCGTGCGCCAGATGCGGGACATCGTCAACGCGCTGGCCGCCACCGGGGAAGGGACGCTGCGCGCGACCAATCCGCAGTTGCACCAGAGCCTCACGGCCCTCCTGCAGGAGGCCGGCGGCAATCTCCACCTCTACCGCGCCAGCATCGAAAAGTGGTTCAACGAAAGCATGGACCGAGTCACTGGTTGGTACAAACGTCGCGCCCAGCAATGGATCTTCGGCCTCGCGCTCGGCACCGCGATTTTCGCCAACGTCGATGCCATGCGCATCCTCCAGACGCTCAGCACCGATCGCAATCTCCGGGAGAGCCTCGTCAATGAGGCGACCCGGCTGGTGGAAAAAAAACTGCCCACGACCAATGGCACGACCACCGAGTTGAAACCCCTCCTGCAAAAGATCGAGGCCTCGTTTGACCAACTCAGTTCCCTGTCCCTGCCCATCGGCTGGGGCGAAGCCGAATGGAACCGGCTCTTTGCCGACGCGGGCCGCGGCGACCGGCGCGTGGATTCCAATTCGGTGTTAGGCCGCGGATGGAATTGGAGCCATATCCTCACCGCGGTGCTCGGCTGGCTCATCACCGCCGCTGCCGCTGCCCTCGGCGCGCCCTTCTGGTTCGAGACGCTCCAGCGCTTTATCAATATCCGTGGGGCTGGTCACTCCCCTGCCGAAGCGGAAAAGGCCCGCGCCGCACAACGTCGAGTCGATGCGCCCGCGATCGAGGATGCGGCCGCCGCCGCGCCGACTCCCTCCCCATCCCCTCGCCGCCGGAGCGGACGCCGCCCACCACCCGCCGGGTAGATCGGCCACACCCGCACGCCCTGCCGCACCACTTTCGCTGACGACTTCACCCTTCACCTGCTCCCAATCATGAAAATCGAAAACCACCGCCTCATCGGAAACGACGGCCAACCCGTCGCCTTCGAAAGCTCGCCCAACAAAGGCGGCTCGCTCGATCCCGAGTTCCTCATCATGCACTTCACCGCCGGGCGCAGTGCCGCTACGTCCATCGGCTGGTTCATGAATCCTTCCGCCGGCGCCTCCGCCCATCTGGTGATCGGGCGCGACGGCGCCATCACCCAGCTCGTGCCCTTTGATCGCGTGGCCTGGCACGCGGGCAAGAGCACGTGGGGCGAACTCACCGGCCTCAACCAACATTCCATCGGCATCGAGCTCGATAACGCCGGTAAACTCGTGCAGAAGAACGGCAAGTGGACCGCGTGGTTTGGCGCCACCTACCCGGCGACCGAAGTCCACGTCGCCAAACACAAAAACGAATCCAGCGAAGTCGGCTGGCACATTTATCCCGAGAAGCAGCTCGAAGTCGCCGCCGAAGTCGCCGCCACGCTCATGCAGCACTACGGCCTGCGCGATTTGCTCGGCCACGAAGACATCTCGCCGGGGCGCAAAAACGACCCGGGCCCCGCCTTTCCCATGGGCAGCTTCAAAGGCGCCGGCGAAGGCCGCGCCGGTGATCGCGAGGACTTCTACGTCACTTCCGAGGAGCTGAATATTCGCACCGGGCCGGGCACCCAGCATCCCACCGTCATCCCCAAGCCGCTTCCGCCCAAGACCCTCGTCACCCCGCTCGCCCGCGACGGGAAGTGGTGGCAGGTCGATGTGGAAGACACCGTCGAGGGCATCATGGACCTGCAAGGCTGGGTCCACTCCGGGTTCCTCCGCCCGTGGATCAAGCCCACCGCCACCACCACCAGCGACCTCCGGCTGAAAATGGGCCTAGCCATTGTCAGCTTCGAGGCCCGGCGCGACAGCAAAGGCCGGATCGCTGTGTATAAGATTCCGTCGGGCGACGGCGGCGGCTCCTACGAAATCGCCGGGATCAATGATCGCTACCACCCCAAGAAAGCCGCCGAGTTGCGCGCCTTGATCGAGGCCGGCAAACACCGACAGGCCGAAGAAGCCGCTGCGGAATACATCGCCGGCTACACCGATCGCGTCGATCCGTGGGCCGGAGATCCCGGTGTGGAATTCTACCTCCGCGACTGCGCCTTCAATCGCGGTGCCGGAGGCGCGGCCAAAATCCTCCAGCTCGCCCTCGGCGTAAAACCCGACGGCGCTGTCGGCAAGATCACCATGGAGGCGGCGGCGGAAGCCGAGAAAAATCCCGTGCAATATCTGCTCAGCCTGCGGACCGCGCGCGAGCAATACGAGATCCGCTTCATCGGCAAGCGACTGAAATTCTGGAAGGGCCTGACCAACCGCTGGAACAACGCCCTCAAAGCCGCACAAACCATCGTCTGACGGCCGCCATGGCGCACACCATCTGCACCTTCAACGTCAACAACCTCTTCGTCCGCTACCGCTTTGGGCAGGTGTTCCCGGGCGACATGTCGGGCAAAAGCAAACTGGAGGAAGCGCTCACCGCGACCTTTGGTTACCTGCCCCTGAATCACCCCGGCGGTTACGACATCTTCGCGCCGGAGATGCGGGCGCTGGCCGCCAAGGCGCTGCGGCGCGGAGGCACGAAGCTTCCCGACGTCATTTGCTTTCAGGAAGTCGAAAGCCTGCTGGCCCTGCGGGCCTTCAACGCTCAGCACCTCAAGAAGGCCTACAAATACGCGATGCTCGTCGATTCCCACGATCTGCGACAGATCGACGTGGCGGTGCTCTCGAACTTGGAAATCCTCGGCGTGCGCTCGCATGTCGACGACTTGCAGCCCGGCGGTCGCTCGAAGCTCTTTTCGCGCGACTGCCTCGAGATCACGCTGGCCCTCAACCGCAGCGGTTCCCAACGCGTGACCCTGCTCGTCAACCACCTCAAATCGCGCCTCGCCAGCACCCCAGCGGAGCGCACCAGCGCCGATACCAAACGCCAGCGACAGGCCGATGGCATCGTGAATATCCTGAGGGAGCGCTTCCCAGGCGCGGCCTTTGGCAGCGAGCTGTTTGCCGTGGTCGGCGATCTGAATGACGCCCCGGACTCGCCGCCGATCCGTCCGCTCATCCACGGCAGCGGACTCGTGAGCGCGATCGACCGCATCCCCGCCGCCACCGACCGTTGGACGCACTACTGGAGAGGCGGCGGCTCTGTGTCCCAGCTCGACCACGTGCTCCTCTCGCCCGCGCTCGACCGCGCCACTGCCGGAGCAGTCCCGCACATCGAACGCCGTGGCGTCGGCTTCGCCAATGTGCTCGCCGACGGTCACCCCGGACCCCGCCAGATCCGCGTCGAAAAAATCGAGGACGACCCCGCACCCGAGCGCTTCGACTTTCGCTTCGCCCGCTTCCCAGAAGTGAACACCGAACTCTCCGCCTCCGACCACTGCCCGATCTTTTTCGAGGTGCCGTAACTCCCACCCAACTACATGCCCACCTCATTCCTCCGCTCCCGCCCCGGCGCGCTGTCCGCGCTGTTTCACCCGATCCAGAAAATCCTCGAACAGCTCCTCGCCGACGGGCCCGATCAGCCGCTCGGCACCGCGGTGCGGCCGGCGCTCGTCGCGGCAGCGGATGCGCTCCTCGTCCGGCAGTTTCCGCTCGCGCGACTGGTGCCGCCGGAAGTCCGGCAGCGGCTCATTCGGAAGCAGCTCGATCTCATCATCGACGAGGTTTTGCTGAACAAAAATCTGCCGGCGGAATCGGCCGGCACCGGTGTCGAAAGTCTCATCGTGCAGGCGGCGCGCGGCACCGCGGATCCGGCGGCGGCGGTCGAGCGCGCCGTCCGCCAGCTTCCCGGCGGTGCGTGGAGCATCGCGCGGCTGCCGCTCGACGACCGCTCCTTCGAAGTGCGGCCCACCGGCCTGACCGTCTCCGTGCAGGAAGCGTGGGCCGCCGCCCATCAGCTCAAAGCCGCGCCGGGCATCGCGCAGGCCGAGCCGAACATCCTCGTCCCGCTCGGTAATCTCCCGGCGGACGACGCGCCCGCCGCTCAGGCCAAGAGCCTCTTTGGCCAGAAACATCTGCCCGGCAGCGCCGCGCCGGACTGGAGCCTGGAGAAAATCAACGTGCCGCGCGCCTGGCAAAAAGCCGCGACCGACGGGCGTCCGGCGAAAGGCGAGGGCATCCTCGTGGGCCACCCCGACACCGGCTACACCCGGCATCCCGAAAACTGGTCGGACGATCCCGCCCAGCGCCGGCTGCTTTTCGAGTTCGGCTGGGACTTTTGGAAAAAGGACAGCGACCCGACCGACGACCTCGAGTCCGCGCTCGGCTCCATCCTCACCGCCGGGATGGTCGGCAATCCGGGACACGGCACGGGGACCTCGAGCGTCATCTTCAGCGGTGCCGGAGCCGCGCCCGGCGGCGGGGCGACTTTCGTCAGCGGTATTGCGCCGCGGGCCAAACTCATCCCCTTTCGCGTCGCGCCGAGCGTGGTCGTGTGGGATCAGCGGCGGCTGGCGGATGCGATCAAGGCCGCGACGGATGCCGGCTGCCACGTCATCTCGATCAGCATGGGCGGGCTCCCGCTCGGGTATCTCCAGCAGGCGGTGATCTACGCGGCGGAGCGCGGCGTCATCGTCTGCGCCGCCGCGGGAAATATCTTCGGCGCGAACGACGTGCTCCACGCCGTCGTCTGGCCCGCCGCCTACAGCGAAGTCCTCGCCGTGGCCGCGAGCAACGCGGTGAACGCGCCGTGGAAAGGCTCCTCGCGCGGCCCGCAGGTCGATATCACCGCGCCCGGCGAATCCGTCTGGCACGCCACCGCCAAAAAGGGCCAGCCGCTGCGCGACGTCGGCCGCGGGCACGGCACCTCCTTCGCCGTCGCCACCACCGCGGGCGTCGCCGCGCTCTGGCTGGCGTATCACGGTCGGGACAAATTGCTCGCCACCTACGGCGCGGCGCGGCTCGCCGCGGTCTTCCGGCAGATCGTCGTCACCCAGGGCTTTGTGCGCCCGGCTGGATGGAAGACGGACCTCTTCGGCGCGGGCATCATCGACGCGCTGAAGGTGCTCTCCGCGCCGCTCCCGCCGGCCACGGCGCTGGCGACGAAGGCCGTCATCAAGCAGGCGCGTTTCGATCAGTTCGCCAGCCTTTTCGACGACGTGCCGCGGCCCGCGCTGCGGCGCGGACTCGCCGCCTTCCTCGGCACCACCGAGGCGCTGCTGCCCGCGCGGCTGGAGGAAGTCGGCGACGAGCTGATCTACCACTTCTTCAGCGACGGACAGCTCCGCAGCGACTTCCGCGCGCAGCTCACCGGCTCGAAAAATCCCGCCAAAACCAAAAGCAAAACAAAGCCCACCGCCAACCCGGCGAAAGCCCTCGCCCACCTCGCCTCACCACAGCTCGCAGCGCGTCTTTCCACCTCACCCTGACCCGCCATGAACCAAAAAGTCCTGATCACAAATCTGTCCGCGCTCACCGCCAAATACGGTGCGGGCGGGGTGAAAAAAATCAGCGCCGCCGTCACTGCACTCATCGCCGCGGACAAGGCGCGCGGCTTGCAGACGCGCCTCATCGCGGTCGATCGCGCCGCCGACATGAAGACCGTGAAAGGCCCGCGCGTGACCAAAGCCGGCGACCCGAAGCAGCACAAAAAGGCCGTGGACGCGATCTACAACGCGCTCGCGCCGGACTACCTCGTGCTGCTCGGCGCACCGGACGTGCTTCCGCATCAGGACTTGCGCAATCCGGTCTTCGGCGGCGAGGACGTAGATGAATTTGCCTACGGCGACGTGCCCTACGCCTGCGCCGCGCCTTACAGCCAGGAGCCGCGCGATTTCATCGGACCCACCCGCGTGGTCGGCCGCCTGCCCGATCTCACCGGCGGCACCGATCCCGCCTATCTCGTGGGCCTGTTGCACACGGCTGCGACTTGGAAATCGCGTCCCGCCGCGGACTACGCCGACTACTTTGCGATCACCGCCGCGGTGTGGAAAAGCTCCACCGCGCGCAGCGTCGAAAGGCTCTTCGGCAACAGCAAGAGCCTGCAACTTTCGCCGCCGAAAGGACCGAAGTGGACCGCGGCACAACTCGCCCCGCGCGCCCATTTCATCAACTGCCACGGCGTGGATGCCGACCCGAGCTTCTACGGCCAGACGGGCAACAATTTTCCGCAGGCGCACTTCGCCGGCCACGTCGCGGGCAAGATCAGCGAAGGCACGGTTGCCGCCGTCGAGTGCTGCTACGGCGCGGAACTCTACGATCCCGCGCTGGTCGGCGGGCAGGCGGGGCTGTGCAGCACCTACCTCGAGCACGGGGCCTACGGTTACCTCGGCAGCAGCACCATCGCCTACGGCCCTGCGGAGGGAAACGGCGCCGCCGATCTGCTCTGCCAGTATTTCCTGCGACGGGTCAAAGCGGGTGCGTCTCTTGGGCGGGCGACGCTCGAGGCGCGGCTCGAATTTGCCGGCGGTGCGGCGGAACTCGACCCCATCGACTTAAAAACGCTCGCGCAGTTTCACCTGCTCGGCGATCCCTCGATCCATCCGGTGATCGGGGGTGGGCCGCCGGTCGCGCTCGCGGTGCCCCGAGGCTTGGCGGGTTTCGCCAAAGCGAAGCAACCAGAAATCGCGGCAGCCGCGCTGGCCCGCTCCGACCGCCGCCGGCAGCTCACGGCCCGGGGAGCGCGCATCGGTGAAACCCAGTCCTGCGCCGTCGCCTCCACCACCGAGCCCGGCAGAGCGCTCAGCAGGGTGCTCGCGAAGATGGCCGCGGCGATGCAGATCACCGCTCCGCAGGTTCTCTCCTTTTCCATCGAAACGCCCGGCAGCCCGCTGGCCAAAACCAGGACTGCGCGGGCGAGGAGAGTCGAGGCGGCGCCGAGCGCCTTTTACGTCGTGATGGGTGGCGAGCCCACCACGCCCGGCAGCACCGCAAAAACGCGCGGGAGCCAGACCGCCCGTAGCGCGGTCAAAGCAGCCCCGGTGGTGCGGCCGTTCGTCGCGTTGGTCGCCCGCGAAGTCGGCGGCCAGATCGTCTCCTACCGCGAAATGCATCGCCGCTGAGTCATGCTACACTCCAGCCACCATGCTGAAACCGCAGTGCCTCACCGGGCGCGTCATCCGCGCGCCGTATGCGCCCGGCTCGAAGAGCGAGCACCAGGCCGTGCTCCTCGAAGTGGGCAGCCGGCGCTACAAACTGCGGCTGCCGGGCGGCAACCCCTTCCACGATCCGGCTCTCGAAGCGCTCGTCGGGCGGACCATCTGCGGCACCGGCCAGCTCACCGAAGCGACCTTCCTCATTTCCTCGTGGGAGGAAGTGCCCGCGGGGGATTGAGCAGCGACCCGGCGGGCGGGAAGCGCCGGGCGCCCCGCGGCAGCGCGCTGCAAGTGCGGCTCCACTTCCGGTCGTGTCGCACTGCGCAACCATCGCCACCACCCGCTTCCTGCCGCGCGCCCGTTTTCAACGCCCTCATGCATCGTCCACACACGCAACCCTGACCCTCCGCCAACATGCCCAAACCTTTCCACCAAATCACCCTCGAGCAGTTCGCTGAGATGCTCGAAAAATTCCCGTTCACCCGTGCCATCGAGTCCGTCCACATGCACCACACCTGGCGGCCGAACCACAGCCAGTATCGCGGCCTGTCCACGGTCGAGAGCATGTGGGAATTTCACACCCAGACCAAAGACTGGTCGGACATCGCCCAGCACATTTCCATCGCGCCGGACGGGAGCATCTGGACGGGGCGCAGTTGGAACCAGGCCCCGGCGAGCGCGTCGGGCTTTAACGGCAACAGCCAAGTCGGCCCGTTCATGTTCGAGACGATCGGCGATTTCGACACCGGGAAAGATCCGTTCGCGGGCGCGCAAAAGCACACGGTTCTCTCGGTCATCGCGCTCGTGCAAAAACACTTCAAGCTCAAGCCCGACACGCTGCGTTTTCACAACAGCATGTCCACAAAGACCTGTCCGGGCAGCGCTCTCGACTACAAGACCACGCTCAAGGAAGTGGCCGAGGTGCGGGCGAAGCTCGACGCGGCACCGGCACCGAAGGCCGCCGCGCGGAACTTCCCGTTCAACGACAGCGCCCGCGCGATCTTCGGGATCATCGATGCGCTGCGCGTCCCCGTCGCGCCGACTCCGGCGGACGCCGACGCCGAGGGATGCCTGCATGATCACCGGGAAGAGGAGGCCCATTCCCGCAGCACGATCGCCGGCCCGGCAAGCCGCGGCGGCAGTGACAAGCTCACGCCGGAGGTGCTGCAAAAACTCCAGCCCCACGTGATCAACCTGAACCTCGGACGCTTGTCGTCGGAGGGGAAATTCAAGACTCGCGAGGCGGATGTGGACGCCATCTTCGAAGATCATCTGCCCGCGTGGGCGGCGCAGCAGGAGGGAAAGCTCCCGATCGTCTTCTATGCGCACGGCGGGCTGACCTCGGAGGAAGGCGGGCTGCTTACCGCGGTCGAGCAGATCGAGTGGTGGAAGGAAAATGGCGCGTATCCGATTCACTTCGTCTGGGAGACGGGCCTGATGGAAACGCTCGGCCAACTCCTTCAGCCCAACCGCCAGCGCGGGCTCGACTTCTTTGCGCCGAGCGACTTCCTGCTCGAAACGCTCGCGCGCACCATCGGTGGCGTGAAGATCTGGTCCGGGATGAAAGTGAGCGCCGAGCGCGCGTCCGACACCAACGGTGGTGCCCGCTACGCTGCGCGCAAGCTCAAGGAGTTCTGCGAGGCGCACAAAGACCGCGTCGAGTTGCACGCCGTCGGTCACAGCGCCGGATCGATCTTTCACGCACACTTTGTCCCGGCGGCGCTCGAAGTCGGCGTCCCCAGTTTCCGCAGTATGCACTTCCTCGCGCCGGCGATCCGGGTCGATACTTTCGAGCAGCTGCTGCTGAAGAAGATCGGCCAAGGCAAGGGCGTCGATCACCTCAGCGTCTTCACGATGGCCCGCGCTTTTGAGGAGGACGACAACTGCTTCTCGATCTACCGCAAGTCGCTCCTCTACCTGATCTACTACGGGCTGGAGCCGGAGCGGAAGACGCCGATCCTCGGCCTCGAAGAATCCATCCGCGACAACGCGAAGCTGAAGCGGCTCTTCGACCTCGACCGCCAAGGCAACGCCGGCGGCGAAGTGATCTGGTCGGTCTCGAAAGAAACGACCGGACGCTCGGCGACGACCTCGCGGACGCACGGCGGTTTCAACAACGACAAGGCGACGATGGAAAGCGTGGCGCAGCGCATCCTCGCCAAGAAGGTCACCCCTTTCACCGGCACGGACGAACGCGGGCTCAGCCTCGTCACCACGCTCAGCAATCTCGACCCGGCGCTCGCAGAGTATTTGCGGCCATCGACTTCTGTCCCGTCGGCCCCGGCCATCCTCACGCCGTCGGCACCCGTCGCGGCGGCCGGCGGCGGGAACCGCATCGCCCTGTGCGTCGGGATCGACCGCTATCCCACGGCGCCGCTCGGCGGCTGCGCGAATGATGCGCGGGCCTGGCGCGAGACCTTCCGCGGGCTTGGTTTTGAAGTGCCGACGCTCCTGCTCGATGAGCAGGCGACGCGCCGCGCGATCGTCGCCGAACTGACGAATCTGATCCGCTCCAGCCGCGCCGGGGACATCCTTGCCTTCCAGTTTGCCGGCCACGGCACGCAGCTCCCCGACCTCGACGGCGACGAAGCCGGCGGTGATTCGCCGGGCCTGGACGAAGCGCTCTGTCCGGTGGATTTCGACCGCGGGCACTTCGTCATCGACGACGACCTCGGCGCGATCTTCAACACCATCCCGGACGGCGTCAGCGTCACCGTCTTCACCGACTGCTGCCACTCCGGGACGATCACGCGTTTCGCCCTCGGCACGCCCATGCCGGGCGCGACCGGCGGCAACGTGAAGAAGCGCTTCGTCACGGCGACGCCGGAGATGAAAGCGGCGCACGCGGCCTTCCGCGCAACGCTCGGCGGCACCCGCGCCGTGGCCTCCCGCGGGGCTTACGATCAGGCACGGGAGATTCTCTTCTGCGCCTGCCGCTCGCGGGAAGTCGCGCTCGAAAGCGACGGGCACGGCCACTTCACCACACACGCCACGCGCGTCCTCGCGGCCGGGATCGGCGGTCTGACGAATGCCGATTTCCAGACCCGCGTGATCGGAGCCTTCGGTCCAAACCCGAGGCAGAACCCCGAGCTGCACTGCGCCGCGGCGCTGCGCGCCCGCCCGCTTCTCGCGCCCGCGGCGGCTGGCAGCCGCAGCATTGGGAGCGCGGTCGGCAGCACCGCGGCGCCCCGCGAAGATCTCGCCCGCCTGCTCGAAGACGCCGCCCGCCTCGTGCGCGGTTAGCCCATGGATGCGGATCTTAAAAACGCGGTCGAGGGGCGCGACTTCACCATCGGCGAAAGCGTCCCGCGCGCCGCGCAGGGCCGGCCCTACGATCGCCAGCCGGACGACCCGGTGCATCGACCGTTGCAAATCTTCAGCCTCGATCCCGCCGTCTCCAAACTCGACGGCGCCGTCGCCGAAGTGCTGGTGCCGTACGAGCCGCTCCAGCCGGGACCGGTCGGCGCGGTCTTCAAAGTGGACGACTTCGACGCGGGGCAAAACACCCACTGGGGCCGCGCGGATCTCGAAGAGCACTCCGTCCTTTTGCGCAATGGCCACAGCCCCTCGACGACCAACCCGCTCTTCCACCAGCAGATGGTCTATGCGGTGTGCTCGACGGTCTATCAGACCTTCCGTGAAGCGCTCGGCCGCCATGTGAATTGGGACTTCGATCCGCAGCCTGGCGAGGAGAAAGGCCCAACGCGCCTGCGCATTCGTCCGCACGCCTTTGAAGGTCAGAACGCCTTCTACGATCGGGCAACCGGCGAGTTGTGCTTTGGCTACTTTGCCGCCGAGGACAAGCCGGTCGGTCGCACCCCGCCGGGCGGCGTCGTCTTCACATGCCTCTCGCACGACATCGTCGCGCACGAGGTCACGCATGCGCTGCTCGATGGGTTGCGGGCGCATTTCTGCCAGCCGAGCGGGCCGGACGTGCTCGGCTTTCACGAAGGTTTCGCGGACCTCGTGGCGGTCTTTCAGCACTTCAGCCACCGCAAAGTGGTGCAGGCCGCGATTCGCCGCTCCGAGGGTCGGATCGAGGACGCCAGCCTGCTGACGGGAATCGCCCATCAGTTTGCCCAAAGCCGAGGTTCGACGGAGCCCTTGCGCACCGCTTTCGAGAAGATGGCCGATGAGGAGCATGAGCCGGAGCGTTATCATCCCTCGCTCGAGGCCCACGCGCTCGGCGAGATTCTGGTGCAGGCGATCTTCGAAGCGTGGATGGCGATCTTCAAACGGAAGGTCGAGCGCTATATTCGCCTCGCGAGCAACGGCACCGGGCGACTGCCGCCGGGCCAGGCGCCGGTCGATCTGCAGGACATCCTCGGCGAGCAGGCGAGCAAGCTAGCTGGACACTTCCTCGCCATTTGCATCCGCGCGATCGACTACTGCCCGCCGGTGGATATCGACCTCGGCGAATACCTTCGCGCGCTGATCACCGCGGATCACGACCTCGTGCCCGACGATCCGTGGGGTTACCGCGAGGCGCTGATCGACGCCTTTCGCGTCCGCGGCATCTACCCGCCGAATGTGACCAGCCTCTCGGAAGACAGTCTGCGCTGGCAAAAGCCCGAACTCATGGTCGAGCGCATCCCGGATTTGAGCTTCGCCAAACTCCAGTTCGCGGGTGATCCCGCGGCACCCGCCGGGCCGGACGAACTGCTCCGCCAGGCGCGCGCTCTCGGCGCGGTCCTCGGCCGCCCGGAACACCTCGCGCACTTTGGCCTCGCGCGGGCGGATGACCCGGACCTCGACGGCGACACCGTGCAACTGCCGCGCATCCAGTCGATCCGCAGTTCCCGCCGCATCGGCCCGGATGGTCAGGTGGTTTTCGATCTGGTGGCCGAGGTCACGCAACGCCGCACCGTGCGCGATCCGCGCGGCACCTTCGATACCTTTGGCGGCGCGACCGTGATCATCGGGCCAAAGGGTGAGTTCCGCTACGTCATCGCGAAAAACGTCCTCAACCGCGCTCGCGTAAAGCAGCAGAGCGACTTCATCCACGGGGCGGGGAAACGGTTTTGGGAACGAAGCGGGAAGGCCCTCGCCCCCATCCGGAACGCTTTCAAACTGCTCCACGAGCCCAAACCAAATTGAGCACGCCGACCGAAATCATCGTGCCGGCGAAAGAGCGCTGGTTTCACACCGGATATGCCCTGGAGAAGGATGCGCGCTACCTCATCACGGTCCCGCTCGGGCAGATTTGGATCGACTGGTTTGTAAAAAACGGGCCGAACGGCAGCACCACTCGACTGCAAAAGCTCTTCCGCCACTTTCTCCGCTTTTCCCCTGATCGAGATCCGCGCGCCGAGTTCTTCACGCTCATCGGCACGATCGGCGAATCGCTGCAACACGCTTTCGTCATCGGGGCTGGCCCATGTGATTTCCCCGCTCCGGCTACGGGCGAACTCGTCTGCTTCGCCAACGACATCTGGCCCGCCTACTGGAACAACAAGGGCGCGATGAAGCTGACCATCCTGCGCACTGCGTAGCGCGTCAGAATCCCCCGCCGATCTGCCATTCCTCCAGCAGCGCCTTCGGCACTTCGTTCAGAAACTGGCTGGGGCGCTCCATCATTTCAGCGGAGCCGGCGACGTGTGGTAGGTGAGATAAAACTTCATCCGGGCATCCAAGGCGCGTTTCATTGCGAATCACTCCCATGCCCAAGTTTCTCACTCTGCTTTCTGCCAGCACATTGCTTCTCGTCGCTTCGCCTGCGGGGCGTGCCGTCGAGTTCATCGATCCGGCGGCGCTCGGCTTCGGGCCGCCGGCTTTCACCCTCGATACCACGTATCAGTCGACGCTCGACTACGACCGCGGAAATGGCGGGCTGGAGATGCTGGAGACGCGGGTGGTGCTGCCGCTGGGCAAGTGGAAGACAGGCGATCTACTGATCGGCGTGGGTGTGGACTATGGCTGGAATCACGCGGATTTCGGCGGGCGCGAGGGGTTGGGGACGAAGGATCTCCACTCACTGGAGGCGCGCCTCTCGCTGGCGTGGCGTCCGCAGGATTCGAAGTGGTGGGCGCTGGGGTTTGTCTCGCCGGGCTTGGCCACGGACTTCAAGGCGGTGGATTCGGATGCTTTCACGATCTCGGGCCTCGGGCTGCTCGGCTATCGCTGGAACGACCGACTGGACCTGGCGGCGGGCGTCTTTGCCAGCTACGGGATGGACGAGGCGCAGGTCATGGGTGCGGTCGGTTTCATCTGGCGGCCGAATGACCAGTGGATCGTGCAGGCGACGCCGCCGGTCGTGGCGATCGGCTGGCAGCCGAGTACGGATTGGACGCTGGCGCTGGTCGCGTATCCGGGCGGGAACTCTTGGGAAGTGGCGGAGACGGAATCCGGCGTGCGCCAGGTGGAGCTGGATCTCTGGCGCGCGGCGGCGAGCGTCGAGAAGCGCATCGGCGAACACTGGCGCGTGAGTGTGCGCGGCGGCGTATCCTTCGGCGGCGAGCTGGAGCTCCGCGACGGCGATGGACGGGAAATCTCGTCCACGGATCTCGATCCGGCGCCATTTGGCGCGGTAGCGGTGAAGTGGGCGTTCTGAGCGGGCTGGCCGCCTACTTTTTGCGCCGCGCGCCGAAGCTATAGCCCCGCGCCGTGCGCACGCCCTTGCCCACGCCCCCGGCGGGGATCTGGGACTCGTTGAAGAGCGCGGTGTAGATGTAGTTGAAGGTCTCCAGCTTGACCCGCTTGATCGCCGTGCCGATGAAGCGCTCGATCGACCGCACATGGTCGATCTCCTCCGCCGTGAAGATCGTCACCGCGTCGCCCACCTGCAGCGCGCGGCCCGTGCGGCCGATGCGATGCACGTAATCCTCCGGGTGCTGCGGCACGTCGTAATTCACCACGTGCGACACCCCCGCGATGTCCAGCCCGCGCGCCGCGATGTCCGTCGCCACCATCACCTCGTATTTGCCGCTCTTAAAGCCCGCCAGCGCATCCTCCCGCTCGCTCTGCGTGCGGTTCGAGTGCAGCACCGCCACCGAGTGCTTCAGATCCTTCAGTTGATGCGCCACGCGATCCGCCATCACCTTCGTGCTCGTGAAGATGATCGCGCTATCGAACTTCGTGTGCTCCAGCAGCGCGATGAGCAGGTCAAACTTCTGGTCCTTCGCCACCGGGAAGAGCGCATGCGTCACCGTCTCCGCCGGCGAACGCCGCTGGCCGATCTCCACCTGCTCCGGGTTCGTCAGCAGCCACTTCGTCATCGTCTCCAGCTCCGGCGGCAGCGTCGCCGAGAAGAAGAGCGTCTGGCGCTGCTTTGGCAGGCGATCCACGATCCGGCGCACCTGCGGGAGAAAGCCCATGTCGAGCATCCGGTCCACCTCATCGAGCACCAGATACTGGATGTCCTTCAGGTTCGCCGTGCCGTCTTCGAGAAAGTCCAGCAACCGGCCCGGCGTCGCCACCAGCACATCCACGCCCTTGGCCAGAAACTCCCGCTGCTTGCCGTAGCCCACGCCGCCATAGACCAGGCCCACCGTCAGCTCCGTGTAGCGGGCGAAGTCGCGGAACGCCGTCTCCACCTGCGCCGCCAGCTCCCGCGTGGGCTCCAGGATGAGCGCCCGCATGGTGCCGTGCGTCTTGAGCTGGGAGAGGATCGGCAGGCCGAACGCGGCGGTCTTGCCCGTGCCCGTCTGGGCGGAACCCATCATATCTTTCCCCTCGAGGATGATCGGGAAAGCGCGCAACTGGATGGGAGTGGGATCCACGTAGCCCATGGACTCGACCCCGCGGACGATCTCGGGATCGAGACCAAAATCTTTGAATGACATCCGGGCACCGTGCGCAGCCCGCCGCCTCATGGCAAGCGCGGAGTCACCCCGCCCTTTCGTTCCGCGCTTCCGCCCCTTCGCGCCGCGCCTCCGCCCATTGTCGGGCAGGCGCCCCGCCTGCCTTGGCCCCTCCCAGCCCCAGCCCCACCGCCACCCCGGCGACCGGAGGCTCGCCCATTCGCCATCCCCCACTATTCCCCACCGCCACCTCCG
>JBBQYR010000093.1:0-16983 GCA_038208565.1 Chthoniobacterales bacterium
GGGCTGCGTGGTGAACTTTGCCTGCCACGCCACGACGAGCGGCCCGTGGATTTCCGCAAACTGGATTTATTACATGGAGCGCGTCATCCAGGGCTTCTATCCCGACGCGAAAGTCGTCTTCCTGCAAGGCGCGTGCGGCGATGTCACGCAGGTGAATAACCTCGATCCCCACGCCAATCCTGAGATCGACGAGTGGGCGCAATTCGTCGGTGGTCGTGTCGGCGCCGAGGCGGTGAAAGTATTGCTCGGTCTCACGCAGACGCGCGTCTCCGAGGTGCCGGTCGATGTGCGCACGAAGCTCTGGAGCATCCCGCGCCGCAAGCCCGCACCCGAGCGGGTGACCGCCGCGCTCGAACTCGTGCAGAAAGATCCGAAGACCGCCGGGCCGGATTGGGTCTGGGCGAAGGAAACGGTGATGCTGGATGCGTTGATCGCGAAGTGGCCGAGGGTCGAAGTCGAAGGCCAGGCGATCCAGATCGGCCCGGTCGTGTGCCTGTCGAGTCCCGCGGAATACTTCTGCCAATACGGCCTCGACTGGAAAAAGGAGAGCGGCTTCCCGATGACCTTCCCGGTGGAGCTTTCGAACGGCTGCGTCGGCTATGTGCCCACGCTGGAGTCCTTCGATCCGAAGTCCGGCGGCGGCTACGAGACGCGCCTCACGGCTTACAGCAATCTCAAGATCTCCGCGGGCGATGAGATCCGCGATGTCGGCCTCGAACTCGCGCAGGATCTCAAACCCATGCCCCTGCCGAAGCGCCCGCTCGCGCCTGCTTTCAAGGGCGAAGGCTGGATCTACGGCAATCAACCCCCGCAACGCCAATGAAGACCGTCGTCTCGGAAAACGTGTTATTGGGCGCTTGCGTCCGGGGAGCGCACCTGTCTCGGGTGCTGGTCGCGGGGTCCCGCCGCGACGAACTTTCCGGTGGGTCTTCGGGCGCGGAGATCTCGCCGGGTGTGACCGTGTGGCCGCTGCCGCGGTCAGTAAACGCGTGCGCTCCCCGGACTTTCGCCGCCGCGTTTTTTCTGCTCACGCGCGCGGCCTTGTTTGCCGCGACGCCTTCGCCGCTCACGCCCGATGATGCGGTGAGGTCCTTTGAACTGGCCGACGATCTGCGCATCGAACTCGTCGCTGCCGAGCCGCTCGTGGCTTCGCCGTGTGCGGTCGCTTTCGACGACAAGGGCCGGATGTTTGTCGCGGAAAACCGCGGCTACCCACGCATGGACAACCCGCCCGAGGGAGTCGTCGCGTTGCTCGAAGACACCAATGGCGACGGGCGCATGGACAAGCGGACGGTCTTCGCCGACGGCCTCGCGTATCCGAACGGCGTGATGCCGTGGAAGGATGGCGTGATCGTGACTTCGTCGCCCGACGTGATCTTCATGCGCGACACCAATGGCGACGGACGCGCCGACGAAAAGCGCGTCCTTTTCACCGGCTTCGAGACGGCCAAGAGCACGCAACTCCGCGTAAATGCGCCGCGCCTCGGCCCGGACGGCTGGATCTATCTCGCGGCGGGCCTCAGCGCCGGGACGATCACCTGTCCCGAACATCCCGAGCGTCCGGCGCTGAAGATGACCGCCGATGTCCGCTTCCACCCCGACACGCTGGAAATCGAAAACGTCGATGGGAAGTCGCAGTTCGGGCAATCGTTCGATGACTTCGGCCGTCGCTTCATCTGCATGAACCGCCTGCCCGTGCAGCACGTCGTGCTCTCTTCGAAGTGGCTGGGCCGCAATCCGAACTTCGCCTTCAGCGACACCGTGCAGGACTGCAACGAACGCGCGGTGAGAACCACGATGAAAGGCGGCGGCGACGGCGTGCGGCTCTTCCCGATCAGCTCGAACATCACGACGGCCGATTCCCATTTCGGCTCGTTCAGCGCGGCCTGCGGCGTCCTTGTCTGGCGCGGCGGCGCACTGCCCGAACGCTATGAGGGCACGGTCTTCTCGTGCGACCCGACCGGCAATCTCGTCCACGTCGATCAGCTCGTGCCGAATGGCGCGACCTTCACCGCCACGCCGCTGCTCAAGGGGCGCGAGGTGCTCGCCTCGCGTGACGATTGGTTCCGCCCGGTTTATGCCGCGCGCGGTCCCGAGGGCGCGCTCTACATCGCCGACATGTATCGCAAGGTGATCGAGCATCCCGACTACCTGCCCGAGGAAGTGCGCAAGCACGCCGACTTCGAGAGCGGGCGCGCGATGGGTCGCATCTGGCGCATCACCGCGAAGACGCCGCGCCCTGCGAAACCACTCGCGCCTTTTAAGGATGAGTTCGAGCCGATCAAGGGCGCCGCGAAAGACGCCGCGCTCGCGGCCCGGCTCGCCAACGATCCGAGTGCCCGCGTGCGCTTCAATCTCGCGCTCGTGCTCGGCGACGTGAAGGAAGACTACGCGCTCGCCGCACTCGCACAGATCGGTGCCCGCGACGCTGGCGACAAGTGGGCGCGGGCCGCCGTGCTCAGCGGTATCGGGGGACGCGAGGCGCAGTTTCTCCGCGCGGTCTGGCCGAAACTGACCGCGAGCAGCGAAGGCGAACTGGAATTGCTCGGCAGCCTCGGTCGTTGTTTCCGCGAGGCGACGGCGCTGAACGACGCGCTCGGCGCGGACCAAGGCAATGCCGCGGCGGCCGCTGTCTGGGTCGGCTTCATCGAACGCAATGCGGCCGCAGCTCGTACGGTCAAGGAGACGCCCGCTTTCCGCCAACTGCTCGATCTCGCGGCGAAGCAAGTCGCCCAATCTTCGGTGCCGTCGGCGCAACGACTCATCCATGCGCGCCTCCTCGCGATGGGCACGTGGGAATCCGCGGCGCAGCCGTTGCAGGAAGCGCTCGGCGCCCAGCCCGACGAGACGCTGCGCACCGCGCTGGTCCGCAGTCTCGCCAGCCTCGACTCCAATCGCGCCGCCACTGTGCTCCTCGCCGACGGTGTGTGGAGCACCTACAACCCCGCCATGCGCGAAACCATCCTCGCCGCGCTGCTCGGACGACCGACGCAGCTCGAAGGCCTGCTCGCCGCCGTGGAGGCGAACCGCCTGCCCGCGAGCGCTTTCACCACGCAGCGCCGTCAGGTGTTGCTCAAGCACAAGGATGCCCCCGTCCGCGAGCGCGCCGAGAAGCTTTTCGCCGCCGGCCTCGGCGATCGCACCGCAGCACTGGAGCGCGCGAAGAAATCGCTCGAACTGGTCGCCAAGCCGGCGCACGGGCGCGAAGTTTTCCGCCAGCTCTGCGCGACGTGTCATCGCTTCCAGCAGGAAGGCGCGAACGTCGGCCCCGATCTCTTCGACATGCGCCGCCAGCCGAAGGACAACATCGTCTTCCACATCGTGATGCCCGAAGCCGAGATCGCGCCCGCGTTTGCGGCCTACATCTGCGAGGCGAAAGACGGTCGCATCTTCGCCGGCATCCTTTCCTCCGAGACGCTGACGAGCGTGACCATCCGCCAGCCCGGCGCCCTCGAGGAAACCGTCCTGCGTTCCGATATCAAGGCGCTGACCGCGCTGCCCGGCTCGCTGATGCCGCCCGGCCTCGACGCCGCGATGCAACCGCAGGACCTCGCCGATCTCGTCGCCTACCTCAAAGGCGAACAGTAGTCCCAATTCTCCAATCCATTTATGAGCAAGCAATACAACGTCGCCGTCATCGGTTATGGCTGGGCTGCCACGGCCCACATCGCCGCCATCAACGCCACCTCGAACGCGCAAGTCACCGCCGTCTGGTCCTCGCGCCCGCTCGATTCCGAGGAGCTCAGCGCCAAGCACGGCAGCCCGATCACGGCTTACACCGACCTCGCCGCAATGCTCGCGAGTCCCGACGTCCACGCGGTTGACATCACCAGCTATCCGAACCAGCACGCCGCGCAGTTCATCGCCGCGGCCAAAGCTGGCAAACACATCATTGTCGAGAAGCCGCTGGCCATCGAGTGGAGTGAGATCGTGGCGATGAAAAAGGCCGCCGACGCGAGCGGGGCGAAGGTTTGTGTGTGCTTCGAGTGCCGCTGGTCGTCGCAGTTCGTCGCGACCAAAGCCGTCATCGATCAGGGCCTCGTGGGTTCGCTGCACTACGGCGAAGTCGATTACTACCACGGCATCGGGCCGTGGTACGGCCAATACCGCTGGAACACGAAAAAGGAACTCGGCGGCAGCGCGCTGCTCACCGCCGGCTGCCACGCGCTCGATGCGTTGCTCTTGTGCATGGCGAGCGAGGTCGAAGAGGTCACGAGCTACGCCGCGCAGAGCGCTAATCCGATCTTCACCGCCTACGAATACAAGACGACCTCGACGACGCTCCTCCGCTTCAAAAATGGTGCGGTCGGCAAAAGCGCGGCGGTCGTCGATTGCCTCCAGCCTTATTACTTCCACACGCACCTCGTGGGCAGCGAAGGCTCGATCCTCGACAATAAATTTCACAGTCAAAAGCTTGCGGGTCTCAACAAGAGCGCGTGGTCTTCGCTCTCGATGAAGATGCTCGATAGCGGCGACGTGAGCGATCATCCCTACCAGTCGCAGTTTCAGGCATTCTTCGACGCGCTGGAGCAGGGAAATGACATGCCGCTCACCAGCTTCGCGCACGCTTTCGCCACCCACCGCGTCATCGCCGCCGCGGATAAATCCGCCTCCGAGGGACGCCCGGTGAAGCTCAGCGAAATCGCCGTCGGCTAGTCGATGCCCTCCGCTCTCGCCATCGCCGCGCATCCCGACGACATCGAGTTCGTCATGGCCGGCACTTTGCTGCAACTCAAGGACGCCGGTTGGGACATTCATTATCTGAATGTCTCCAGCGGCAACATGGGCAGCACTGTGATGACCGCCGCCCAGACCGCGCGCGTCCGGCGCAAGGAAGCGCAGGACGCGGCCAAGCTGCTCGGCGCGAAGTGGTATGCGCCGCTCTGCGACGACATGCTCGTCTTCTACAACGAAGCAAACATCCGTCGCATCAGCGCGGTGATCCGTGCCGCCAAGCCGACCGTCGTGCTCACCCACGCGCTCGCCGATTACATGGAAGATCACATGATCACCGCGCGCCTCGCGGTGACGGCGGCCTTCACGCGTGGCATCCCCAACTTCCGCTCGCTCCCGCAGCGTGCGCCCGACCTGACGCCGTGCGTGATCTACCACGCCATGCCGCACGGCCAATGCTCGCCGCTGCGCGAACCGGTCACGCCGGAGTTGCTCATCGATACAACCAGCATCCACGCGAGCAAACGCGCGGCGCTCGCCTGCCACGCCTCGCAAAAGGAATGGCTCGACGCCACGCAAGGGCAGGAAAGTTACCTCACCACGATGGACGACTTCTCCCGCCGGCTCGGACGGCAGAGCAAAAAATTCGCGCACGCCGAGGGCTGGACGCGCCACTTGCACTACGGCTTCGGCGCCGAGAACGACGACCCGCTGCGCGATGCTCTCGGCAAAAAATATCTCCGCAATATTCGACACAAAATTCATTAGCCACGGTTGGACACGGATCTTCACGGATGTTTTTGCAATCCGTGTTTCATCCGTGAGCATCCGTGGCACAAACAAACCCAGCGCCCATGAACCTCCGCACCTCCAGCATCAGCCCCGATTGGTGGGACTACACCTGCCTGCCGCTCGACATCGTCGATGAAGTCGCGCGCCTCACCCCTCGCGATCTCGCCCAGCTTTCACGTCCCGGTTTCCGCGTCGTTTTCTACGATACGCTCGAAGACTTCTACCTCGCCGAAGCGCTCGAATACATCACCGCGTGGAAGCAATCGACCGACGACAACCCCGTCGGCATCTGCGGCCCGATCGGCCCGACCGAGCAGCTCCCGCTCGTCGCGCGGCTCGTGACGGAACTCGGCCTCGATGTGCGCAGCGGACATTTCTGGGGCATGGATGAGTGGTTCGACGAAGCCACCGGCAAGGAAATGCCCGTCACGCATCCGCTCAGCTTCGAGAAGGCCGATCGCGAGATGTGCTTCCATAAGATTCCGAAAAAGCAGCGCATGCCTGATGCGCACCTGCACTTCCCGAAAGCCGACACCGCCGCCTATACGAAGTCCTACGACGCCGGCGTCCGCTGCGCGGTGATGCAAGGCGGGCAGGGCGACGTGAAGCACTGGGCCTTCAACGACCCGCTCCCGCGCCGCGGCAAATACAAGAGTGCCCCGCCCACGCCCGCCGAATACCGCAAGCTCGCCACGCGCGTCGTCGAACTCCACCCGCTGACCATTGCGCAAAACGCTCGCACCAGCGGCGGTGGCAACATCGCCATGGTCCCGACCAAGGCGATCACCGTCGGTCCGGTCGAGACGTGGAAGGCGGAGAAAGTTTCCATCTGGCAGGCCGGCACGCACGACAACCCCTTCGGCCAGCGCCTCACCGCCTTCCTCATTTCCAAGAAGCTGCCCACGAGCTGCGTCCCCATGTCGCTCCTCGCTGATCATCCAAACGTGCAATTCAACTACTACCGCGGTGGCCTCGGCTCGTGCGCGGTGGAGATGCACTAAGCGCCTCAGCGCTTCCCGGCTTGAGCTTGTTGGGGCTCGCCTCGAACGGAGGAAGTGTTGCTGGAGCCCTGGGCCGAAGAAACGTTCCGCCCATGAGTTACGAACACCTCGTCACGATTGAGCCCGATAAACGCAGCGGCCAGCCGTGCATTCGCGGGATGCGGATCACGGTCTACAACGTTTTGGAGTATCTCGCATCCGGGATGACCGAGGACGAGATTCTGGCGGATTTCTTCGAGTTGACGCGCGAAGACCTTATAGCGTGCCTGGCGTTCGCCGCCGACCGGGAGCACAAACTCTTTACCGCCGCCGCGTAATGGGAAAGAGCCGCCTCGACAAATGTCCTGTCGACGGCAGAGTGAAAGCTGTGCGTTACAGCGTCCTCGTCGAGCCGGTGGAAGAGCGGGAAAACCTCCCAAGATTTTACTACGCGCACGTCCCTTCGCTCGGACTCACCACGCATGGCGACGGGGTTGAAGGAGCCATCGCCACGGCGCGCGACCTGATCCATCTGTGGGTGGAAGAGAAAAAGGCGGCAGGCGAAAGTCCCGCCCCGGCCCGCGAGTCGCTATTGGCCACGGTCGAGGTGGATTGATGCCGTTTAAGGCCAAAGAGGTCTTGCGGCGGTTGCAACACGCGGGGTTCGAGGTGCGCCGCAGAGCGGCTCCCACGTGGTGCTGCGGCACGTGGATGGCCGGCAAACTTACGTGCCGATGCACCCGGGCGATATCCCGTCGGGAACCTTTCGGTCGATTCTGAAACAGGCTGGCCTGACGGAAGAAACTTTCCGGGATTTGCAGGACCGTTTTCTCTGCTTTATTTCGACGCTGGCCAGTTGAGCTGCTTGTACAGAAACTCGAACGTCCCCACGCCATTGATCGTGTGCGGGCCTTCGAACCACTCGATCTCGGCGCGGTCCTGAAGGCCGAGCTTGCTATAACCTTTGAGCACCTTTCCCATTTCGTAGCCGACCCATTCGCTCGTACCGACGCCGTCGTTGTGTCCGCGCTCAACCATAAACGGCCGCGGGGCGATGAGCAGCGCCATCTCCGCGTAGTTGAAGGTGTGGCCGAGGTCCCATTCGAAGATCTCGTATTCGTTCGTGAAAAGGTAGCTGCCCGGATATTCGATCAAGGCGTTCTTGCGCACCCATTCGTTGAAATCGCCGGAGCAGATCGAGAGGCAGTAACGCTCGACGACCGCGGGCGTGCGCATCGCCGTCTTGCCGCCGTAGCTTAGCCCGTAGAAGGCGATGCGCGCGGGATCGACGAAGGGCTGCGCCGCGAGCCAGCTCGTGATGACTTCGTGCTGCGCATTGATGAACGAGAAGAGCGACCAGCCGAGCGGCTGCGCCTTGCGCTGGAGCGTGCGAAAGGCGTCCTGCCCGCGATACGGATTGTGCGGCGCGAAGACGATGAAGCCGCGGTCGGCGAGCTGCGCGGCGAAGGCTTTGTAAGCCGCGTAGGCTTTTGTGGTCCGGTCGTCGGTCATCGTATCCATCGGCAGGCCTTCGAGCCCGTGCTGGCAGACGACGACCGGTCGGCGCTCGCCGGGCTGGAGGTCGCGCGGCAGCAGCAGCACGCCCCACGCGAAGACCTCGGGATGCACGTCGAGAACCACGTCGTAGGCGGTCCACTTTTCCTTCTCGAGCACGACGCGGCTGCGGGCGTTCGGCGGGAGAAAATCGGTCGGCAGTTTGCCGATCACTTCTTCGTCGAAGCGGCGCCTCGCTTCCTTCTGCACCGCGTTCCACTCGTCGCCGGGCTTCAGCTTCTTCCACAAGTCCTGCGCGTTGCGCGCAAACTCGCACTTGCTGAGGACGTCCTGCGTGTGCGCTTCGAGCTCACGGACGGTGCGGCGTTGGCGCTCGTCGGAGGCCGCTTGATTCCACGACGGATCGCTCAGCGGCGCGCGGCTGGGTTGGAGCGGGTCGATGCCGAGCGGCTGGAGAAAAGCGGTGAGCGCGCCGTCGGTTTTGCTGAGCGTGATGGCGGCGTGCAATTCCTTGGCGCGTCGCACTTCCGCCTCCACGTCCGCGAGCGGCGGCGTCTTGATCGCACCCGGCGCCGCGGCGGCCCGGCGGCCTTTTTCGACGGGCGGCGGGCTGGTGAACTCCGGCGCGGCGGCGGGCTCGACGATGAGCGGACGCGGCGCGATGAGCGCGGCGAGTTCGGCATTTCCGAAGTCGCGCTGATAGCGAAAGCGGTTGCGATCGAGAGGCTCGGTCCAGAGCTGTTCGTGCGGGCCGAAGTATCCGCCGACCAGCGTGGCATCGAGGCGCGGATCGAGCGCCGCAGCGTGGAGCGCGATGAGCCCGCCTTCGCCGGAACCCGCGATGCCGCACTTGGTCCTATCCGTCACGCCGAGCGCATCGAGGGCGCACAGGACTTTCTGCACCTCGTAGCCGGCGAGCGTCCGACCGACTTCAAACGCCTGCCGGTAAATCCACTCGCGGTGCGGCAGATTCGTCCAGCGATCGAGCAACGTCGTGCCCGACCAAGTCGTGCGGCGATCGACGAGCACCGGCACGAGCACGGTGCAGCCTTGCTCGGCGAGCCGCCGGGCGAACTGTGCATCCTCCGGCACGCCCGGCGCGATGCCCGCGATCTGCTCCGGCGTGTGATCCGCATCGGGCACGGCGATGATCGTCGCCTTGGATTCGCCGAGCGGCTGGAGGAGCAAACCTTCACCCCACACGCTGGCAAACACCGGCCAGCGCACGTGCCGCGCGCGGTAGCCCGCTTCGTGGCTCTCCACCGGCGGCGCGCCGAGCGGTTGCACGACTTCGATCCCGCCGCTTGTCGGCGGATCGCTCATGCCGAGCCGCGTGCGCAGGAGCTTGCGCTCCGGCTCGGCTTGCGTGGCGTCGCGCGTCTTCCAGCGCTGCGAACGCACTTCGACGGCCCGCGCTATTTCACGGTCGAGATAGCGCCCGATGCCGGCGACCATCGTGGCGGAGAGATCGTCGGGAGTTTCGAGCGGCTGCGTGCCGGGCAGCGGGTCGGCGAGAACGAACGCGGAGAACGTGAGGCTGACGGCCAGGATGAGCGAAGTGGGGGACAGGCGCATGACTGGCACTTTCGGCAAAAGCATTGCGCGAACCAGCACGAAACGATGATGATCGCCGCCCTCATTCCATGACTCCCGAACACCGCCTCGCTCAACTCCAGGTCACCCTCCCGCCCGCGCCCAAACCGGTCGCCGTTTACAAGCCCGTCGTCGTCGTGAACCGCATCGCCTATGTCTCCGGCCACGGCCCACTGCGGGCGGATAACACGCTCATCACCGGAGTGGTCGGGCGCGATCTTTCGCTCGATGAAGGGAAGGTCGCGGCGCGGCAGGTCGGGCTCGCGATCCTCGCCACGCTGCGGGAGCAACTCGGCAATCTCGACCTTGTGAAGCGCGTGGTGAAGGTGCTCGGCATGGTCAATACCGCGCCCGACTTTTACGACCACCCGAAGGTCATCAACGGCTGCAGCGAACTCTTTGCCGAAGTGTGGGGACCGGAGAATGGCGTCGGCGCGCGGAGTGCGGTGGGCATGGGGCCGTTGCCGGGGAATATCGCCGTCGAGATCGAAGCGATCTTCGAGCTTCACTAGGCGCGCGCCATGGGCTGGTTCCGAGTCACGAATGAGGCCGAGATCGCATCGCCGGCGCTGCTGCTTTTTGCGGAGCGCATCGAGTTTAACCTCGCGCTGATGCTGGAGATCGCGGGTGGTCCGGAGCGGCTGCGTCCGCACGTGAAGACCCACAAACTAGGTCCGCTCGTCGCGCGGCAGATCGCGCTCGGAATTACTAAATACAAGACCGCGACGATCGCCGAGGCGGAGATGTGCGCTGCGGTCGGCGCGCCGGATGTGCTCGTCGCGGTGCCGCTCGTGGGGCCGAATGACGCGCGGATTTGCGCGCTGGCGAAGCAGTTTCCCGAGACGCGTTTTTCGACGCTGGCTGATGATGCCGGGGCGATTCGCGCGCTCGGTGCGGCGGCGGTCGGGGCCGGGCTGACGCTCGATGTGTTCCTCGATCTCGACTGCGGCATGCATCGCACGGGCGTGCTGCCCGGACCCTCGGCGCTCGAACTTTATCGGCAACTCACGACGACGCCCGGACTGCGCGCGGCCGGGTTGCACGCCTACGACGGACACATTCACGAGGCCGATGCGGAAGTGCGGCGCGCGCTGTACGAGGCGGATTTCGCGCCGGTGCTGGTGCTGCGCCGGGAACTCGAATCCGCCGGGCTCGCCGTGCCGGTGCTCGTTGCCGGTGGTTCGCCGACGTTTCCTTTTCACGCTCAGGAAACCGACCGCCAGTGCAGCCCAGGCACGACGGTGCTGTGGGACTTTGGCTACGGCGACAAGTTTGCCGATCTGCCTTTCCTGCCGGCGGCGGTGCTGCTCACGCGCGTCATCAGCAAACCCGGCCCGAACCGTCTCTGCCTCGATCTCGGGCACAAGGCCGTGGCCGCGGAGAATCCGCATCCGCGCGTGCGGTTTCTCGAACTGCCCGATGCCGTGGCGATCACGCACAGCGAGGAGCACCTCGTCATCGAGACGCCGCGCGCTGTGGAGTTTGCGGTGGGCGATACGCTGCATGGCATCCCGCGCCACATCTGTCCGACCGTCGCGCTTTACAGCGAAGCGACGGTGGTGCGTCTCGGGGTGGCGGAAGAGCGCTGGCCGATCGCGGCGCGGGCGCGACGGCTGACCGTGTAGATCGCCTCGCGAGCGGCATGAATACGACATCCGCAGGCGATCTTCGGATCGGGATCATCGGCCTCGATACCTCGCATGGCGTGGCTTTTACTCGCCTGCTCAATGACCGGCATGCGCCCGCTCACGTGCCGGGCGGACGGGTCGTCGCGGCCGTGAAGACCAGCAGCCCGGACATGCCGGCGAGCGTCGAGCGGGTCGAGGGATTTGCCGCCACGGTCGAGCGGGATTTCGGCGTGAAGCTGCTGCCGTCGATCGAGGAGTTGTGTGCGCAGGTGGATACGGTGCTGGTGCTCAGCCTCGACGGGCGGGCGCATCTCGAGCAGGCGCGGGCGGTTTTCGCGGCGAAGAAGCCCGTCTTCATCGACAAGCCGCTGGCCGCTTCGCTGCGTGAGGTGCGGGAGATTTTCCGCCTCGCGGAAGCTGCGGGGGTTCCGGTGTTTAGCAGCTCGGCGTATCGTTTTTACGAAAGCCTCGGCGTGGTGCAGCGGGCTGAGGTTGGGGAGGTGCGTTCCGCGATTTCCTACGGCCCGGCGTATCTCGACCCGCATCATCCAGACCTGTTTTTCTACGGCATCCATCCGGTCGAAGCGTTGTTCGCTGTGTTGGGCTGCGGTTGTGAGTCGGTGGTGCGGGCACACACGCCGGACAGCGATGTCGCGACGGGTATCTGGAGTGGCGGGCGCCTCGGCGTGCTCCACGGTCTGCGCACGGAGGCGATCCCTCACAAGGTCACCGTCTTTGGCTCGACGGGGTTTGCCGAGCAACAGCCGCGCGATACCGGCTTCAACGTCTTCGGTGCCATCGGAGCGTCGCAACTGGCCGGTCCCGATAGTTACGCCTCGCTGCTCCGCGAGATCATCTCGTTCTTCCGCTCGGGCGTGCCGCCAGTATCTGCCGAGGAGACGATCGCGATGTTCGCTTTCATGGAAGCGGCCGATGAGAGTAAACGTCGAGGCGGGCAACCGGTGAAGCTCAGCGAGGTGATTGATGCTGCGCGCAGCTTGGAAGCGGGTGGACGCTAATGAGCGGAATGGCCGCCGCGCAGTAGGCGTGTAAAAACATTGTGGCACGGCGGGGCGCCTGCGAGTCTCCCGACCCTTGGTTGCCACGGCTGAAATGGGCACGCCCGACCGAGAACCAATATGGTCAAGCAACTCATCGAGCGAATCCTCAGCCCAGCCCAAGTGGAGCGCCTGCACCATCGGACGAGCGGCATCCGGGCGCGTTTCTATCGGCACGATTTGAAAAAACTGGCGCGACTCTTCGGCAGCGACAAATGGGGGGCGCACTGGTACGCCGAGCATTACGAACACCACTTTCGCCCGCTCCAAAAGCGACACCTGAACGTCCTCGAAATTGGGATTGGCGGAGAAAATCGACCGAATTCCGGTGGAGCTTCCCTGCGAATGTGGGCGAGCTATTTTCCTCACAGCGCGATCCACGGCATCGATATTTGCGATAAGTCGTTTCTTCAGGGCGGCCGGATCAAAGTCTTTCAAGGCAGCCAGGCCGACGCTCCTTTTCTAAAGAAGGTGATCGATGAGATCGGGACGCCCGACATCATCATCGATGACGGCAGTCACCTGAACGAACACGTCCTCCAGACTTTTCAAATCTTGTTTCCGCTGCTGGCTGCGGATGGAATCTATGTCGTCGAGGATACCCAGACTTCCTATTGGCCCGACATGGGCGGGAGCAGCGACAAGGGGAATGCGTCGCAGACGATGATGACGTTTTTCAAAAGCCTGACGGACGGACTCAATCACGCGGAGTTCATTCAGCCGGGTTATGTGCCATCGGACTACGACCGACATATCGTCTCCATGCATTTCTATCACAACCTCCTGTTCATCTACAAAGGATTGAACGACGAGGGCAGCAACCGCATCTCGCATAACGAGGTGCGGCGCAAATGAGCCCGGCTGACACGTCACGGCGCCGGGTTTCCGGTCTTAAGTCAGAATCTCGGAAACCACCCGGCCGCCTTGATTGTCGGTGAGTGAAACCGGCGTGCCGTTGCGCTGGAAGGCGAGCTTGGCGTGGTCGAGGCCGAAGAGCTTCAGGATCGTGGCGTGGTAGTCGTGATGGCTCACGATGTCCTTCACGGCCTTGTGGCCAAACTCGTCGGTTTCGCCATAGGTCATCCCGGCTTTGAAGCCGCCGCCGGCGACCCACATCGAGAAGCCGTAGGTATTGTGGTCGCGCCCGACGACGTCGCGTGCGCCTTCGTACTGAATGACCGGGAGACGCCCCATTTCGCCACCCCAATGCACGATCGTCGTGTCGAGCAGGCCGCGCGCCTTGAGGTCGGTGACCAGCGCCGCCGCCGGCTTATCCACGTATTTGCAGGCCGCGGGCAGGCTGCCGTAGATGCCCTTGTGGTGATCCCACGTTTGGTTGCCGGTGAAGAGCTGGACGAAACGCACGCCGCGCTCGACGAGCCGCCGCGCGATCAGGCACCGCGTGCCGAAGTCCTCGGTGGCTTTGTCGTCGATGCCGTAGAGTTTTTTCGTCGCCTCGCTCTCGGTGGAAATATCGAGCGCTTCTTTCGCGGCGGTCTGGAGCTTGGCGGCGAGGGCGTAGCTGGCGATGCGCGCTTCGAGATCGGTCTCGCCGGGATGCCGCTCGAGGTGGGCGCCGTTGATCTTGTTGAGGAAGCCGAGGTAGTTCTCCTGCGCTTCGCCCTTGAGGTAAGGCGCGGCGTCGAGATTAGGAATGCGCGGCTCTTTCGCGCGGACAGTGGTGCCTTGGTAAATCGAGGGCAGCCAGCCGTTGCTCCAGTTTTCCACGCCGAGCACGGGCAGTCCGCGCGGGTCGGTGAGCGCGACGTAGGCGGGCAGTTCCTGCGACTCGGAGCCGAGCGCGTAGGTCAGCCAGCTCCCGAGCGTCGGGCGTCCGCCGAGGATGCGGCCATTTTGCAGGGCGTAGATGGCCTGGCCGTGGTTGTTCACGCTGCTCTGCATGCCGCGCAGGAGGACGACGTCATCGACGATCCCCGCAAAATTCGGGAGCAACTCGCTGACCTCGGTGCCGCACTGGCCGTGCTTTTGGAACTTCCACGGGCTGGCGAGGACGGTGGTGCTGGCGTGCGCCGCGTCGTCGTATTTCACCTCGCCGGGAAATTTCTTGCCGTCGAGTTTGTCGAGCGCGGGTTTGGGATCGAAGAGGTCCACGTGGCTCGGGCCGCCCTGCATGAACATGGAAATCATGGCCGTGGCGCGCGGGGCAAAGTGCGGCTTCTTCGGGAGCAGGTCGTAGTGCGGCGTTTCGAGCGTGGGTTTGTTCGGTTCGGCGGCGAGCAGTCCGTCCTGATTCAAGAGCCACGCGAGACCAAAGCCGCCGAGCCCGAAGGCGCCGCGCTGAAGCAGGTGACGTCGGCTGAGGCAGCCGTGGGGGGAGGTGTTCATGGCAGGATTCTGGGGAGCGCACCCGTCCCGGGTGCTGGCGAAGGCGTCCCGCCTTCGCGGACTTTTTCGACGGAGAAATTCGAGTCAAGAGCTCCGCTCCGGGAAGTCCTGCCGGAAAGTTCGTTTCGGCGAGACGCCGAAACCAGCACCCGGGACGGGTGCGCTCCCCGGCGCTCCGTGGCCGAGCTTTGATCAGTCTGCATACAGGAACTGGTTCGAGGTCAGCAGCGCCTGGCAGAAGGTGGTGAGCGCTTGCAGCGATGGCTCGGCGGGTGCGGCTTCCTTGTGTTTGGCGACGGGCGTGGGCTTGAAAGGATTCTTCTCGAAATAAGTCGTCTGCTTGCCGAGGAACTCGGTGGCGTCTTTCACCTCGGCCTCGCTCGGTGTGGCGCCGAAGGCGAGCAGCCACGCGTGTTTCACCTGCGCGCTGCGGTCGGCGCCGGCCTCGCGGGCGACGCGTTCGGCGAAGAACTTCGACTGCGTGAGGGTGAAGTCGCCGTTCATCATGGCGAGCGATTGCGGAGCGATGGTCGAGGCGTTGCGCGATTCGCAGTTGGGCTCCATGCGGGGCAGGTCGAAGGTTTCGAGCATGCCGAGCGGGCGGCTGCGGCGCATCTGCACATACAGGCTGCGGCGGTATTCGTCGCCGTTGAGCGGAACGTATTTACCGCTCGGGCGGCCGGCGGTGTCGTTGGTATCGACGCCCACGATGATCTGGCCGTCTTCGTCGATCATCACGGGCACCGGCGCGCCGAACATCTTCGCATGGTATTTCCCGCTGACCACGAGCATGGCATCGCGCAGCGCCTCGGCCTCAATGCGACGCGTGTTCATGCGGCCGAGCAGGCGGTTGTCCGGATCGACGCGGTCCTTTTCCACCATGTGCGCGGAGGTCTGGCGATAAGCCGTGGAGGTAACGATGACGCGATGCAGCGCCTTGAGGCTCCAGCCGCGCGCGACGAACTCGCCCGCCAGCCAGTCGAGCAGCTCGGGATGCGACGGGCGCTCGCCGAGATGGCCGAAGTCCGCGAGCGATCCGACGATGCCGCGGCCAAAGTGATGATGCCACACGCGGTTGACGAGGACGCGGGTGGTGAGGGGATGTTTGCCGTCGGTGATGCTCTCGGCGAAGGCGAGGCGGCGTCCCGTCGTTGGGCGTGCGGGCGTGGCGGAAGCTTCGAGGATGGTCGTCGGATGAAAGGTGGCGAGCACGCTGAGTTCGCCCGCCGCGACTTTGTCGCGCGGCTGCTGCGGATCGCCGCGGGAGAAGAGGAAGGTGTCCGGCGGCGTCTTCACGGCCACGGGTGTCTCGGTGAAAGCGGGGATGAATTCCTCGACTGGCTTGCGCTTGCGGACCTCCGCGGCTTTCTCGGTGAAGACCTTCAGCTCGGCCTCGTGTTTGGTGTTGTAAGTGCGGTCGTAGAGGTAGAGCGAACCGCCGCTGAGCTGATTGATCGTCGGGTGCTCCTTGAGCAGTTTGAGTTGCTCGGGCGTGCGCTTCTTCACCTCGGTGCGGAAGGCCACGCGCAAAGGCTCGCGCACTTCCTCCGCCTTCTTCTCGAGCTCCCAAGTGAGCACTTTCTCGATGAACTCGTCCTCCTTCACTTTGCGCTCGGTGTCCACGACCTTCGCCTCCTTTTCCACCTCCGCGGCTTGGGCGCGTTCCACGTCGGTCATGAGCGAGATGAGCCGGCCCGCAGGCACGCGCCAGCGCGGCAGGTCGAAGCCCGGCTCGAAGATCGCCCGCATCCGGTAGTAGTCGGCCTGCGGAATCGGGTCGTGTTTGTGCTCGTGGCATTGCGCGCAACCGACGGTCAGGCCGAGGAGCGACGACGACACCACCTTGAGCGTCTCGCTGACCACGGCATTGCGCGCCGTGACCTGCTCGTTCGTCGCGGCGCCGGCGGTGCCATCGGGCACCATGCGGAGAAAGGCGGTGGCGGTTAGTTTGTCCGTGGCATCCGGGGAGAGATTCTTGAAGGGCGGCGTGACCATCTCGTCGCCGGCGATCTGCTCGCGGATGAATTGATCAAAGGGTTTGTCCGCGTTCAGCGAGCGAATGACGTAGTCGCGATACTTGAAGGCCCACGCCCGCACCACATCGGCGTCGTTGTAGCCATCGGAGTCCGCGTAACCGGCGACATCGAGCCAGTGCCGGCCCCAGCGTTCGCCGTAGTGCGGCGAGGCGAGCAGGCGATCGACGAGCCGCTCGTAGGAGTCGGGGGCGGTGTCGGCGACAAAGAGCGCGACTTCACCCGGCGTCGGCGGCAGGCCGGTGAGGTCGAGCGTCACGCGGCGCAGGAGCGTCGTTTTGTCGGCGTCGGGATTGAAGCCGAAGCCCTGCTCCTCGAGCTTCGCGAGCAGAAAGCCGTCGATCGGCGTGCGCACGCGCGCGGT
>JBBQYR010000094.1:0-16909 GCA_038208565.1 Chthoniobacterales bacterium
ATAGGCCACATAGACATACTTGTCGTCCACCGCGATGGCCCAATCCTCGAAGATCGCGTTGCCGACGAAGCTCATATTGCCGATCAGCATCCCATCCTTGAAAATCCCGGTGCGGCGACTGTCGGCGCGTCCGACCACATAGACCGTGCCGTCCGGGCCAGCCGCCACGGCTCCCAAACCTCCTTGGACGCGCACCGCCATTTCCGCCGCCATGGCCTCCTGGCTGATCTGCCGCGAGGGCATCCGCCCGATGTGGGCACCGAACGTATTTCCGGCCCAAAGCGTCTCGACGGCTGTCAGACGCGGCGAGGTCTGGTGCCCTTCACCCGTCGGCTTGGAGGGAAATTGGGGGGTGCCGGTTTGCGCGGCACTCTGACCCGCGGCAAAAATAACGATGAGGGCCGCGCTGGCGGCGACCCGGAAAGAAGGGGGAAGCATCATGGCAGAGAAAGGATTGTCGAAAGGGGAGAGAGGGTCGAAAAGACCGATTACTCGGTGTGGGTCACCTTGATATTGCTACTGCTGGGCTGGTTGATGAAACGCCGTTGGCGCTTTTCCACGCCGGGATGAAAGCCGCCACGGGACGGGTTTGCGGTGCGGCCAGCAATTGCTCCCAGCGCTCATCATCCTGCCGCGCGAGCAGGAATCTGGCGAAGTCGATGACCTCGGATTGCTTCTCCGGCGGCAACGCTTCGCCGACCTGAATGATTCCCCCGGTGGCAGTGTTCATGGCCGGGAGACTAGCCGCCGCCGCGGATGCTGGCAAGGTGACGGGGATCGGGGTGCGGCGCTGAAGCTCATCCGCATCGGCCAGGACGGCGTCCAGCGAACTCTGCGCACCGCCTGCGCGGAAACTGCGCGTGTAACCGCCGCCTCGCGCACCATCGCGCGCGAGGACGCCGGAGTTTTCAATCCGCTCCTCGAAATCGCCGCCATGCGCCACGAGCGCGCGGAGGAGCGGCTGTTTATTTCATAGCCCTCCCGTTCGCGAAGCGAACGCCGCCACGCGCGGGCGCTCAGCCAAAGAGTTTGTCGAAATCGTTGTGCGAGCCGATCCAGACCCAGACGACCGAATCGCCATGGCGCTCGGCGAAGGCACGGTATTGCTCGTTGATGCGAACCGACCAGATGTGCTCGTACCCGCCCAGCTTCTTGAAGCGGAGTGGCGGGTGGTTCAGGTTTTCCTCGAAAAGGCGGTAGGCCCGCCGGGCGGCTTCCCGCACCCGCGGGTCGAGCGGCGCATACGCCCTCCAAAAACTGGCCGCGCGCGAGAGATCACAAGCGCCGCGGGACCAGTGGCTCGTCACCCTCGGCGGCGGATTCACGGAGAAACGCATCGAGCCGCGGACGGGTTTGCGGTGCGGCGAGCAGCTGCTCCCAGCGCTCATCATCCTGCCGCGCGAGCAGGAATCTGGCGAAGTCGATGACCTCGGACTGCTTATCCGGCGGCAGCGCTTCGCAGACCTGAATGATTTCCTCGGTGGCAGTGCTCATGGCTGGGAGACTAGCTGCCGCGGCGGATGCTGACAAGGCGACGAGGATCGGTGTGTCGCCCCATTCCGGCCACGGCGGAAAAACGCTCCAACAGCGGTGACCGGCGGGGTGTGATGCGGAGAGGGCGTGTGGTTTTTCCTTCGTGCCGAAACTCCATTTCGGCGCGCACTTGCCTGCGCAATTCCAATGCGACCGGATGGCATCTGCACTGGTCGCCGGGCGACCCGCAGCCGGGGCAATGGAATTGCCGGGACAAGTGCGTTCCGCAACTGGAGTTGCGGAACGAGGGCGGACGCGGCGGCGGCGCGGCGCGGAGTTGCATCGCGCGCGGCGGTCTGGCATCTCTCGCGGCGATGAAAACGAACGCCTTTCACCCATGATGGAACGAACCCGCAAAGCTGTGCGCATCGGGATCGGGGGGCCGGTGGGGTCGGGGAAGACGATGCTCGTCCTGCGGCTCTGCCAGTGGCTGCGCGAGGAGTTATCCATCGCGGTGGTGACGAACGATATTTACACGCGGGAGGATGCGGAGTTCCTGGTGCGCCAGGAGGCGCTGCCGGCGGATCGGGTGATCGGCGTGGAGACGGGCGGGTGTCCGCACACGGCGATTCGCGACGATACTTCGATGAACATGGCGGCGATCGCGACGCTGGAACGGCAGCACCCGGATGTGCAACTCATTCTCGTGGAGAGTGGCGGGGATAATCTGAGCGCGACGTTTTCGCCGGAGCTGGTGGAGTCGTTTATCTATGTGATCGACGTGGCCGAGGGGGATAAGATCCCGCGCAAGGGCGGGCCGGCGATCCGGCATAGCGATCTGCTGCTGATCAACAAGATCGAGCTGGCGCCGTATGTCGGCGCGGACCTCGACGTGATGGCGCGCGACTCGAAGCTGATGCGCGGGGATCGGCCGTTCATCTTCGCCGATCTGCGCAGCGAAAAAGGGAAGGACGAGGTGCTGGCGTGGCTGCGGCGCGAGGTGCTGTTTACGGAAATGACCAGTGGCAAATGACCAATGACCAAGGTCGCGCGCGGCGGCTCACCATCGGTCATTCTCCATCGGTCATTGGCCATTTTCTTCCATGGGCCTGACGGGCCATCTGCGTCTGGTCTGCACCGCAGATGAAGCGGGGCGCACGTTCATCCGCGAGCAGTCGTTCAGTGCGCCGATCCATCTCAGCAAGCCGCATCTCGACGAAGGCGTGCTCGTGATCAATGTCGCCAACCCGACGGCGGGGCTCTTTGCCGGCGACCGCATCCGCTACGACATCGCGGTGGAAAGCGGCGCGCGGGTGCTGCTCACGGCGCCGAGCGCGAGCCGGGCTCATCGCATCGTGGCAGCAGAGCCCGATGGCGATCCCGCCAACGCGCGGGTGGAGCAGGAGTTTCGCGTGGCCGCGGGCGCGTGGTTGGATTGCTGGCCGGAGATGTTCATCCCGCAAGGCGGGGCGCGGTATCGGCAACGGACGACGGCGCACATCGAGGAAGGCGGCGAGGCGCTGCTCATCGAGATGATCGCGCCGGGGCGGACGGCCTCGGGCGAGGTGTTTGCTTTTGCGGAGCTGGACTGGGCGACGGAGGTATTTCTCGGCGGGCAGAAGATCGCGCGGGAGCGCTACGCGATCACGAGCGATAGCCCGACGATCGCGGCGCTGCGGGCGCGGTTTCCGGAGGCGTATTACGCGAGCTGTTTCATCGTCTCACCGCAACTTCGCGCCGACAGCGCGTGCTGGGCGCGCATTCACGATCTGCACGGCGATGAGGCGTGGGTCGGCGTGAGCGCGCTGGTGCGCGGCGGCTGGGCGGTGCGGGTGCTGGCGGCGGGGAGCATCGCCTTGCGCAAGACGATCGCGGCGGTGCGGCGCGAGATTTACGCCGCGCTCGATCGGCGGGAACCGGCGCTCCGGCGGAGCTAAGGGCGCTTAGCCGCGTTTGTTGAGCGCGGGCACATTGCCCAGCCATGTGCTCGCGAGGCAGGCGATGCAGGTCCACATGAAGAAATTGGTGATCCCCTTCTGCTCCGGCAAACCCGGCAGCCACAGGGCCAGGATGATGACCACGGTGGCGAGCAGCGTCGCCCCGCCGACGGCGCCGAAAATCCAGACGCCCATCCGGGATTGATTGGTAAAGGTCATCGAGAACGGGAAGGACGATGCGATACAGCCGAGCCCGACAAAGAGCGCCGTGCTGGAGACGAGTTCCAGGCTGGTCGAACGCAGCGCGAAACTGCCGATGGCGCTCACGATCCCGAGAAACAGCCCGCCACCGACGACCGCGGCTTCCAGCTTCTCGCGCGGACGCAGGGCGTATTTGGCGAAAGAATCGAAGAGGAGCATGAAGTTCCCAAACGGACGGGCCACCCAGACCCAAAGCACAAACATGAAATAGAGCGCGACCACGATGATCCCGCCCGGGAAACGCTTGGCGACTTGCATCCCGAAATACAATCCGAGGATGACCGCCCAGCGGGCGCCGCTGCTCAAGCGCTGCATGGCGAAGCTGTATCTCAAATACGCGCGGTAGATCGGCGAGCGGGCGCGGAAGCTGTTCAGCAGGCCTTCGCGGGCGTAGTCGAAGTCGGGATCGATGCGCAGGGCTTCGCGGAAGTGGACTTCGGCCTGGCGGTGTTCGCCGCGGTTGAGCGCGGACCAACCGGCGTTGGCGTGGGTGAAGGCGTCGTCGGGATCGCGGGCCAGCATGCCGGCGAGATGCGCGTCGTTTTCGGCCTGCTTGTTTTGCAGGCGCAAAGCTTGCGCGAGTTGATTGGCGGCGCCGGAATTATCGGCATCGAGCGCGAGGGACTGGCGCGCGGCGCGCTCGGCCGCGGGCCAGTTTTCCATCTGCAGGTAAGCCTGCGCCTCGGCGGTGTAGGCGCCGCTTTCATTGGGCGCGAGGCCGAGCGCGGTTTGCGCGGCGGCGAGCGCTTCTTTTGGTCGATCGAGCACGCAGAGGATGAAGGCGCGGAGGATGTGGTGCTCGCTGTCGTTGGGCTCGACGGAGATGGCTTGGTTGATCGTCGCCAGCGCGTCCTTTTGCCGACCGGCGATCTGCCACTGGCAAGCCGCGAGCTGGTGCAGGGCGAAGGCGTCGTTCGGCTCCTGCGCGAGTGCTTCCTTGAAGGCGCTCTCGGCATCGGCGTAGCGGCCGAGTTCCTTGAGCTGCAGACCGCGGAGAATTTGAGGGAGCATGGGGGAAATGACCAATGGAGAATGACCAATGACCAATGGTCAGGCGCTGCGCGCTTTGCGGATGATGGTGGCGAAGATGGCTTTCAGTTCGCGGGTTTCTTCGAGCAGCGGGGCCATGAGGTCAGGCTTCACTGTTTCGCTCTCGATCAGGAGTTCGAGCCAATATTCGGTTTCGCTGAGCTCTCGGAGGGAGTCGCCCATCTTGGCGATGAATTCTGCCTTCGAACGGCCTTCGTCGGCTTCGCGATAATTCGCCCCGACCGAAGTTCCAGAACGCAGCACCTGCTTGCCGAGAACCTGAGCAACGGTCTTTTTCGGCAGGCGTGAATACATTTTGATGATCCGCAACGCCAAGCCCTTGGTCCTCGTTTTCAGATCACGCTCCACGGCAGGCATTGGTCATTGGTCATTCTCCCTTGGTCATTTCTTGATGCCGAGGAATGTGAGCACGTCGTCGTAGAAGCCGCTTTGGTTGGAATAGATCGCGTAGTTCTTCGCGCTCTCGAACCACGCTTTCGTCGAGGGCTTCACGTCTTTCGCGGACTTCAGCAGGTCGTCGGTGCCGAGCGGGATGACGCGGTTTTCCGACATGGCGCGGGCCAGTGAACGCTCGATGGCCACGTCGAAGACGGCCTTGAGATCGGCGCCGGAGAAGTCCTTGGTTTTCTTCGCGATCGCGCCGATGTCGAGTTTGTGGACGGGTTTGTCGCGCGCCATCACCTCGAGGATCGAGGCGCGCGCGGGCTCGTCGGGCGGCGGGACGAAGAGGATGCGATCGAAGCGGCCGGGGCGGCGGAACGCGGGGTCGAGGTGCCACGGCGCATTGGTCGCGCCGAGGATGAGCAGGCCGTCGTTGTCGCCGACGTTGCCGTCCATCTCGGCGAGGAATTGGTTGATGAGCGTGCGACCGGCGCTGCGTTTGAGGTCGTTGCGGTCGGCGGCGAGCGCGTCCACTTCATCGAAGAAGAGGACGGCGGGCGCGTGGGTGCGGGCGAGCTCGAAAAGCTGGTGCAGGTTCTTCTCGGAGTTGCCGAGATAGAGGTCGAGAATCTGGTGGATGCCGATGGAGAGGAAGTTGGCCTGGATCTCGCCCGCGGTGGCGCGGCTGAGCAGCGTCTTGCCGCAACCGGGCGGGCCGTAGAGCAGGACGCCGCCACCGATCTTCTTGCCGTAGGCCTTGAAGAGCGCGGGGTTCTTGAGCGGGTGGATGATCTTCATCCGGATCTCTTCCTTGATCGATTCCATGCCGCCGATGTCGGCGAAGGTGAGCTTCGGGCGCTCGATGTCGGTGCTATCGACGGCGGGCTTGTCCTCGTCGCCCTCGGGCGTCCAGCCCTGACCGGCGACGCTCACTTTCTCCGGCTCGGCCTTCGGCGACTCGGGGGGCTTGCGGCCGTGGAGTTCCTTTTCCAAGGACGGGTCCTTGCCCATCGGATCAAGCGCCAGCGCCCGTTCGTAGCTGGTGCGGGCGGCGGCGAGATTGCCTTCGCCGGCGTGCAGGCGCGCGAGGAGCAGGTGCGCGGGGGCGAAGTCGGGATTCTCCGCGATCAGCACTTCGGTGCGGACCACCGCCTCGCTGGTCTTGCCGCTGAGGTGGAGGATGCGCGCGATGCCGAGCCGCGCCTCGGGCTTGCGGGGATCGAGCTTGAGCACGCGCTCGAAGAGCGACTGCGCCTCGTCCAGCGACCACTCATCGAGGCTGGCGTGCGCGAGGAGCAGGAGGAGCGGGACGTTGTCGGGCGAGACGGCGACAGCCTGGCGGAGCGGGTCGAGCTTGGACATGGGGCCGGGAGTTTCTGTCGGCGCAGGCGGCCTGACAAGCGGGAGATGCGTATCTTGAATACGGGCATTCCTTTCCGCCGATGGCATGACCGCTGCTAAACTCATATTCAACCGCAGCCCACTGACCTATGAACTTCCTCGTTGTTGACGATAACCGGCTCCTCAATCGCTTCCTCACCACCTATCTGCGGGGCAAGGGCCACGCGGCTTCTTCGCTCACCGACAGCTCCAAGGTGGAGGCGTGGCTCGAACTCAATCCGTGCGATGGCCTGATCCTCGACATCGGCATGCCGAAGATCGACGGGCTCACGCTCATCACCAAGGTCCGCGAAAAGCACGCCGATCTGCCGATCGTCATGTTCACCGGGCTCGGCTACGACGAAGACGCCATGCAGGCCGCGCGCAAGGCGGGGGCGAATGGCTACGTCTCCAAGGGCCTCGGGCCATCGGAGATTTATTCGGCGCTGATGCGCGTGCTCCAGCATCAGGCGGCGAAGGCCTGAGCCGGTTAGGGCTCGTGCAATTCCGCGAGTCGCTTCGTGAGCAGCGTCGCTTCCCACTGGCCGCTGGCGTTGGCGCGGTCGAGGTAGCCGTAGTTCAGCACCGAACCGGCTTGCGCGCAGACGAGGCGCGAGATTTTCCCGAACGTCCCCATGCCCATCACGCTCAGCGGGAGCGGTGGTTTTTCAGCGAGCAGGGCGAAGAGGCTGGCCAAGGCGGCGGGCGTGTCGGCGCGGGCGGCGATCTTGCAAATATCAGCACCGGCGCGGTGCGCGGCGCGGATGATCTGGCGGAGCTTCGCCGCGGAAGGCGTCGCCTTGAAGTCGTGGAACGAAGCGATCACCAACACCCCGGCGGCGCGGGCGGCCCGCACGGTGCTGGAGAGCTTCTCCAGCGAGCACAGTTCGATATCGAGATAAGCGGCGAGCGGGAGGAATTGCGCATACAGCTCTGCGCGCCGGGCGAAGCCGAGATCGTTCACGCCCCCTTCCGCCGGATGCCGCACCGTCACGATCAGCGGCACCTTCAGCTTCCGCGCCTCCTGGTAGAGCGCCACGGGATTGTCACTGAAACTGTCCACTCGAAGCTCGATCAGATCGACCTGCCCGGGTTCTATCCGCACCGCTCGTCGCAGGGCACCAGGGGAGGCCACTGCTCCCACTACTTGGGGTTTTCCACGTAAATCGCTCGAATTCTTTATCCCACTCATATTTGCTGTCAGGCTTTCCCGCAGAAAAACCCATGTTGGGCCGAAAACAAGAACTCAATCTCCAATTTCTCCAGATCGTCGATGGCCTCCTCATGGTCTTCGCCTTCTGGGCGGCGCATACCTTTCGCTTCCTGAGCGCGGGCTCTTCCATCTTTGGCAATAAGCCCATCGGACCCTTCGAGGACTTCCAGTGGCTGCTCTTCGTCATCCTGCCCTTCGGCCCCATCGTCCTCGAGCTCCAGGGCTTCTACGGCAATCCCCTCCAGAAGACCCTCGGCAAATCCCTCGCCCAGATCGGCCGCGCCGGCTTCTGGCTCGGGATGGTCATCGCCGGGTGCGCCTTCTTCCTCCGGCTCGATGTGCCGAGCCGCGCCGTCATGCCCATCTTTGCCCTCTTCGCCGTCGGCGCCCTGCTCTTGCGGGAAAGGGCCACCGTCCAGCGGTTGCGGCACCGCGCCATCAGCGAAGACCTCCGCGAGCGCGTCGTCCTCGCCGGCACCCCGGCCGATGTCCACCAGCTCCGGCACACCTTTACCCCCGAGCAGATCATGGAGATCCAGATCGTCGCCGAGATCGACATCGAGGTGCAGCCCACCGCCGACCTCATCCACGCCCTCCACGAGCACTCCGTGAACCGCGTCATCTTCGCCGGCGGGCACAGCCACCTGAACCGCTTGCAGGAAGCCATCGCCGCCTGCGAGATCGAAGGCGTCGAGGCCTGGCTCGCCGCCGACTTCATCCGCACCGCCATCGCCCGGCCCGATTTCGACCGCTTCGGCGACCGGCCCATGCTCGTCTTCCGCACCACCCCGGACCTCACCTGGGCGCTCACCGTGAAGAACCTCATCGACCGCCTCGGCGCCCTCCTCGGCCTCCTGCTCTTCTCCTGGCTCTTCCTCCTCATCGCCCTCGGCATCCGGTTCACCTCCCCCGGCCCCGTCATCTTCCGGCAGAAGCGCGCCGGCAAGAACGGCCAGCCCTTCGTCATCTACAAATTCCGCTCCATGGCCAGCGACGCCGAGATGCGCCACGCCGAACTCGCCACCTACAACCAGATGAGCGGCCCCGTCTTCAAGATCGACCGCGACCCCCGCATCACGGCCTTTGGCCGCTTCCTCCGCCGCACCTCGCTGGATGAGTTCCCCCAGCTCCTCAATGTCCTCAAGGGCGACATGAGCCTCGTCGGCCCGCGGCCCCTACCCATCTACGAAGTCGAGCAGTTCGACAGCACCGCGCACCGCCGGCGGCTCAGCATGAAGCCCGGCCTGACCTGCCTCTGGCAAGTCAGCGGGCGCAACCGCATCAAGAGCTTTGAGGACTGGGTGAAGCTGGACCTGCAATACATCGACAACTGGTCCCTCTGGCTCGACCTCGAGATCCTGCTCAAGACCGTGCCGGTGGTGGTGTTTGGCTTCGGGGCCCGGTAGGGGAAGGGGCGGACGGATTCGAGCGGGAGCGAGCCGGAGCCCGTTCGCGGCAGCGCATACGGGTTAGCCTTAGTTTCTGTCTTCATTCACGCTTAGTCTCTACTGAACTAGCGATTGACCCCAAAGATTCTTGCGAAATCGCGTCCCACAAACAAAGCACGCCAACAGGCAAAAGGAGCATCCATTGCGGGAGCCGAAATAGCATACCCGGATAAATTAGACCGAATGCTAGAAACACGGTTCCAAACGCCACCCAGCTTAAGCCCAGCATTACCACCAATTCCCGTTCGTGATAGTTCCGCGACGCAGCGCAGGCACGAAGCAAGAACACACCCGATACCGCGAGCATGACAGAGACAAGATGCCAACACGCATACAGCATTAGCTTCAAGTCAGGTGATAAATGCGACTCCAATAGCGGCCGATGCACCTCGGGCGTTCCGATTAATAAATGCACTGCTGCGGTAAACAGCGCAAGCAGTCCTGCAACTAAGAGTCGTCGGTTCATTCTTTGGCTAATGTGTGGTAGGTGACGTGGGTGGTTAGGGTCGGGGGAGGTATACGCGGTTTACAGAGCAAAGGCCAAGGTGAATGCCTTCGGACCATGGATGAAAGCCGGGCTTTCCCTGATGCTTTTGGCCTTCCACCCCCGTGCTCTGCCGGGCTGACCATGGCCGTCAGGCGCCTCGTCCGCCGAGCCTTCGGCGGATGAACTCAGGGTCTTGGCGCAGGTCCATGACCCCGGAAATCATGATCCGACGCCCCTCGACCGTATGGAAGATGCCGTAGGGAAATCCGTGGACGAGCAATCGCCGGTAATCCTTGTGGAAAGCCGGAGCTAGCTCCGGAAAGATGCGAAGACGCCCGAAAGCCACGTCCAAGGAGCACATGAACACCTCTCCCCGCCCCGCCTGACACGCCTCGTAAAACTCTTACGCGGCCTGAATGTCGGCCTCGGCCGAAAGGAGAAAGACCAGTTCACTCACTCCCGAGAGTCCGGCCAAGGATGCGCTCCTGAATCGCCTCCCAGGAGGCTACCTGACTGGGATCACGCCGGTATGCCTCCATGCGACGGTCCAACTCCATAATCTGATCTCGCGAGACCGGCACTTCGGCGGGGTGAGCCGCCAAGTCATTCCAAAGCTCGGTGACCAGAACGAGCTTCTCCGCAGCCGTGAGCCGGGCTACGTCGGGAATGTTTTCGAGGATCATGCCCGGAAAATACCCTGCTCCGATTTCGGAACAAGCCCAGAAACGCCCTCCCCCGACCCGGAAGATGATCCCCGAATGCCAGTGCTACGCTCGGTCGTTAAACCAGCGGAAAGCGGGTATTTCACGGGGGGCGCGATTTTTTCCACATGCCGCATTGCGGGGCGGCGGGGGAGTCGCTACAGCTACCCGCCAATGTCATCCAAGCGTCCCACTACGGTCGTCACCGGCGGTGCCGGTTTCCTCGGTTCACATCTCACGGATCGCCTGCTGGCCGAGGGGCACAGGGTGATCGGGATCGATAACTTCCTGACCGGGAATGTGGCCAACATCGAGCATCTCGCGGGCAATGAGCACTACAAGTTCATCAAGCACGACGTGTCGAATTACATCTTCCTGCCGGATGATGTGGACTTCATCTTCCACTTTGCCTCGCCGGCTTCGCCGATCGATTACCTGGAGCACCCGATCCCGACGCTGAAGGTGGGCTCGCTGGGGACGCACAATGCGCTCGGTCTGGCCAAGGCGAAGGGCGCGGGTTTCCTGCTGGCCTCGACGAGCGAGTGCTACGGCGATCCGCTGGTCCATCCACAGCGCGAGGATTACTGGGGCAATGTGAACCCGATCGGGCCGCGGGGCGTGTACGATGAGGCCAAGCGTTTCGCGGAGGCGATCACCATGGCCTACCACCGCTTCCACGGGGTGAACACGCACATCGTCCGCATTTTCAATACCTATGGCCCGCGGATGCGGCTGCGCGATGGCCGGGTGGTGCCCGCTTTCATCGGCCAGGCCTTGGCGGGCGAGCCGTTGACGATTTTCGGCGATGGGTCGCAGACGCGCTCGTTTTGCTATTGCTCGGACTTGATCGACGGGATTTTCAAGCTCTCGCAATCCGATTTCCACGAGCCGGTGAATATCGGCAATCCGCGGGAGATGACGATCAAGCAGTTTGCGGAGGAGATCATCCGGCTGATCGCGCCGGGCTCTTCGATCGAGTATCGGCCGCTGCCAGTGGATGATCCGAAGGTGCGGCAGCCGGACATTACGCGGGCCAAGAAGGTGCTGGGTTGGGAGCCGAAGGTGGACTTCGACGAAGGCATCCAGAAGACGATCGAGTATTTCCGGACGCGTCTGGGTTGACGTTTTCCAAGATTAGATAACTTTTTCCTTCCCAACCCCCGACGCAATCATCCACAAACGCACCCGCTTTCGCTGGTGCGATCGCAGCTAAGAAACCCTCCCCATGAAAACTCTTATCACTTCGGCCATCCTCGCGCTGGCACTCGTCTATCAGGCTTCCGCACAGGCTCCCGTGGGCCCCGGCTCGGTGAAAATCGGCAAAGTCATGCCTGCGGTGGTGAAGACGCCGGAGATCCAGTTTCAGGGCGGCGTGCAGAAGCGCTCGAAGCCGGGTGACTGGCTGGAGATCGAGGTGGAATTCGAGGTGAAGCCGGAGGAGATCGACGAGCTCACGTTCACCTACACGGTGGGCATCGAGAACCGCCTGCTCGATGGCCAGGTGACGCACGTGAATATTCCGAAGGGCCGGGACCGTTTTTCGGTGATGTATGTGGCGCCCCGCGCGATCGAGAAGCTGACGGGCGGCAAGCCGCTCACGGGGGGCAGCATCCAGAACGTCTGGGTGGTCGTCTCGCGGCAGGGGCAGGTGCTCGACCAGCAGGCTTTCAAGCCGGGCGCGATCCCGAACCTCCCGCACCTCGCCGGGCTGGTCTTGAACAAGAACGAAACGCCGTTCGCCCCGCTCTTCTTCGACCGCTACGAGGCGATCAAGGCCAACCGCTAAGCCTCGGCCGGAGTTTTCATGGCAGCACCCACCCGCATCCTCAGTCTCAGCCTGGGCACCCAGACGCTCGGGCTCGCTGAGTTCAAGGTCGCGCAGAATGGCGGCCTCGTCCTCTCGTCCTACCAGACGCGCGAGCTTCTGGCCGACCCCGCCGCCGACGCCACGCGCCTCGCGCAGGGCAAGCTACTGCTCAGCGAGATGGTCCAGGCGCAGAAGCTGAAGGGCACGAAGACCCACTACGCGGTCTCCTCGCAGTCGGTCTTCACGCGCTTCGTGAAGCTGCCGTCGGTGGGTGAAGAGCAGGTGGATCAGATCGTGGGCTTTGAGGCGCAGCAGAACGTGCCCTACCCGATCGATGAAGTGGTGTGGGATTACCAACTCGTGGACAGCGGCGAATCCTCGCAGGTGGAGGTGGTGATCGTGGCCATCAAGAGCGACCTGCTGGACGACATCAATGAGAGCGTGGAAAATGCGGGCCTGCAGACCGCGCTGGTCGATGTGGCGCCGCTCGCGGTCTATAATGCGTTCCGCTACAACTACAGCGAAGTCCAAGGCTGCTCGTTGATCATCGATATCGGCTCGCGGACGACGAACCTGATCTTCATCGAGCCGCACAAGGTGTTCAGCCGGTCGATCCCGAATGGCGGCAGCAACATCACGCAGCAGATCGCCAAGGAATTCGCCGAACCTTTCCAAGTCTCTGAGGAGCGCAAGAAGCGGGATGGCTTCGTAAGCTTGGGTGGCGCTTACGCCGAGCCCGATGATCCGGATGTGGCGCGGGTCTCGAAGATGATCCGCAACTCCATGACGCGCCTGCACGCCGAGATCGCGCGGTCGATCAGCTTTTTCCGCTCCCAGCAGGGCGGCAGCCAGCCGCAGCGCGTGTATCTGAGCGGTGGTTCGTCCACCTTGCCCTACATGCGGGAGTTCTTTCAGGAGAAGTTCTCGATCCCGGTGGAATACTTCAACCCGCTGCGCAACGTGGCGGTTGGGAGCAGCCTGAACGTCGAGGAGATCGGTCGCAATGCGCACCGGATGGGCGAACTGGTCGGCCTCGCGCTGCGCGGCTCCAGCGACTGCCCGATGGAGCTGAATCTCCGCCCGGCGAGCGTCGTCCGACGCCAGCAACTTTCCCAGAAACTACCCTTCCTGATCATCGCGGGGCTTTGCCTGCTGCTCGGGCTCGCGGCCTGGTTCCTGTATTTCGAGCAAGCCGCCGTCGCCACCGCCCAAGCCGCCGATGCCCTCGACCCGAAAGTGACCGAGTTGCAGCGCCTCGAGAAGCAGATCAACAGCGCGCGGGCTGAGATCAAAGCCCAGCAGGAGCTGGCCAACCCGCTGCTGCTCGCGGTGGAAGAGCGGAACTTCTGGGTGAAGGTGATCGATGACATCAACGCCCGCCTGCCGCTGGCGTATGTGTGGGTCACGTCCTTCGATCTCGTGGCCAAGCGTGAAACCGCCGGCGGGGAAGCAGCGCCAAAGACCGGGCCCGGCAATCAGGGGAACCCCGGAAATCGGCCGCAGCGCCGCGCCGAGGGCATCAACGTCTCGCTCAAGGGGCTCTACCTCTGGAACGATCGCCAGCAATCGGTGGTGGACGACTTCGTCAACAAGCTCAAGGAATCGCCGCTCTACAGCGTGGACACCGACAACCTCAAACGCACCGTGCCCAACGAAGTGGAATGGGCCTTTGAGTTCGAGATTCCCCTCATTGTGAAAGCCCCCGGCCATCCCGCCCCAGAAGCCACCACCGCCAAAGCGAAATGAACTGGGTCAAAGAAAACAAGTTCCTCACCGGCTACATCGCCGTCATGTTCATCGGCGTGGGCGCGCTCGGCTATAAAGTCTTCGCCGCCAGCAGCGCGCTCGACGAAGCCAACGACCGCTACACTTCCAAGGCCTCGGAATACAACCGCGTGCGCCACCTGACGCCCTCGGCCAATCGCAAGAACCTTGAAGCGTTCCAGGCCCAGAAAGAGGAGGCCGCGGAAGCCATCTCCACCTTCCAAGCGGAGCTGGCCAAAAAAGAATTCCCGGTCGAGCAGATCACCCCCGAGCAGTTTCAAGATCGCCTGAAGATCGCGGTGACTGCGGTGCAAACCAAGGCCAAGGAACTGAACATCGTGCTCGAGAAGAACGAGAAGTTTTACCTCGGCTTCGACCGCTACGAAACCCAACCACCGGACAAAGACGCAGCGGCGGCGCTGGGTCGGCAGCTCAAGGCGATCGAATGGGTCGTGCAGCAGGCCCTAGCCACAGGCATCACCGAACTGCGCAAGCTGGACCGCCCGGAATTGCCGGAAGAAAAGGGCAAGGGATCCAACGCCAGGCGTCCGGAGCCGGGTCCGGGCGGAAACAAGGGCGGTGGTCCAGGGAATCGTGGCGGAGAGCGTGGCGGGCGTCAGGATCTCGTGACCAGCCACTCGTTCGACATCATCGTTTTTTGCCGCCAACAGCAGGCCGCCAACCTCCTCAACACCATCGTCAGCCCCAGTGCACCGCAGTTTTTCATCCCACGGAATGTGCGGGTCACCAATCAGAACCCGAAAGGCCCGCCGCGCGTGGTGGAAGAGCCGCCAGTGGCTGCCGACCCTAACAATCCCGCCCCAGCCGCGCCGCCACCTCCTCCGGCGAACGTCGGCTACATCGTCGGCGAAGAGAAAGTGGACCTCACTCTGCGACTGGAGATCGTTGATTTCGCCGACCCGGCCAAACCGGAGGCAGGCAAGAAATAGTATATGGACTGGATTAAGAAGCGTTACGACCAGTTCCTCCTCGCCCTTGCCGCCGTGGTGCTACTGGCGTTTTCGGTGCTGATCATTCTGAAGAAAGGCGATTTCAGCAGTAAGTTCACCGACGCACTGGCGACGGTCCCGGTGAACAGCAAGATCCCGCCACTCATCCTCGACCGCGTCGAGGAAGCGAAGACGATTCTGGAAAAGCCGCCGGTCTGGACCATCGACAGCAAAGAACCCAGGACCCGTGGATCGCTCTTCGTCTCGGAACTCTACATTCTCGACAAGGAGACCAGCACTCCCAAGCCTCCCGGCAAAGGGGCAATGCGGACGGACAGCCTGACGAGCAAGCCGATCCCGAACCAGTGGTTCATCGACAACAACCTGCCGCTCCTCGAGGCGAACGTCGCCTCGCAGGACCCCGACAAGGACGGTTTCCTGAACGAAGACGAATGGCGCGCGGAGCCTTCGACGGACCCGAACAACAAGGACTCCCATCCGGCCTATCACACCAAGCTCTTCATCAAAGACTTCATCCAAAGACCCTTCCGCCTGATCTTCAGTGCGTATGACGGCGACCCGAAGAAGGACAAGCCGGAGAAGTTCAGCTTCCAGATCAACACCGTCGATCTCCGGCAGCCCAGCGAGTTCCTGAACCTGGGCCAGATGGTGCCGAACACCAAATTCAAACTCGATAAATTCGAGTACAAAACAAAGCTCAACCCAGGCACAGGTGACGAGGAAGACGTCTCCGAATTGACCCTGACCAACATCGAAACCAATGACACGATCGTGCTTGTGAAGACCAAGGTGACCAACTCGCCGGACGTTTATCAGGTCTTCGAGTATCAGTGGGCTCAACCGCCGCAGGACATCACGGTCAAGAAGCTCCAGGAATTCGCGATCAAGCCGGACACCGATAAACGTTACAAATTGATTGACGCAAATCAGAACGAAGCCGTAATACAGCTCCCATCCGGGGAGAAATACACTGTCACGCGCGACCCGCGAAAAGCAGCGAAGTAGTCGCCTTCACTCTGGATTTTCGCTCTCCCAGTCGCTCGAAGTCCGCTCATCGGAAAACAATTTATCTCCACTTTCACCCACCAAGAAACGCCCGCTATGCCCAAACCCCCACTCGCGACCACTATTTCTTCGCTGCTGGTCTGTTCGATTGTCGCCACCCCCGCCATTGCCTTTGCTCAGGGATACCGCGGCTCGGTGGAAAGCGTTGCCGAGCGTGAAAAGGCTCGCCGTTACGACTACGAACGCCGCGGTCGCGAAGCCATCGACAGCGGTGATCGGGCCATGAAGGACCGCGACTACGAGAAGGCCCAAGCCTATTTCAAACAGGCCACCGACATCGTTCCCAACGCGCCCAATTCTCGTTCACTGTACGAGGAAGCTCTCGATAAGTTCTGCGACGCCAGCGTCCGTCTCGCGGAGCAGCGGATCACCGAGGGTCGCTACGCCGACGCCGACAATATCCTGACCGTCGTCCTCGATGAGCGCTACAATCCGGGCTACAAAAAAGCCATCATCATCAAGGCCCGCCTCGAACAGCCGGATTACTACAACAAGACCATCGGGCCTCTATTCAGGGCCAACGTCGAAAAGGTGAAGCAGATGTTCATCGAGGCCCAGGGGTTCTTCGATACCGGTCGCTACGACCTCGCCAAGAAGCGTTGCGAGCAGATCCTGAACATCGACAAGTATAACATCGCCGCTCGGAAAATGGAGGAGGTGATCGACCGTAAGATCAGTGATTACGGCGTGGCGGCTTACAACGAGGCCCGGGCCGATGCGATCAAACAAGTCGATCTCGCTTGGCAACGCCCGATCCGCCGGTTCAATCTGCCGACGGAAATACCCGTCCCGGAAGGTCGGACGGATTCTGGTCTGACCGAGCGCATCCGCCGCAAACTGGAGCGCATCGTCATTCCAAAGCTTGAGTTCCGCGAGGCGACCATCCGCGAAGCCGTGGATTACCTGAAGAAAAAGAGTCAGGAACTCGATGTGGACTCACCTGCTGGCGAAAAAGGCGTGAACATCGTCCT
>JBBQYR010000095.1:0-16850 GCA_038208565.1 Chthoniobacterales bacterium
GGCTTTTTTTAACCAACTGCGCACCGTGGTGTAGGGCCGCTCCACGCCATGTTCCTTTTTCAACCAGCGCCGCGCCGCTTCGGCACTGGCAAATTCGTGCGCCGCCAGCCGCTCCGCCAGCGCGGCCATGACCTCCGGCTCGACCCCGTAGCGGGTGCCCTCCTTGGGGCCGGGCTGGGCACGCGCCAGCAGCGCCTCCAACCCGCCCTCACGCACTCGCTTGAGCCACACAAAGAGGTGCGAGCGGGCGACCCCGCACAGCTCGGCCACCTCCGCCGAAGTGAAGGTGCCCTTGGCCGCCAGTTTGACCGCCAGCAGCCGCCGCTTGCGCCATCCGTCCGGCTCTTGGGCGTAACGTTCGTCAATGACCGCAGCCACCGCGGGGCTGCCCAATTTCAGAGTTGTTCCGGGCATGGATGTCCTTTAGCACCACGCTAATTCACTGTCTGCTTTAATCGTGCCCATGGTATAATACTGCCGGGCCGCCGTGGTCTGGCTGTCCCGCCGTTCCTCCAGCGGTCGCCACGCATCCGAGTAATAGGTGTGCGTCGTGGTGCCGCCGACGCTCTGCGTCGGGCGGCGGGTCAGGCCATCGTAGGTGTAAGTGCCGAGCACCGCTCCGTCGCTCTTGCGCCGCACCTGCGTCACCCGGCTCCACGCATCCCATTTGACGACCATCGACTGGTTCCAATTCCCAGCAGCATCCGGCGAGACCTCCCGCATCCGCCCCGCCCTGTCCAGCAGCACCGGATTCGGAGCCCCTTCGATCTGCGTCAGCCGGTTGCCTTTGTCATGCACCCGCGACTGGTCCAGCACCACACTCCCATTGGCCTTGGTCTCGTAACCGCGCCAGTTGCCCGTCGGGTCGTAGTCCCATCCTTGCGCCTCCGCAGGCACCCCTCCAATGGCCGTCGTGTTGAGGTTCAGGTTCCCACGCGCCGCGTTGACCACCTGGCTCAGCCCGTCATACCCGTAGGCGTTGTCCTCCCCAGTCGTCAGGGCACGCCGCCGCCACGTCCGCCGAGAGTCGCGGTCAAAACCGTATTCCAAACGCTCAAGAAGAGTGCTCATGCGGGCTAAATAGCTACGATTCTACATTTCAGCGCGAATTGGTGACATACAATACACCACGACGACGAAACGAACGTAGATTGTGAGACCGGATGATGTATTCACGAGCTTCGATCGTAGCCATAGTGGGAAATTTCGCGCATCATGAAGCCAAAGCTTGCCTGCGTATTCCTCAGGGGCCAACATACTTCTGAAAAAGTAGCAAATCGGCGTCTGCCAAACCGCACGCGTAGATTATAAAACTCTTTACGTTCGTCTCTCGGAAGGAGGAAGTTGCCTCTATGCGCATATCAAGAATAAAGCTTCTATCAATCATCCAATAATTATTTAGTTTAGTGGCTTCGATAATGATCTCAGGTCCGTCTTGTGGAGACCCTCTTTGAGGTATTGACTGAGGCAACTTGAAGAAGCTCATGCCTTTCCATAACTCACGGAGATTGAATGCTTGCATTCCGGAGAATTTTCTCGTTGTTTTGATCTCAGCGTGAGTCGGGCTTGCATGGAGATCATTGACAGATCTAAGTGCGAAACCTACTCTGCAATGCTTCAATACGACTTCGTCCTTATTGAAATGGATTGTAATTACGTGTAGTCCACTGACGCCATCATTGACAAGCAATCTAACTATTTCTTGTTGCGCTAACAAGCCAGGTGCAAGTGTTTTGAGCGGTTGCTCATGGCAAAGCGCAAGTGCTTGAAGGGTAGAATTCCGATGACCTAAGTCTTCCGCTGCACATGAGATCACCAAAAGAAGCGGCAAAAGCACGGACCCTAATACGCGAGAGCTACGCATAACTTGTTATTTAGGAATCCTCTCAATTTCTTCATTCATCGAAGGCCGACCATCTTTGTAATCCTGATGCTTGATCACACGCATGTTGCCAGCGGAGCCCATATCTTCTGCAATGAAACCAGGAGTGCCACTATCCCTAGACGTTTTCCGGTCTTGTCCAGAGGGCGCAGTGGGACCCGCTGGATGAGAATGATAGGTTCCGACCAATTTCCAACATTTACCCAGCCCAGAACATGGAGCGCTGGTTTGTGGATAACAAACCCCGATTCCGCCCGAGACGGGACCAGTTTTCTTTCTTTCCCCAGTTTTAGGACATTCGCAAATGCAGCCGCAGTATTCGATTTGTTGTCGTTTGTCCTTGTGGCTCTTTCTTGACTCTTCGAGGGCTTCCTTCGCGGCTGCTTTCCCAATTTCGTCTAACGGTTGATTGCCCTCGGGTGCCAAGCCGAGCAAGTCGTACACATTTGGAGTGGCGAGATAAGCATATAAGTTAACTCCACCGACTTCCCCGATTGGGTCCTTGGACAGCCACCTGCCGAGGTTTGGCGAGTAGTATCTGTAGCCGTAGTTGAGGAAGCCGCTTTCTGCGTCGAGGAACTGCCCTTGGAAGGCAAAGGTGAAGTCGCATTCGCTGGTCGCCCGGTCGCCGAACGCCGGGGTCAGGATGCGGCGCACGCCAAAGGCGCTGAAGGCGTAGCGCTCCTTGACCGTGCCGCTGCCATCGGTGATCGCCGCCGGACTGAAGTAGTCCATCAGCACGTAGCGGGTTTCGTTCAACGAACCGCCGCTGGTGGTCGCCCGGTCGCGCCGCACCAGATCGTCGCGATGGCGCGCTCCCCAGTAATACTGCCGGGCCGCCTTGGTCTGGTTGTTCAACCGCTCCTCCAGTGGTCGCCACGCGTCCGAGTAATAGGTGTGCGTCGTGGTGACGCCCACGCTCTGTGTCGTCCGCCGAGTCAGCCCGTCGTAGCTGTAGCTCCCGAGCACCGCGCCGTCACTCTTGCGCCGCACCTCCGTCACCCGGCTCCACGCATCCCACTTGACCTGCTGCGCCTGATTCCAGTTCCCGCCAGCGTCGGGCGAGACCTCCCGCATCCGCCCGGCCCGGTCGAGCAGCACCGGGTTCGGCGCATCGACGATCTGGGTTAGCCGATTGCCTTTGTCATGCACCCGCGTCTGGTCGAGCGCCACGCCGCCATTGGCCTGGGTTTCATAACCCCGCCAGTTGCCCGTCGGATCGTAGTCCCAGGCCTGGGCCTCGGCGGGCACCCCGCCGATGGCCGTGGTGTTGATGTTGAGATTGCCTCGCGCCGCGTTCACGACCTGGCTCAGCCCGTCGTAGCCGTAGGCGTTGTCTTCCCCGGTCGTCAGGGTGCGTTTCCGCCACGTCCGCCGCGAGTCGCGGTCAAAACCATACTGCAGTCGTTCAAGAGTCGTGCTCATGGGGTGGGTTTCTATAATGGCTTAGGTCGTGACGCTGTCGCCGGGCAGCCAGCCGGGCGCAGACTTCAGAAAGGTCGAGTTTCCGGGGGCATCGTGTTGCGGGGAGGGGGCGGGATTCGCGGGTTTTAAGTGGGCACTACTTGGGAGCCAACTCGGGCGCGACTTCGCGGGCCATGCGCACTCGATCGGCCAGCCAGCGGAGCCACGCGGGATGCATCCGCAGGAGTTCGCAAGTGTCGGTTCGCTCGGCTTTCTGGGTCTGCCCCAAGGCGAAGCGTTCAAGCCGCGGGACGTGGCTCGGGTCGGGGACCGGGGTGGTTTTTCCAGTTACCTCGGGCTCGAGGCGCCCGAGAAACTCCATGAGGGTGTGGAAGTCGTTATTCATCTCACTGGCGTAGAGACCGGAATTTTCATTTTTTGCAAAAAAAGTGCGTCTCCAGAGTAATTTTTTTCGGGACCCGATTTTTTTTGGGGAAAATGAAGATTTTTTGCACAAAATGAAAATTTGCCCCTCTTAGCCAATGAAGGAGTGGGTGTTTGGGAGGCGCCTTTCCGACAGATAAGCGTTGGTAGTGATTGTGCGGTGGGGGGGAACTGGGGTGGTTTGCGGGAGAAAAGGGAGAGGGGTGGACGAAGGAGGGGGAGCGGGCGCCAACGCTTGTCTGTCGTGGTTTGTGGGGGTAGCGCGGCCACCGGGGGGGGGCCGCGCTACTTTCCCTTGAACTGGCGGGGTTTGCTTCCCACGATGCGGCGTGCACGATGCGCTCCCCTATCCCGCCGATTTTGAATTTGCCCAGAAATGTCTGGAAGGCGATGCGGCGGCGATCGAGGAACTGCAGCGGGATTTCGGGCCGATCATCGCCGCCTACCTGGTGCACCGGGGAGCTTCCGCCCGGCAGGCTCATGACATTACCGATGCGCTCTGGGCCGACTGCCTCGCGACCCGTGCCAGCTTTCGCCCGCGACTGGCCACTTACAACGGGCAGGCGCCGCTGCAGATTTGGCTGAAGACCGTGGCGCTCAATCAACTGATCAAGCTGCACGGTCAAGAAAAGCGCCGCCTGGAGATTTCCATCGATCACCAGGTCGGGCAGGCCCCGCATCCGCCGGCGCCCGAGTTAACGACAGAGGCCCCGCTGCTCGTGCTGATGCGCTCCGCGCTGGAGGCCGCGTTCCAAAAATGTGCGGCCGAGGACTTTGTCCTCCTGCAACTGGCCCACACCGATGGACTGCGCCACGAGGAATTGGCCCGCATGTTCGAATGCGTGCCGTCTACGATCAGTCGGCGGCTCGTGCTGGCGCAGGAGGAGATCGCCGCGGAAACGATCCGCTTCATCCGGCAGGCGGACCCGCTCGTCGAGCTGAAGTGGGAAGACTTCGTCGAGCTCTGCCGCGTGGCCAGCCCGGCGTGCTTCGGGGTCGACTGAAAGAATCGTTCAGGCCGTGGCGACCGGCTCCGTGACTGGGGCGATTTCGAGCGCCGCGGGCTGCTGCGCCGCGAGCCGCTCCTGGAGCGAGGCGACCAGCGCCTTCACCACCGGCCGCTGGCTCCGCGCGAAGACGAAGACATATTTCGGCTTCTTCTCCAGGCTGTAGAGCACCACGTTTTCGCTCAGGAATTTCGGCTCATGGGCCACCTTGTAGCGTTCGAGCGAAATCTCTTCCGCAATCTGCGACCAGCGCTTCTTCGCCACGAAGGCCACCCGCCCGGTCTGCGTCTCCGTGGTCACGAGATGGCCGAAAAGATTCGCCGGAATCCGCTTGGCCGAAGTGCTCACGCACGGCACCGCCCACGAGATCGCGTCGCGTTCCAGGTTCACGCTGAAGAAGGCGATGTCGAGCTCGTGCGGCAGCGTCTTCGGTAGCTCCAGATCGAGATGATCCGAGGCCGGCGACGTCAGCTTTTTCCAGATCAGCCAGGCCTGCACCCGGGCCGCGCGGAAGAGCTTCGGCCCGAAATACGCGATGGTCAGCAGCACCAGCGAGAAGACGATCAGCGCCAACACCGGGTCCTGCTGGATCAGCACCAGCCCGCCGATTACCGCGGCATCCTCGGCGAAGCTCAGCGCGATATTTGAGAACGGCTCCGGCGAATGATTCACCACGAGGCGCGTCCCGGCCTTCATGCTGTGCGTGGCAAAGGTCGCGCCGCCGGCGAGCAGCGCCACGATGATATCGAACACCGGGTCCGGCGATCCCAGCACGCGGATCGCGAGGAAGGCCCCGCCGACCGGGCGGATGAAGGTGTGCACGGCATCCCAGAGCGAATCGACCCACGGCACCTTGTCGGCGAAAAATTGCAGGACATACATCGTCCCGGAGATGGCGAGGATCGCCGGATGGGCGAGGATCGCGAGCTCGGGGTAAGTCTGCGCGACATTGATCCACTGCTGCTGGATGGCCAGCCCCGTGACGAAAACGGTGAGGTAGAGATTGAGCCCGGCGAGCGACGCGAGCCCGAGGGCGATGCCCAGGGTTTGGAGGATTTCCATGCCGGGAAAATGCGCCCGCCTGCTGTTTTTACAAACGGAAACTCAGGCCTCGTAACCTGCGCGGCAACGCCTTACGGCAATTGGAACGTTGTCCCGCCCGAGGCGGTTTCTTCCACGACCGGGTTGGTCAGCGCGCCGATTTTTTCGATGTCGATGGTCACGCTGTCGCCGGCTTTCAGCCAGCGCGGCGGGTTTGCGGCCATGCCGACGCCATGCGGGGTGCCGGTGAGGATGACGGTGCCGGGCAGGAGCGTGGTCGAGGCGCTGAGGAATTCGATGATCGTGGCTACGTCGAAGATCATGTCGCTGGTCGAGCAATCCTGCAGGGTCTCGTCGTTGACGATCGTGCGGATGCGCAGGGCCTGCGGATCGGGGATGTCATTGGCGGTGACGAGGCAGGGGCCGAGCGGGGCGAAGGTGTCGAACGACTTGCCGCGGCACCACTGCGAGCCGCCGCCTTCCTTCTGCCAGTCGCGGGCGCTCACGTCATTGGCGCAGGTGTAGCCGAGCACGTATTCGAGGGCGTGGGCGCGCGGCACGTTCTTGGCGCGCTGGCCGATGACGACCGCGAGCTCGCATTCGTAATCGACCTTCGAGCTGCCCATCCAGCGCGGGAGCTCGATGGGTTCGCCGGGATTTTGCACGGACGCGGGGTTCTTGAAAAAGACGACGGGATACTGCGGGAGCGGTGCATTCGTCTCGACGGCGTGCTGGCGGTAGTTCAGGCCGATGCAGATGATCGCCGTGGGGATGAGCGGGGCGAGCACGCGAACCACGGACGCGACTTCGCTGGTCGGGGTGAAGCCTTGGTAAAGGCTGCCGCGGAGCTTGGTGGAGGAGCCATCGACGTGCTCCTGCGCATAGTCGATTTCGCCGGTGGGGGATTGGTAGCGGATGATTTTCACGGGTATGGGAGAAAAGGGTGGGCGGACTGTATGCGACGCGCGCCGGGGGCTAGTCGAGGGGCATTTTCACGGGCGAAAACTGGATGGCGTCCCGCGCGGTGAAGTGCCACCACTCGTCGCGCAGGCCCTTGAAGCCGGCATTGAGCATGGCGGTGCGCAGGGCTTTCATGTTGGCGGCGATCTGGAGATTGCCGCCGGTGTATTCGGATTTGGCCGCGGGCGTGAAGTCGTCGAAGTCGCTGGCCATGGTCTGCTCGCGGCCGTCGAGATCCACGAGGGTGACATCCACGGCCGCGCCCCACGTGTGCCACGAACCGCCCGCATCGGGCGACGCGACGTATTCGGGATCGGGCACGGATTTCCACAAATGCGCATGCGCCCAGGCGGGGCGGTAGGCGTCCCAGACCTTGAGCCCGAGCCCCTGGCGGCGGAGTTCGTCCTGCGCTTTCTGCAACCGATCGGCGACGCTCTTGCGCAGCAAGCAGCGGGCTCGCTCAGGGTAGATGCGGCGGCCCATGAAGTTGCGCGCGGTGGCGTAGCGCAGTTCGACGAAGATGCCGCGACAGTATTTGTTCACCTCCACCATGGGCTCGGTGCGGCGCGTCCAGCGGGGTGTGCCGCTGGCCGACATCGTCGGCGCCGGGGTGGGAGTTCCCACGGTGGCGCGGGGACTCTGCGCGCTGGCTTCGAGACCGAGCAGCAGACACGAAAACGCGACACCGGACCTGAACTGTCTCCATGGGAAGGACATGCGGGGCGGACTGTAGGGAGCGGCTCCGGAGCAGGCAATTGCCTTGTCCCACGCCGCGCGGATTTTTATGGTCCCGCGCGTGACCGATCCTAGCGCCGCCGCGCCTTCATTTTCGACTCCGAGCTTCCGGCGCGTGCTGCTCATTGCGGCGGTCTTTCTCGTGGCGCTCTTCGCCAGCGCGTGGCTGCTCGGTCAGCGGCTGCCTTTTCCCAGCGTGCCCGCGATCGGCGAACGCTTCCAATTTTTCGCCGAGAACCGCGACCACTACGACACGATCTTCATCGGATCGAGCCGCTTCCGGCATCAGATCATCCCGGAGGAATACGACGCGCAGACCAAGGCGGGCGGCATCGCGACACGGGCGATCAATCTCGGCTACTCGGGCATGTGGCCGCCGGAGAGTTTCTACTTCGTGCGCCAGTTGCTGGCCTTGAAACCGGCGCAGCTTAAGTGGGTGGTGATCGAACTCATGGACTACCGCTACGGGCAGGTGGACGACGAGAAGCCGACGCAGCGCACCGCCTATTGGCACGACCGCGAGCACACCGCGCTGGCCCTGCGGCTCATGTGGGAACTGCCGCTGCCGACCGCGCGGCGGGTGGAGCTTTGCGTCACGCACGCGTGGCTCGGCGTCCGGCAATTCATGCATCCGGGTCAGGGCGCCGACTGGCTACAGGCGCGTCTTATGCCGGTGAAGAAAAAGAGCAAGCTGCCCCGCTGGGCACGGCAGGGCGGCTATGAATCGCAGGAGGAAGTGGAACCGTGGAGCGAAGGCGCGAAGGCGTCGTATGCCCGGCAGGTGGAAGCCGTGCGCGCGTCGCTCCCGCCGCAGACCTTGCGCCCAGGCTTCGCCGTGGCCCTGCGCGAGATCATCGGCGAGGTGCGCCGCGCCGGCGCCGAGCCGATCTTCGTCATCGCGCCGACCATCCGGCCGGAGGAAAACCTCGTGACCGGCGTGCCCGAGGACGTGACCGTCTTCGCCTTCAACCGTCCCGACGATTACCCGATCCTCTACGAGCACACCACGCACTACGACCCCGGCCACTTGAACGAGAAAGGCGCGCGGGAGTTCACGCGTCTCCTCGCCGAGCGATTCGTCCAGCAAGTGCGCCCGCGGTAGGGGAAGGAACGAAAAAACACGCTGTCATCCTGAGCGCAGTCGAAGGATCTCCAATATCCTTCTTCCTCTGCTACGTCGCCGCCGGAAGCGTTCTCGCTTTCACCGCCATGCGAGTGAGGAAAAGCTGATACTGGAGGTCCTTCGACAAGCTCAGGATGACAGGAGGATTGCTCCCTCCCGCCCCGCAAGTGCTCGCCCCAGCGTGGGTATTTTCCTTGTTCGTTGGCAGGCCCCTGCATAGCCCTACGCACCCTTTTCCACCGATGCCCGATCCTTCCCCGACGAGCAGTATGCCGCCGCCAGATTCCCGGTTTTCCCTGCGCCGGGGGCTGCTGCACTGGTTGATCTTTTTCGGCGCGCTCGTCAGCTATGCAGTGCTCATCGAACGCTGGCTGCCGTATCCCGATGTCCCAAACGCGGGCGAAAAGATCCGCTACCTCGGGCTGCACGGGAACCAGTACGACACGATCTTCACCGGTTCGAGCCGGGTGAATTTCCAAGTGCTCCCGTCGATCTTCGACGAAGCGCTCGCCGCGTCCGGCAGGCCCACGAAGTCCTTCAACGCCGGTCTGCTCGGCTTGCGTCCGCCGGAGCAGGGATACTTCCTCGATGAAGTGCTCAAGCAGCCGCGGAAGAAGCTGCGCTACGTGCTCATCGAACTCACCAGCCTGGAAGCGCGCGCGCCTGCGTCACGTCGCGGCAGCGCGCGGTTCATGGCGTGGCATGATGCGCCGCGCATGGCGCTGATCGGCACCTGGCTGCGCGCCGAGTGGGCCGCGCTGGCCGCCGGTTTCAATACGACTGATCGCCACCGGACGCACTGGACCGATCTGTGGGAACCGGTGGCCGTCTGGTTTTCGCACTTCGGTCCCTTCTGCAAAAACACGCTCAACCTCGGGCGTGGGACCTTCCTCGGCGACAGGTGGATCATCGCGCCGGGCGAACGGGCCAAGCAGCTCAATAAATTCCGCGCGCTCGGCGAGAAGCGCGACGGCTGGCTCCCGTACGATGGCGCTCGCGAAACCATGAACGACGCGGAGCGCACGGCGTACCTCGAGAGCTACGAGGCGCGGCTCACCACGCCGGCGGTCCACTTCAACGACCCCGCGAGCGACGCCGCGATCGAGGCCATGCGCCAGGCCGTGCTGAAAGCGGGCGCGACGCCGATATTCTTCGTGCCACCGATGACCAGCGACCGGCACTATCTGCCGCCGCCCGACCTGGAGCAGCACATGATCATCTGGAATTTCTCCGACCCGCATCGCTACCCGCAGCTCTTCCTGCCCGAGCATCGGCTCGACTACATCCACATGAACACCGCGGGCGGCCAGGTCTTCACCCGCGCGCTCGCCGAGCGGTTCGCCGAACTGCCCCACTAGGCCCACTTCCTTTCCATGCTCTTCGTCGAATTCCGTTTCCTCGCCTTCTTCCTCGTCGTCTTCAGCGTCTACTGGTCGCTGCGCACGAACACCGCGCGCAAGTGGTGGCTGCTCGGCGCCAGCCACTTCTTCTACGCCTGCTTTTTTATCGGCGATCCGGCGGTGTTTTGGGATCATCTGCGCCATGGCCAGTGGGCGAAGATGCCCGCGGGCTGGTGGTTCCCAGCGGTGCTCTGGGCTTCGACGACCATGGATTACATCGTCGGCCGCGGCATCGGCGGCGCATCGACGGAAGCGCGGCGCAAGGCGTGGGTCGTGGTCAGCCTCGCGGCGAATCTCGGCGTCCTCTGCTTCTTCAAATACTTCAATTTCTTCGTCGCGAGCGCCGGCGAATTTCTCGCCTGGATCGGGCTCCCGGCTTCCGTTCACACGCTGAACATCATCCTGCCCTACGGCGTAAGTTTCTACACGTTTCAGTCGATGAGCTACTCGATCGACGTGTATCGGAAACGCATGGAGCCGGTGCGCCGTTTCCTCGATCTCGCGGTCTTCATCTCCTTTTTCCCGCAACTCGTCGCCGGCCCGATCGTCCGCGCCATGACCTTTCTCCCGCAGGTGCTGGAGAAGCGCGTCTGGGCGAGCGTGGAGGTGCGCGCGTGTCTCACGCTGTTCTTCCTCGGCTTCGTGAAAAAGGCGTGCGTGTCCGAATTCGTCGCGCCGTTTTCCGATCAGTTCTTCGCCGCGCCGGGAGACTTCGACCGCTACGGCGCGATCATCGGCGTGCTCTTCTACGCGGTGCAGATCTACTGCGATTTCAGCGGCTACACCGACATGGCCATCGCGACCGCCGGGCTGCTCGGCTACCAGCTCACGGTCAATTTCGACTTCCCGTATTTCGCCAAAAACATCACCGACTTCTGGCGGCGCTGGCACATCTCGCTCAGCACCTGGCTGCGCGATTACCTCTACATTTCGCTCGGCGGCAATCGCGGCTCGAAGCTCTTCACCGACCGCAACCTGCTCCTCACGATGGTCCTCGGCGGCCTCTGGCACGGCGCGTCGTGGAACTTCGTCATCTGGGGCGCCATGCACGGCGTCGCGCTCATCGTGCATCGCGAATGGCAGCGCCTCACGGAAAAAGCGGGCGTCTGGTTCCGCCGCGTGCTCGCGGTCATCGCTGTGCCGCTCACGTTTTACTGGATCTGCGTGACGTGGATTTTCTTCCGCGCCGCGCCGATCTACGACAAGGACACCAAGGCGCTCGAAGCCACCGGCCTGCAAGCCGCGCTGCAAGTGCTCCAGGCTTTCACGCTGCCGGGCGACCTCGGCAAACGCACCTTCGGCTACGAATGCCTCGGCGTGATCCTCGTTCTCGCCATCCTGCATTGGCTGAACTCGCGCCGCCTCATCGGCCCGCAGTGGCGCCGACTACCCGACTGGGCATGCGCCGCGTTGCTCGGCGTGGGCACCGCCGGCGCGCTCCTCTTCGTCCCGGTGAAATACAAGGCATTTATCTACTTTCAGTTTTGAGCCGGGGGTGGGGCGGCTGCAGTCTCCGAGGCGGGCAAACGCACGCCGCGGAAAGCCGCCACCCCGAGGCTCAGCACGAGATCCAATCCCAGCGCCACGAGGATCAGCGCGATCCACTCGACCACCTGCAAATAACGGGAAACGCCGTCGCCGATGGAAAAGATGATCGCAAAGTAGAGCACGAACGGCAGCGCCAGCACGGCGGTCGCCCGGAAACGCCCGGGCAGGAAGCAAGTGGCCAGGCCGAAAAGGAGCAGGATCGCCGGCCAGCGGATGGGCGTCGAGCTGCGCTCGCCTTTGACCTCTTTCGTCCAACTGAAAAATTCCGTGAACGGTTCGAGATACTGGCCGAACCACAGCGTGCGGGTGGACCGCTCGGCGACTAGCGCGTTGTAGCTCGCCTCGTCCGTTTCATACATCAGCCGCAGGAAATACTCCTGCCGCTGCCACAGCCCTTCATTGCGGTCGGTTTGCCGTTTCCAGAAAAGTGCCGGGATCATCGATGAGCCGGCGTTGGCGTCCGAGACGACCAGTCCGATCTTGCGCAGGACCAGCTCCGCATAGGCCACCGGGGAATGCAGGATGGCCTCGACGGCGAGCCCGCGCGCGACCTCGGAGAATTCGCGATTGCTCTTCACCAGCTTGCCCCACTCCGGTCCGTATTCGCTCTCCGAACCGTCGCGCGAGATCTTCTTCTTGTACTTGCTCTGCACCCACGGGTATTGATCGAGGCGGGCGCGCGTTTCCTCGATGTCGGGGCGCAGCGCCTCACGATAGACCCGCCACTTTTCCCCCTCCGTCTGGACCAGCGGAAAGGCGGAACTCAGGAACAGCCAGTTCCCTTGCTTGGAAGCGCCGACGGTGGCGAACATGGCGACCGAGGCGGCGAGCGCGATCCAGTTTTTCCGCCCCCAGCGGAGCGGGTTGCCGGCGAAGAGCAGCGCGGCGATCAGGAGGCCGATCCAGAGTGGTTTGCCTGCGGGTTTCGTGGCCACGATGAGCGCCGTGCCGATGAGGAACCAGAACAGCCGCTGTCGATCCTTTAGGACACCGACCGGAAACGCGAGGGCGACCGTCCACGCGAAGAGGAAGAGCAGCAGCGGCTCGGCAATGATCTCGTGTTCGTACCACAAGGCGCGCGGCCAGACCGCGGCGAGGATCGTCACCACCGGCACCCAAAGTCGCGGATGGCGCACGACGTGCGCGGTGACGAAACCGATCGCGAGAATGGTCGCGAAGCCGAGCAGATGATGCACGACGGGCACGATGGCCACGGTGCGTCCCGGCAGCCCCGGCACGATCGCGAGGACGACCGGATAAATCCAGCGGCGCTTCGCCGTGATGGCGATCTCACCGTGCTCCCACAACGTCCACGCGGTGTGCAGATAAGAATTGGTGTCCGGTCCGTAGTAGCCCTCGGGAATGGCCACGAGCAACGAGATGCGCAGGACGGCGCCGATGACCAGCGCCGGCAGGCAGAGCCAGAGGCACTGTTTCCAAGGAATGGTGGAGGGCTCGATGCGGCTCGCGCCGGCCAGGACGGGGAACGTCACAAGTGCTCGGGGAAGGGAAGGCGACGCACTGGAGCGGGGGTGGGTTTCACGCGAGCGAGAGTATTTTCCGCCGGCCCGCGGTCAAGCCGGGTGGCCGTCTATCGCACCGTGAGCAGCCGCGCCGCCAGCAGGCGGGTGAAGACGCCGGCTCCGGTCAGATTGAGATGCTCGGAATCGTAGCGATGGCGCGCCTCGAAGAGTTCGGGGTAGCGCGCCTGGTCGCTGAAATCGAAGACCAGCAGATGCGGGAAGCGTTTTGGGTCGGGAAGGTAGCGGCCGGTTCCGGTCCGAGGCGGCACGATCACGATCATCCGCGCGCCCGTCGCGGCGATGCGCCGCTCCATGTCCGCGAAGAGATCCTGGCTGGCGGCGGTGGCGACGGTGGGGCGCTGGTCGGTCTTTTTCAGTTCGGAGCGCAGTTCCTTGGCCTCGCGGGCGCTCAGGGCGTCGTCCTTCTCTTCCGTAAAACCGTCGCGACGCACGCCGACCACTTCGTCCCAGTCGCGTTCCGCCCGCGCCGGTGCAAGCAGCGCTTCTCTCCGCCCCAGATTGGTCGCCCAGACCAGAGAAGGGCGGAGGTGCGCGCCGAGCAACCGCGCGGCATCGCGGCGTTCATCCAGATTTGCCCACCAGCTCGCATCCGTCCCGACTTCGGAGAATGCCTGGACGATCAGCGCCCTCATGCGCCGCAGGTCATGCCAATAGAAAAGCCTGGAAGTTCCCGCGATCTCGTGGCGGATTTCCAGAGTGATCTCGTCGGCCTCGACCACCACATAGCGCAGCGGCGCCGTGCGAGAGGCCAACGCTTTTTCCAGCACGTAGCTGTCCTCCGGCGGTCGCACGCTGGTGTAGCCGAGATTGAACGACCGGGTGGGCTGTCCCGCCTCCGCCATCGCCGCATCGAATTCCCGCGGAATGATGTGCCAAAAGACGCGGCTCGATCCGACGAAGAGTGTGTCATAAGACGCCTCGTGCTGAGCGAACCAGGCGAGTCTTCCTTCGATGCCCTCGATCGGTGGGAAAGGCAGAAATCGGCGAACGCCGGCGGCGGTCAGGAAGAGTGCTGTCAGAAAAAGCGCCGCAAGGGACGACCATCGCCAGAGGCGAAGAGGGAAAAACATGCGCGAGCGTCGCGGCGTCGGCGATCCGTGGCAAGCGAACGCGGCGCCCGGCAGTTCACCCGCCCGCGGTCCAGCGGGGCCGCCGTGCTACGGGAGTTCGTAGAGTTGCAGCCCCGGACGGAGGTAAAAGATATGCCCGCTCGGGCGAGCCCAGAGCTGCCGGCCGTCGGTCATGATTTGCTGGTAAAATTGCTGGGCCGCGTCGAGGCGCTGATCCTTCTTTTCTCGGGGCCGCAGCGCGCTGGCGTAGTCGGGCTCGCAAAGCACCGCGTATTTTACGCCCTGCGCGCGCAATTCGGCGAGGGTGCCAAATTCATGGAGGAAGCGTCTGGGGCGCCGGGTCTGTTGCGGGATGCGATCGATCGGGAGTCCGTCCTTTTGGGCGTAGTCGAAGCGCACGCGGCGGTCGTGAATGATGGTGGCACTTGGCGGCAGGTTTTCGCGAATCCACGCGGCCAGATCGCGCCGGTCATCGAGGGAAAATTCGCGGTGGTAGGTGACGAGCTTCGGGAGATGCCAGGCGAGGGCGAGCGCCGCGAGGGCTCCGGCGGCGACCCTGGCCCGGCGAAAGGGCCGGAGCGCGGCCAGTTCGACGATGCCGAGCGCCCCCAGCACGCAAAACAGCGCGAACACCGGCAGAAGGTAACGCTCCTTCGTCACTGGCGCGACGCTGAGCGCCGCAGCGAACAGCAGCGGGAACGCGATCAGCGCCCAGGTGGCCAGCGACTGCGCCCGGCGCTGCCGCCAGCGGTGGTAAATCCAGAAGCACGCCCCCAGCAGCAGCGGCCACGAAATCACCCGGCCGAACTTGCTCAGGTATTTGATCTGCAACGTGCCCTGGCGCTCGTCGGTGCCTTCGTCGATCCGCTTAAGTTCATTGTCCAGCCCGCCGCGCACCCCGGCCAATTGCCGGAGCGCGTCGGCATTGATGAACCCGAAGACGAGCAGTGCGGCGCCTAGAAAAATCGCCGCCGCCCGCCAGTCGCCGCGCGCTCCATGGCGCGGCGTGGCCAGCACGACGAGGAGCGCCACGATGGCGATCACCACGCCGATGAGCTTGCTCGAACACGCGAGCCCGGCGGCGGCGCCGGTGAGCGCCGCCCGCAGCAGGGTGGGACGCCGCGAGTAAAGCTGGAGACCGAGAAAACACACCGCGACGCCGGCGAGGAGTGAACAATCCTCCTTCATGTAGTGCGCCAGTTCGAAGAGGACGGGATGCGTGGCCAGGAGCGTGCCCGCGAGGCCGGCCGCGATCGGCCCGCCGTGGCTCCAGGCCAGCAGGGTGAGCGCGACCACGGCGAGCGCCGCATAGAAGGCGGAGACGGTGCGCCCGGCTTCGACCACCGACTGCGGATCGCGGGCGGCACCGGTCAGGACCAGCGCCACTTCCGTCGATTCCAGGAGGAGCAGTGGGTGGTGAAAGTTGCGCTCCTTGGTCAGCACCTGCTTCACCTTGCTCGGCTCGTCGGTGTGATAGTAAAAGGGGAAATCGTTGTGCCGAGTGAAGAGCGCAAAAGCGGCCAGCCCGAAGGCCAGCGCCGTCAGCCACGCGCGCCAGTCCGTCGTGGGATGGCTGGGCGATTCGCGGTGGGTGAGTTCTGAAAGATTGGGGGCAGGTGCCGAGGCCATCATGGCGCCGGGGGAAATACCGTCCGCGCGATTGGGCGGCGAGCGTTTTTGTCGTTCTTACCGAGGTTCCGCCCGGCGTTCCCCCGACCGCGAACCGAGATTGCCGTAGCGGTGGTAGTCGAGGCTCAAGCTTTGTTCGCGTACGTACCACAGCATTTCAACGCGCCCTTCGCCCAGCACCGGGGTGTCGGCCAGATGGACCTGCATTTCCGCCGCGGTCACGCGCAGGGCCACGGGAATCCTCTCCGGGGCCGCGAACCGGAGGCGCTCGGTCCAGCCACCGCGCACGGCAGCCTCCAATTGCGCGTCGCTCTCTTCGAGGAACTCAATGCTCCCCGCCCACGAGTCGGTGAAATCGTCGAGCGTCCGCACGGCCGGAAGGTCGGCGTCGGGCGGGCTGCTCACGAGCACGCGGCAGCCGACGGCTTGCGCCGCGCACACACGGGCGAAGATTTCAAAAAACGAATCCGCGGGATGCACGCGGACCCGGACTTCGCGGAACGGCAGGTAGCGCCGGAAGTTGTCCTGGCCGAGCAGGCGAAAGTGATCGTGCTCGCGGCTGAACTCCTCGCGAGCCCAGCGGTCGTAGCTGCGGATCGCGACGAGCAGGCGCGTGACCTCCTCGCGCGGCGCGGAGATTTCCACTGCTTCGAGATGCTCCTGCAGGTTGCGCAGTTGGGGATTGCTGACCGGCGTCTCGCTGGGTCGCACCGCGCGCGGCGTGAAGCGCATGAACTGCGCGACGTAGTTCGGCCCGCCCGCCTTCATCCCCGGCCCGAAGCACGACTTGCCCATGCCGCCGAAAGGCTGTCGCAGCACGATCGCGCCGGTCGTCGGGCGATTGATGTAGAGATTGCCCGCGCGGATGCCGGCGCGCCATTCCGCCTGCTCGCGCTCGTCGAGCGATTCGAGGCCGGAGGTCAGGCCGTAGCCGGTGGCGTTCACGAGTTCGATCGCCTCGCTGAGGCGGGTGAAGCGCATCACGCCGAGCACTGGGCCGAAGAACTCCGTGAGGTGCGTGACGCTGCCCGGCGCCACGTCCCACTTCACGCCGGGCGACCAG
>JBBQYR010000096.1:0-16828 GCA_038208565.1 Chthoniobacterales bacterium
AGGTGCATGGCTGGCTGCTTCCGGCACACCCTCCGGGGTGCATCGGATGGTGGTCCGAAACTCCGGGTTTCACCCGGAGCTAATTTCCTTCAGCCCTCCGGGCTGGGCAGGTGTCTGATCATTTCACCAATTTGGTATAAATAGACGACGCGCGGCTCCACGAGAGAGGAAGGTTTTGCCGCGACCATGACGACGGACGCTAGGGGAAGCGCGGGCGCGGGGTCAAGGCGCGGGGGCGCCGATCGGCTAGAGCATCCCGACGCGCTTGCGGATGATCCACTCGGCGGTGAGCAGGAGGACGATCGGGAGGAACCACCAGTAGCTCTGCCAGAGCACGGTATCGCTCTCGACGACGCGGCCCTGGCTGATCGGGGCGAGCAGGTCCACGAGGCGGTCGATGCCTTCTTCGCGCAGGTATTCGCCGCCGGTGGCGGCGGACATCTGGCGGAGCAGTTCCTCGTTCAGGCTGAGCTGGGTGAGTTCGCCGGTCTCGAGGGTCTCGACTTTGAAGCTGGTGCGCGCTTTGGAATCGCGCTCGGCGAGGGCGGCGGATTCGACGGCGACTTCGTAGCTGCCGGGCTCGAGGGCGGAGGTGCGGCCGCGGAAGAGTCCGCCGGCGTTGTCGTCGGGGGTGAGGCGGATGGTGGCGACGCGTTTGCCCTCGCGGAGGAGGACGGCATCGACGGCGGCATTGGTGACCGGCCGGCCCTGCCCGTCGCGCAGGCGGACGCGGAGGTCGGCGGAGTCGCCGGGGCGGTAGGTGAGCGCGCCGGCGTCGAGGGAGATGAGCTTGTCGCGGACGGCGAAGGGCAGCTCGGCGAGCCAGTTGGCGATCTGGTTCCAATAGCGGACGTGGTATTGATCGGCGACCTCGTAGCGCCAGCGCCAGGAGTCATCGAAGCCCTGATAGAGCACGCGGCCCGCGCCGAAGGGACGGGCGACGATGGCGGGGAGCTGGCGCCCGCCGACGCTGACCTCCGCGAGGGTCTCGGCCCCGGCCAGCGCGGTGACGCCCGAGATCCAATGCGGCGGCTGGAGATTGCTCCAGACTTCGAGGTTCTGGGTCTTGTCGGGCGAAAGGGCGAACGAGGGGAGCGCGGCGGCGCGCTCAGTGAGCGAGAGCTTCATGCCGGCGTCGCGGACGTCGGGGGTTTTCCACTCGACGGGAAAGAGCGGGGCGAGCGGGGTGCCGGCGTATTCCTTGAGGCGCAGCCGCGGGCCATCGATGAAGACGAGCGCGCCGCCGCGACCGGAGACGAAATCGCTCAGCCAAGTGAGTTCCTCGTCCTTGAAAAGGGCGCGGGGCACTTCGCCGAAGATGATGAGGTCGTAGGGCTGGAGGAGCGCGGCGTCGTTGGGGAACTGGCCGTCTTTTTCGCCCCGCGGGAGGACGCCGGGAATGGCGCTGGCGCCGGTGATGACGCTGTTCACCTGCCACTGTTCGTCGCGCTCGAACATATTGCGCAGGTAGCGGGTCTCCCAGCGCGAGCGGCCATCGACGATGAGGATGCGGCGCTTTTGCGTGAGGGCGCGGACGCGGAGGCTGGCGGAGTTGTTGTTGAGTTCGCGGTCCCCTTCCACGGCGGAGACGCTGACTTTCAACTCGATCGGGAGCGCGGTGATCTCGGCGTCGCCGGGCTTGGTCTTGAGCCGGTCTTTCACGGTGTCGCTGAGCGGAAAGGAGAACGGGACTTTGCGGACATTGCTGCCCTCGGAGACGAGGGCCTGCTGCCAGAGCACTTTGTCGCCGTCCTGCACGGTGACCTGAAATGGCAGGCCGGCGGGGAGGTCGTCCTTGAGCGTGATCTGCCCGGCGATGCGGTCCTCGAAGAAGACCGAGTCGGGAGCGTCGATCTTCACCACGGCGAGATCGCGCGGGCGGGTCTGGCTGCCGAAGCCGACGGTGTAAAGCGGGAGGCCGCGACCCGCGAGGATCTTGGCGACTTCGAGCGGCGACTCGCCTTCGTTGTGCTGGCCGTCGCTGAATAGCACGATGGCGCCGCGCTCCTGCCTGGCGTCGCCGGTCGCGGCGCTCTTGAGCGCGGTGGCGAGATTGGTGATGTCGCCCTCGGGCTTGGGCAGGCCGGTGGGGAGTGAGGAGTCCTTGCGCGTCGGCTGCCAGAAATTCTTTGCCTCGGCGCCGGCGATCTCGACGAGCCGCACATCGAAGCTCTGCGCGAGGCGGGCGAGCAGCTTTTCCTTTTCACCTTCGAGCAGGAGCGCCTGGAGCCGCTGCCAGCGCGGGAGCGCGTCGAATTTCGCGAGCGCGGTTTTCAGCGGGGAGTTTTCGCCGGGGGCGATCTGCTGGAGGTCGCGCTCGAAGCGGGCATTGACCTCGCGCTGCCAGCGCCCGGCGGCTTCGCCAAGCCGTGCGAGGTCCTGCGCGGCGCGGTTGCGATCGTCGAGCTGGCGGATTTCGCGGCTGGCGAGTTCGCGGGCGGACACGCTGACCTCGCGGGTGAAGGCGTCGAGCCGGTCGGGCTCGAATCCGCCGCGGATCATGGCATCGCGGGCGGCGCCGATCTTCGCCTCGAAATCACGCGCGAGCGTCTTCCACTCCTCCGCCGCGGTCGTGGTGCTCTCGCGCCCTTTCACTGCGAGGCTCTGCGCCGCAGCGAGCGCTTCGCCGGCTTGCGGGAGGTCCATCTTCACGGCATCGGAGCGCCACAGCCCGAGGCGTTGCAGGATCAGAATCTTGCGGCCGGGATCCATCGAGGGATCGCTGAGTTCCATGCTCTTGGAGCCATCGACGAAGAGCAGCAGGCGGGAAAGCTGGCCGATGATTTTGCGATGATGCAGCACCGGGCCGCTGAGCATCAGGACGATCATCGCGACGGCCAGAGCGCGGAGCGCGGGAAGCAGCGTGCGCACCCACCGGGACGAGTCGCGCGTTTCCCGCCGATACATCCACCACGCCGCGCCGCCGAGCACGAGGGCGGTGCCGAGACCGGCCCACCACGGCCAGTCGCCGACGAAGCGTAGCGAGGACTGAACGCTTTCCGAACTCATGCCGGCACTTCCCTCTTCGCCTTGATCGCCGACGCGCGCCGGACGCGCCCAAACCGCTGCTGCAGGAACAATTCGAGGAACAGCAGGCCGAGCAGCAGCCAGAGCAAGGGCCGCCAGAATTCGCTGCCGAAGCGCCGGGTGCGGTCGAGTTGCTTGTATTCCGCGCCCGTGCGGACGAGCGCGACGTTGTGCGACTTCGCAAAGTCCGCGATCTCGGCGGGCGTGAGTTTGGCGAGGTCGGATTCGCGGCGTGAGGTATTGACGACGAAGTGCGTCACCGTGCCGCCGGGAGCGTTGAGCGTGTAGAGGCCGGGCTGCTGCGTCTTGCTGAATTCGACGACGCCGCGCTCGCTCTTCTTGATCACGGGCACTTCGCGCGAAGAACCATCGGGCAGGACGAGCGCCGCGCTTTTGCCAGCATCGGCGAGAGGCAGGAAAGCGATGAGCGGCTTGCCGACATCGAGGTTGCGCGGCGGGAAGACAGTCGAGGCGAGATAGACCGTGAGGCGCTGCATGAGCGGGAGGAAAAACGGGCGCATTGGCAGGTTGCTCCAATCCGCGTCGCACGGCACGGCGCATTGAATGACGAGGCCATCGCCGAAGCGTTTCTCGACGAGGAAGGGATCGCCGCTCGTGAGGCGCGCGAGGATCGTCGGCGCATTGGCGCTCGCCGCGGTCGGCTCCTTCAAGCGGAACCACATCTTGATCGCGGCATCGGAGACGGTGCCGTTGCGCGGGTCGTTGAAAAGATCGAGCGCCGGATGATCGAAGCGCTGGGAGACGATGCCGACGGAAGGCGCGCCCTCTTTCAAATCGCCGCCGAGCGGGCCAAGCGTCAGCGGCTGCAAACCTTTGCCATCCTTGAAGAGCGTGCCATTCGACCACGCGGAATCGATGCGGCTGCCGGGGAAGAGCAGCAGCCCGCCGCCGTTCTTCACGAACTCTTCCAGCGCTTTGATCTGACCGCCGTCGAGTTGGCGGACGTTGGCGAGCACGACGACGGCGGAGTTGACCAGCGCGGCGGCGTCGAGGTTTTCGGCGCGCACGACTTTGGTCGCGATGAGATCGGCCAGCGCGACCTTGCCCGTGCTGCTGTAAGGCTGGAGCGCGATCTCGGCGAAGTCGGTCTCGCCCTTGAGCGGCTCGGAACTCGGGTCGCCGTTGACGAGCAGCACCGGCACCTTGTCGCGCACCGGAATGCTGGCGGCGTAGCTGTTGTCGGCCTTGAGCGCGTCGGCGTCGGCGATCACCTCGACGACATGGGAGCCCGCGGTTTCAAACGAATGAGTGAAAAGCACCTGCCCCTTTTCGCGCGGCCCGAGTTTGATCTGCGCCATCGAGCGTTCCTTGCCGTCGGCTTTGAAATAAACGCGCAGGTCCTGATAGGGCGCGTCGCCGAAGTTCCGCAGGTTCGCGCGGATCTGGATCTTCTGCCCGACCCCGACCATGAGTCGGGAAAACTCCAGCGACTCGATGGCGACGTTGTCCTTCGCCTCCCCGCCGATGTCGAAAAATGTGATCTCCGGCGGGAGCGACTGTTTGCGCAGACGATCGAGCATCTGCCCGACTTGTGCGTCTTCCACTGCCTCGAAACTGATCCGCTGAAAATCCGTCATCACGATCAGGTTGCGGCTCGACTCGCGCATCTGGCCGAAGACGCCCGAGGCGAAATCCAGCGCCGCGGGAACTGTGGCCGCGCCGTACCCTGCTTCGATTTGCTTGAGCGAAAGCGTGAGGCGCGCGAGGTCGTAAGTCGGTTCGTCGAGCAGCGGCGCGCCGCCTTCGCCCATGAGCACGACCTGCGCGTCGGAGCCGCGCGGGAGTTCATTGAGCAGGCGCGCGGCTTCGTCGCGAGCGAGCGAAAAGTTCGACGTGCCCGCGCGGCTCGCGGCCATGGAGTAGCTGTTATCGAGCAGGATCACGGTCGAGGTGCGGGCCTCGCCCATGAGCTTCTGCACGCCTTTCCACACGGGTCGCGCCATGCAGAGCGCGAGGATCGCAGGGATCGCGGCGCGGATGATGAGCAGGATGATTTGCTCGATGCGGATCCGGCGCTGGTTGGTGCGGAGGACAGCTTCGAGCAGGTGCATCGCGCCCCACTTCACGACCTGGAAGCGGTTCTTGTGGAAGAGATGGATGATGATCGGGATGGCCAGCGCGGCCACGCCGCCGAGCAGGGCGATGTTGAGGAAATTCATCCGCGCGTCCTCCGGCGGTTGACGTAAGCCGCGAGCGCCTCGGCGTAGGGCTGGTCGGTGACAAACGGCACGAGGTCGATCTTGTGCCGGCGGCAGCCGCGGAGCAGTTCATCGCGGAATTTTTCGAGGTTCGCGAGATACGCTTCGCGCAGGAGCGCCGGGTCGAGCAGGTGCTTCGCGCCGTCGATCTCCAGCGACTCAAATTGCGTCCACTGCTTGAACGGAAACTCCAGTTCATCACGGTCCCAGATTTGGAAAACGAGGATCTCGTGGTGCGCGTGGCGAAAGTGCGCGAGCGCCTTGAGCAGGGACGGCACGTTTCCAAAGCAGTCGGAGAGGATCACGAGCAAGCCGCGCCGGTGCAGCTTGGGCACGAGATCGTGGAAGACGTCGCCGAGTTCCGTTTCGCCACCGGGCTGGCTGCGCTGCAGTTCATCGATGAGCACGCGCAGATGCGAGACGCGCGAGCGCGGCGGGATGTATTTGCGGATCTTCGTGTCGAACGTGACGAGGCCCACGCTGTCCTGCTGGCCGAGCATGAGATACGAGAGCGAGGCGGCGAGGCGCGAGGCGTAGTGGAACTTCGTCAGGCCGTTGCGGCCGTAGTTCATCGAGCCGCTGCAATCGAGCAGGAGGGTCGCGCGGAGGTTTGTCTCCTCCTCGTATTCGCGGATGTAAAAGCGATCGCTGCGGCCGAAGACACGCCAGTCGATGTGCCGGATTTCGTCGCCGGGCACGTATTGCCGGTGCTGTTTGAACTCGACGCTGAAGCCCTTGTGCGGCGAGCGGTGCATGCCCGAGCAAAAGCCTTCGACGACCTGCTTGGCGACGACCTGCAGGTTGCTGATCTTTTGGAGATCAGTCGGGGTGAGAAAATCCGAGACGTGCGCCATGCGGAGCCGCCGGTCTTAGAGCACGCGCTTCGCTTCCTTCCGCGGCACCGACTTCACGATGCGCGTGATGATGTCGTCCACCTTGATGCCCTCGGCCTCGGCGTTGAATGTCGGGACGACGCGGTGGCGTAAGACCGGGAGCGCGAGTGCTTCGATATCGTCGTCGGTGACATGGAAGCGGCCGCGCAGGACGGCGCGGACTTTCGCGGCGAGGACGATGTTTTGGCAGGCGCGCGGGCCGGCCCCCCATTCGATGAGGTCTTTCACCCAAGCCGGCGCGTCGGGCGTGTTCGGGCGCGTGAAGCGCACGAGATCGAGGACGAAGTCGATCACGTGATCAGGCACCGGCACCTTGCGCACGACTTTCTGCAATTGCTGGATCTGCTCGCCATTGATGACGGGCTGAAGGTCCGCGGTGAATGTGCCGGTGGTGCGGGCGATGATCTGCCGCTCGTGCTCGCGCGCCGGGTAATCGACTTTGACGAGGAAGATGAAGCGATCCTTTTGCGCCTCGGGCAGCGGGTAGGTGCCTTCCTGCTCGATCGGGTTTTGCGTCGCGAGGACGAAGAACGGCTCTTCCAGTTTCAGCGTGTGACCGCCGACGGTGACGCTGTGCTCCTGCATCGCTTCGAGCAGCGCGGCCTGCGTCTTCGGCGGCGTGCGGTTGATTTCATCCGCGAGGAGCATCTGCGTGAAGATCGGGCCTTTTTGGAAAACGAACCGCCGGTGGCCGGTCGTGGGATCTTCCTGGATGATGTCCGTGCCGGTGATGTCGGAGGGCATCAGGTCGGGCGTGAATTGGATGCGCCGGAATGACAAATCCATGGTGCGCGAGAGCGAGCGGATCATCGCAGTCTTCGCGAGACCGGGCACGCCTTCGAGCAGGCAGTGACCGCCGGCGAGAACGGCGATCACGAGTTGCTCGATCACGTCCTGCTGGCCGACGATGAACTTGCCCATCTCATCGGTGATCTTCTTGAAGGCATCGACGAGCATCGCCGCGGCGGCTTTGTCGTCGATGGGAACGGAGGCGGCGGAAGTGGGCGCGGAGGGTGTGCTGGTGGACATTACTGGGTGGAAGAGCGGGTGTTCTAGAAACTAAAACGCCGTTCGGCAAGCGATGCAGCGAACGGCGTCAACAATTGATGCGCGCGGCGGGACGCGCTGGGGGATCAAGGGACGAATTCCAGCGAGGTGCGCGGCGCGACTTCGAGACTGATCGAGGGCGCCGAACCGCCAACCATTGCACCAGCGGGCGCCTGCGTGGGCAGCCACTTGGCGGAGTCTTCGGTCAGCTTGCGGATGCCCGCCAACTGACTGAGGAAATCTTCTTTTTCCGCCGAGGAAACGGCCTGCGCGACGAAGGTGCTCATCTGGCTGGAAGCACGCGCCACTTGGGTGGTCGGCATTTTCGGAAGCCACACGTCCTTGCTCACAAAGGCGAGGGCGACAGCGGCTGCGGCGGCGAGGACCGCCGCCGAGCGCTGCACAAATCGACCGGGCGTCCGAACATTCAGTAGAGCCTGACGCTGGGCCGTCGTGAGCGCGAGCGCAGTGACGCCGTCTTCCCGCTCAAAGCCTTGCTCGAGCATCATCGCTGCATCGATCATCTCGTAGACGTCGTTGCGGCACTCCTCGGAGACGGCGAGCATCGACTCGACGTAGAGGCGCTCATTCGGATCGAGCTCGTTGAGCGCGTAGTCCGTGAGGTCTTGATCGGAAATCTGTCCCCGCACCTTACGCCACTCCCTTCTTGAGATAGACGATCTTCTCGTCCTTTTCGTCGCGGTCCATCTTGCCGCGCAGATTGCGCATCGCGGCGTTCAGCAAAAATCCCACATTCCCCACGCTCAGGCCGGTGATCTCGCTGATCTCCTGATAGGAATGGTGATGGTGAAAACGCAGGCGAACCACCTCGTATTGATTCTTCGGCAGCTCTTTCACGAGCTCCATGAGCCGCTCCACGCGCTCCTTGCGCTCCAACTCCATGAGCGGCGTCAGCCCTTCGCAGCGCTTCTGCTCAAACTCCTGCGCCTCGACGTAAATGTAACGGTCTTCCTTCTTGAGAGACTTCAGCGAGCAGTTCCGGCACACCGTGAAGAGCCACTGCGAAAGATGCCCCTCGATCGCCTCCTGCTCCTGATTGTGCAGACGCATGAAAGTCTCCTGCACCACATCGCGCGCGCGCTCGACTTCCCCGACGATGCTCATCGAGTACTGGAGCAAGGGGCGCTCGTAACGTTCAAGGGCGCTTTGGACCCAGGCGGCTTTCTTTTTCTGTTTAGTTCCGAACATGTGATTTTGGGGAGGGAAGAGGACTTCCCGGCGTAGATAACCCACCTCGCGGTTTTTTGCTGGAAAAAAGTTGAGGGTATTTTTTGCGGCGCCACCCGCGGGCCAAGATTCTCCTTCCCTGCAGCCCGACTCCGCACGACTCTGCCGCCGGTGAGCAGGTGATCGCTGTCGGCTTCGGCCGGGAGAGGAAAGTCCGAACACCACCAGGCAGCATGCCGCGTAAAACGCGCGGGAGCGTCTCGCGAAAGCGAGGCGCGACGGAAAGTGTCACAGAGAATATACCGCCGGCGGTTTCCGTGAGGGAGCCGCAGGTCAGGGTGAAAAGGCGGGGTAAGAGCCCACCGCCCGGTGCGCAAGCCCCGGGGCATGATAAACCCCATGCGGTGCAAGACATAACAGGGAGCACGACCCGCCTGGGTCGCCCGGCGCAAGTCGGGCAGCTTCCGGGTAATAGTCGCATTAGTGCTGCCGCAAGGCGCACGGCGATCCGCGCGAGCGGGTCGAGAGAAATGATCATCACCGCGGCGGGCAACCGCGGCGGAACAGAATTCGGCTTATCGCTCACCAAAATGAAGGCGCCTTCCGCAAGGGGGGCGCCTTCTCATTGCGGCACGGCGCTGGGATTTAGTGAAGAAAATTCACGGCACTCATCGGCGCGGCACGCGCGTTGCTAGTAATTATGATACAAGCACTCGTTACAGCCATGAACCAACTCCTCGTCCTCTCACTTCTCGCCGCTTCCGGGCTCTCCGCCTTCGCCGAATCGGCCACCCCGACTGCCCAGCGGCAAGCTGCCGCTCCCGCGCCTTCCACCGCCTCGCAAGACCTCTTCTGGATCGCGGACACCCGCAAGATGGACGACTTCCTCGCCAAGATCGACCTCGCCCAAGTCCGCGCCGGCGCCTACAAATCCGAGACCCTGCCCGATACCCGCAGCGTCTGGCGCGACTACGCCCGGGAGGCCAAGTTCTTCGCCTCACACGCGGACGCCGCCGCCGCCCGCAATCGCATCGGCCAGATGCTCAAGCTCGCCGCCGTCTATCGCTCCTTCGGTGGCCTGCAGAATGTCGTTCAGGGCGAAGAAATCCGCGCGCTCGCCGGTCAGACCGCCGACCAAATCAGCGTCGGCGGCATCGACTCGCCTTACCTCGAGGACACTCTCGATCAGTGCCTCGCGCAGGTCGCCCAGCAAATCGGCGCCGAGCGCGCCCAAGCCCGCTCGTTCTTCTGGGATCACCTCATGGCTTCGGTTCGCGACAGCTATTCGCTCCTCGCCGGCCAATCCGGCCCGGTGACCGCGGAAGCGCCCACGGGCCGCAAGTATGGCGCGCCCAAGCGCCGGTAAATCTGCCGTCAGTTTCTCCAAGCAAGGCGCCCTCTTCGCGGAGGGCGCCTTCTTTTTTCCCGGAGACGTCGTCAGCCGACGCCGCGGCTAAGGAAAAGGCGTGCGGCGTGATTGCGGGGTGATACTACTCGCGCCCTCGCCATGACCCCCTCCCTTCGGCTCTGCCGCTCCGTCTCCGCCCTCGTCCTCACCACCGCGCTGCTCGGCGCCACCGCTTCGGCGCAAGCGCCCGCGCCTTCTGCCGCCACCCCGGCTCCGAAGCCCAAGCCCACTCCCCCGCCCGTCCTCGACAAGCTCGGCATCAAGCTCATCCCGCAGCCCGGCATCGCCATCTCCGACGGCGACCGCGCCGAACTCCAGACCGGCGTCACCGCGCTCGGCAAGGACCTGACCGTCGTCAAGCACAGCCTCAAAAACAAACCCGAGCTCCTCGCGCAGCTCCCCGACGTGCAGGTCTTTCACAAAGCCGTCGATTGGGCGTTGCGTTACAACGAATTCTTCAACCCCAAGCAGGTCGGCACCGCCAAGCTCCTCCTCGAACTCGGCAACCAGCGCCTCGCCGAGCTGAAAGCCGGGAAGCCCGGTTGGAACCACATCGCGGGCACCGACGGCAAGCCGACCGCCGATGGTAAGGACAAGCTCCCCGCCATGGTCGTGCGCGGATACGTCTCGAAGATCGACGGCTCCATCCAGCCCTATGGCATCGTCCTGCCCCCCGATTACCAGCCCGGGGAGAAGACCGCGCGCCGTCTCGACTTCTGGGCCCACGGCCGCGGCGAGACGCTTACCGAGCTCGACTTCATCAACCAGCGGCTGACCAGCAAAGGCGAGTTCACCCCCGCCGGCACGATCACGCTCCATCTCTACGGCCGCTACTGCAACGCCAACAAATTCGCCGGCGAAGTCGATCTCTTTGAGGCGCTCGACGACGCCCGCAAGTACTACAACATCGACCCGAACAAGCTGGTCATGCGCGGCTTCAGCATGGGCGGCGCGGCGGTCTGGCAATTTGGCACGCACTTCGCCGGGATGTGGGCCGTCGTCCAGCCGGGCGCGGGTTTCGCCGAGACGCGCGAGTTCAATAAAGTCTATGCCGAGGGCAAGACCCCGCCGACCTGGTGGGAGGAAGTGCTCTACCGCTGGTATGACGCCACCGACAGCGTCGCCAATCTCAGCAACACCACGACCGTCGCCTACTCCGGCGAACTCGACGGGCAGAAGCAGGCCTGCGACATCATGATCCGCTACGCCCGCATGGATGCCGGCAACACCAACCCGCCCGTCGCCGTGCTCAACAAAGTCGAGCCCGGCGATGGTTCGGCCACGGCGGAGGAAGCGCGCGTCACCGGCACCGCGCCGGACGTCGAGTTCCACCACGTCATCGGGCCGCAGACCCCGCACAAGATCAAACCCGAGGCCAAGCCGGAGATCGAGAAGCTCATCGATGCAGCGATCGCCAAACACGAGGCGGTGCCGAAGAAAGTGCGCTTCGTCACTTACTCGCTCATCTATCCGCAAATGAAATGGGTTCGCATCAGCCAGATGCAGAAACAATGGGAGCGCGCTGACGTCGATGCGGAGATTGCCGGAAATGAAATCACCATCCGAACAAAGAATGTTGCCCAACTCTTCATCTTGCTGCCACGATCCACGTTCCCTGTGGGCACGAAGGTGAGGGGTAATATCGATGGCACACCTTATCCGATCGAGCTAGATCAAGATGGATGGGGCGCACATCTCGTGCGTGAAGGAGCGAAGTGGGTAGGTTTCAGCGGAATGGGCGCTCATATCGTTCCCGCCAAGAACACTCGCCTCTGCGGCCCCGTCGATCACGCCTTCATGTCCTCATTCGTGTTCGTGAAACCCACCGGGACGCCGCTCAACGACAAGGTCGGCGCGTGGGTCGCGAGCGAGTTCGACCACGCCACCGGCTTCTGGCGCAAGGTCTTCCGCGGCGACGCTCCGGTGAAGGCCGATACCGAGATCACCGACGCCGACATTGCCAACTCGAACCTCATCCTCTGGGGCGACCCGAGCAGCAATGCCGTGCTCAAGAAGATCGCCGGCCAGCTCCCGGTGAAGTGGGACGCGAAGACGATCACCTTTGCCGGGCAGACCTACGACGCCACGCACACCGCGCCCGTGCTCATCTTCCCGAACCCGCTCAACCCGACGAAATACGTCGTCCTTAATAGCGGCCCGACCTTCCGCGAGGACGCGCTGCTCAATAACTCCCAGCAGATCCCGAAGCTCCCCGATTGGGCCTTCATCGATGTGAACACTCCCGCCGACGGCAAGTGGCCCGGCCTGGTCCTCAATGCCGGGTTCTTCGACGAGCAGTGGCAGGTGCCGGCGAAATGAGCGGGGCGACTGCTGAACCGGAATGGGCGCGGGCGGAACGGCTCCGGTCGGCATGTAGGGGACTCTCCGACGGCCATCATCGAGGCGGGGAGGAGTCTGCCGGTCGCCGGAACGACCGTCATGGGGGCGAGGACTACTATGCCTCGGCTCCGCGTCCGTCGTTTTCGGTGCCCCACACACTCCCTCCCGGGGCTCCGTTCGTCGCTGGGACGACCCGCAGCCTCCGCCCCGGTCCAGAGCCCAGCGTTCTGGCGTCCCAGATACTGCCCATCCACCCAACGCCCGTCCTAGAGCCGTCCCATCTACTCATCCCCGGCTCGGCGACCATCGTTTTGACGACCTCGAGCACCCTGCTCGCCTCTGGGGCGACAGAGAAGGCGCCCGGCTGACTCTGGACCGCCCCGATTTCGCTCATTTTGCCCTATTCCCGTTCCCGAGCCTCTAAAAAACTCCCCATTATCGCCCACATGAGACAGCTCCTCCCTCTGTTGCTCGCCCCCACCCTGCTCTTCGCCCAGGCGACGCCGACCTCGAAACAGAACCCTCCCCCCGGGATCGCCGTGCCGGAGGCCGATGCGGCGGAGCTGACCCAGCGGCTCGATGCGCTGCAAAAGGAACTCGCGTCCTTGACCCTGGGCACGGTGCGCTGGGGCCGGCCGGAGACGGCGGCGGACCGCGCGAACACGGCCAAACAGGCGTGGGTGCCCGACGTGGAGGTGCTGCACAAGGCGGCGCGGTATGCGCTGCAATACGACGAATTTTTTAAACCGCAGGAGATCGCGGCGGCCAAGGCGCAGCTCGATCTCGGCCTGCAGCGGGCCAAGGAACTCGGCGCTGGCAACCCCGCGTGGACGAGCGCGACCGGGCCGCTCGTGCTCGGCTATCGCTCGCGGATCGATGATTCGGTGCAGCCGTACGGGTTGATCGTGCCCGACGATTGGAAGCCCGGCGAGAAGACGCCGCGGCCCATTTACCTGTGGTTCCACGGGCGCGGCGATACGCTGAGTGAGGTCGCTTTCATCGCGGGGCGGCTGAAGGCGAAGCGCGACTTTGCCCCGGCGCACGCCTTCGAGCTGCATCTCTACGGGCGCTGGTGCAATGCGAGCAAATTTGCCGGGGAGACGGATGCCTTTGAGGCGCTGGCCGAGGTGCAGCGGCGTTACGCGATCGATCCGCAGCGGATCGCGGTGCTGGGTTTCTCGATGGGGGGAGCTACGAGCTGGCACCTGGGGGCGCATCACGCCGGGCTGTGGGCGGTGGTCGGGCCGGGCGCGGGCTTTGCGGAGACGCAGGTGTATGCCAAGGTCTACGACCCGAAGAAGGAGCCGCCGAAGCCGTGGGAGGAGACGCTTTTCCGGCTCTACAACGCGACGGACGTGGCGGCGAATTTTGCCAATGTGCCGCTGGTGGTCTACAGCGGCGCGGACGATCCGCAGAAACAGGCGGCGGACATGATGGCTACGGCGCTGGCCTCGGAAGGGATGAAGATGGAGCATCTGATCGGGCCGGCGACGGGTCACAAATACGAGCCGGAGACGAAGAAGGTGCTGGCCCGGCGCTTCGAGGAGATCGTGAATAAAGGCCGCGTGGTGATGCCGCCCAAGGTGCGCTTCCAGACCTACACGCTGCGCTACAACCAGATGAAGTGGATCACGCTCGACGCGCTGGAGCGGCACTGGGAACGCGCGGAGATCGATGCGGAGCTGGTGGACGAAGGGACCTTCCGCATCAAGACGAAGAACATCACGGCCTTCACCATCCAGCTCCCCGCAGGACCGGCGCCGCTGGACAAGACGCACCCACCGCGGGTGGTGATCGATGAGCAGGAGCTGGTCGGGCCAGCGGTGAAGGAGGGGTGGGTGGCGCACTTCCGGAAGTCGGAAGGGAAATGGCGCCCGGCGCCCGCCCCGCGAGTGGTGGAGAACATCGCCATGAATCCCGTGGACCTGCGCAAGAAGACCGGACCGCTGCCCGTGCCACCCAAACGCCACGGCCTGCAAGGCCCGATCGATGACGCCTTCATGGACTCGTTCATCTTCGTGCGCCCGACCGGGAAAGCGCTGAACGACAAGGTCGGCGCGTGGGCGCAGGCCGAACTCGAGCGCGCGATCGTGGAATGGCGCAAGGTCTTCCGCGGCGACGTGCGGGTGAAGGACGACACCGCGCTGACGGCGCAGGACGTGGCCACTTCCCACCTCGTGCTCTGGGGCGACCCGGGCAGTAACCAGGCGATCGCGCAGCTCCTGCCGCACCTGCCCATCCAGTGGACAAAGGATGCGCTGGTCTTCGGCACCCAGACCGCCACTGCCGCGGATCACGCACCGATCTTCATCTACCCGAACCCCGCGAACCCCGAACGTTACGTGGTGATCAACAGCGGGTTCACCTTCCGCATGGGCGCGAAGACTTCCAACGCGCTGCAGACGCCGAAGCTGCCCGACTGGGCGCTCATCGACCTGCGCACGCCGCCGAGCGACCAATGGCCGGGGCAGGTCGTGGACGCGGGATTCTTCGACGAAAGCTGGCAGTGGCCTAAGAAATAGACTGGCGCGGAGCTGTCCCATCACCTGTCATTCTGAGCCTGCGAAGAATCTCTGATCTCGCTCTTCTTCTCGCGCCTTCCCACCCGGCCGTCGCTCGCTGGTGGGCAGATCGGTGAGGAAAGGCCGAGGTCTGAGGTTCTTCGCAAGCTCAGAATGACAGCATTTTTCCCCCGCCAACTCACCCCTCCCATCCACCATTCCATATCCATGAAACTCCCACGCCTCCTCCCCCTCGCCCTCGCCTTCACCTGTGCCCTGTCCCCGCTCCGCGCCCACGAGGCTTCGGACGAGATGGCCGCGGCGGCGAAGAACTTCCTCGTCGCCCTCACCCCGGAGCAGCGCACGCAGGCGCGGTTTGAGTTTGCCGATGCCGAGCGCAAGGACTGGCACTTCATCACGCGACCGCGCAAGGGATTGCCGATCAAGGAAATGACCCAGGAGCAGCGGCTGCTCGCCCACGCGCTGCTTTCGACCGGCATGAGCCATCGCGGGTATGCGAAGGCGGTGTCGATCATGAGCCTGGAGGCGATCCTGGCGGTGCTGGAAAACGATACCGAAGGCAAGAAGCGCAACCCGGAGCTGTATTTCGTGACGATCTTCGGCACGCCCGGCGGGACGGAGCCGTGGGGCTGGCGCTTCGAGGGGCATCACCTGGCGCTGAACTTCACCGTCGGTGGAGCCGGGGCGCCCTCGCTCACGCCCTCCTTTTTCGGCACGAACCCCGGCGAAGTCCGCACCGGCGCGCGCACCGGGACGCGCGTGCTGGCCGTGGAGGAAGAACTCGGCCGCACGCTCGTGAAGTCACTGAGCGAGGAGCAGCGCAAGGTGGCGATCATCAACGCAACCGCGCCGAAGGAAGTCCTCAACGCCCCGGGACGCGTGGACCCGACGAAGCCGGAAGGCCTTTCGCAGGACAAGCTGTCCGCCGAGCAGAAGGCGATGCTGACCAAGCTCGTGAAAGAATACCTCTTCAGCCGGCGCCCGGATGTGGCGACCGAGGAGTGGGCGAAGCTGGAGAAAGCGGGCCTCGACAAGCTGCACTTCGCGTGGGCCGGCGGACTGGAGCGTGGCGAACCGCACTACTACCGGGTCCAGGGTGGGAATTTCGTTCTCGAATATGATAATACGCAGAACGAGGCGAACCACGTGCATTGCCTCTGGCGCGACTTCGACCACGATTTCGGAGCCGATTTCCTGAAAGAGCACCTTAAGTCAAGTCACGCGCCGAAGTAGGTAGGATTAGACGGGAATCAGTGGCTCAAGAACTGCTTAAACAGGCGGCTAATTCATCATTACCATCATGCGCAAATCCCATAAACGATCAGCCTTCACCCTCGTCGAGCTGATGATCATCGTCGCCATTCTCTCCGACGTCTTGATCGTCGCGATGCCCGCGTTCTTACGCGCGCGGAACCTCGCCCAGAACACCAAGTTCATCACCGATCTACGAACCGGCACCGCCGGCTTCGAAATGTATGCCGCGGAAAACAACCGCTACCCCAGCCAGGCCGCTCCCGGCGCGATCCCTTCGGGCATGAATCCGTATCTGAACGGCATGGCGTGGAGCAGCACCACCCCGATCGGTGGTCTCTGGGACTGGGAACCCGGCGCTGGCAGTCCTCTCCTTCCAGTCGCGCAACTGGGGGTCAACTTTGTGGCCGGCACGCCTGGCAATCCCGATGATGTCCGTATGACCGACATCGATACGCGGATGGACAATGGCGCGCTCAGCACCGGCGGCTTCCGCAAGCAAACCGACACCACCTACATGCACATCATCGAGTAGGGCGCGTCCCTGCTCCGATGAGTTGCCGGTAGAGATCGACGTAGGCGTCGGTCATCGCGCGGAAACCAAAGCGCGCTTCGGCGTGCGCCCGCACCTTGGCGCGGTCGAGTTCGAGCGCTTGGGGCACGAGTTCGGCGAGCGCATCGATCACGCTGGCGTGATACCCAGTGATGCCGTCGTCAACCACCTCCTGCACCGAGCCGCGGCGATGCGCGACCACGGGCGTCCCGCAGGCCATCGCCTCGATCATCACCAAGCCGAACGGCTCATCCCACTGGATCGGGAAAATGAGCGCGGCGGCATCGCGCAGGAGTTCGTTTTTCTGCGTGTGATTCACCGGGCCGATCCAGCGGACCATGTCGCCATCGATCAGCGGCTGGACTTGCTCGGCGAAATAC
>JBBQYR010000097.1:0-16704 GCA_038208565.1 Chthoniobacterales bacterium
CTTCACGAGCTGATCCACGAGTGGCTTGAATTTGTCGTACTGGTGCGTCGAGACGGTCGCGGGGCCACTGATGATCAGCGGGGTGCGCGCTTCATCGATGAGGATGGAATCGACTTCATCGACGATCGCAAAATGGTAGCCGCGCTGCACCTGCTGGTCCTGGGAGGAGGCCATGCCGTTGTCGCGCAGATAGTCGAAGCCGAACTCCGAGTTCATGCCGTAGGTGATGTCGCAGTAGTACTGCGCGCGGCGCTCGGTCGGATATTGGTCGTGCTGCAGGATGCCGGTCGTCAGCCCGAGGAAGGAGTAAAGCTGGCCCATCGTCTCGCCGTCGCGGCGGGCGAGGTAGTCGTTCGTGGTGACGAGATGCGCGCCCTTGCCGGTGAGCGCATTGAGATAAAGCGGGAGCGTAGCGACGAGCGTCTTGCCTTCGCCGGTGGCCATTTCCGCGATCGTCCCGCGGTGCAGGCACATGCCGCCGATGAGCTGCACGTCGAAGTGGACCATGTTCCAGGTGTAAGGCTGGTCGCACACGCTGTAGGTTTTGCCGCACATCCGGCGGGCCGCACTCTTCACCGCGGCAAAAGCTTCCGGCAGAATCTCGTTCAGCACGACCTGCTGCTCGTTCTCATCGTCGATCTTCGTGAGCCGTTCCTTCCACATCGCGGTCTTCGCGCGCAATTCCTCGTCGCTCAGTTTTTGGAACTCCTTTTCCAGCTCGTTAATGCGCACGACGATCGGCCGCAAACTCTTCACGAGTCGCGTGTTTTTTGAGCCGATGATCTTTTTGAGGATCCAGTTAATCATGAGGTCTGTTTTTAAGGGGCGTAAGACATAAGGCGGGAGGGAAGGGCGTGCAAGCCGCGCTTCGTGAATGTTCCGCGAGCGTGGGAGGTGGACTTCTCCTCGCCACGAGCGGCGTGGATTGCTGGAATAGGGTGCATGAAATCCCCCGTCTTCGTTCTGCTTCTCCTCATCGCCTTCGGACTGCCCGCACTCGCCGATCCGCAGCGTGCGCCGGCCTTCACGACGCCGGATGGCGCCGTGGAAGTGTGGACGCTGACCAACAAGGCCGGCCTGCGTGCTCGGGTGCTTACGTGGGGCGCGACGCTGATCGAGATGTCGACGCCCGATCGCGAGGGCAAGCTCGCGGATATGACGCTCGGCTTCGATTCCCTGGAACGCTACGCGCAGCCGCATCCGTTTTTCGGCAGCATCGCCGGGCGCTATGCCAACCGCCTCGCCAAGGCGCAGTTCAGTCTCGATGGCCGTCTCTTCACCCTCGCGGCGAACAGCGGCCCGAACCATATCCACGGCGGCAAACGCGGCTTCGACAAACGCATCTGGCAGGCCGAGGCGCGCGGCGCGGATGCGGTGCGTTTCAGCTACACCTCGGCGGATGGCGAGGAAGGTTATCCCGGCGAGCTACAGGTCGCGGTGACTTACAAGCTGACCGACGCGAACGAGCTCTGGATCGCGTATGAGGCGACGACCGATTTGCCGACGGTCGTGAACCTGACCAATCACACCTACTGGAATCTCGCCGGCACCGGCGACGTGCTCGGGCACGAACTAAAGCTCAACGCCAAGCACATCACCGCCGTCGATGCGGCGCTCATTCCCACCGGCCAATATCTCGCCGTCGCCGAGACCCCGCTCGATTTCACGAAAGCGAAGCCGATCGGCCAGGACATCGCGAAGCTGAAAGGCGCGGGCCTGCCGGGAGGTTTCGATCACAACTTCGTGCTCGACGCGAAGCTCGGCGATCTCGCCGTCGCGGCGGAAGTGCGCGACCCGGCGAGCGGTCGGACGATGCGCGTGCTGACCACGCAACCGGGCGTGCAGGTTTACACCGGCAATCATCTCAAGGGCGTCGCGGGCCGCGGCGGCCAGACCTACGGCCCGCACGCCGGCGTATGTTTTGAAACGCAGCACTTCCCCGATTCGCCGAATCACCCGAACTTCCCGACCACGACGCTCCGCCCGGGCGAAGTCTTCCGCTCACTCACGATCCACGAATTCGCCGCGAAGTAGCCCGGATCAACTCACGCCGGATAAACCCAAGGCGCGCGATACGGGCGGCTGAGCAGCTTGCTCGCTTCGGGGTCGCCGATGATCTGCTCCTTCGCGGCGTCCCAATTCAAACTCCGGCCTGCACGCCACGAGATCATCCCGAGCAGCGGCATGATCGAGGCGCGGTGCGCCAGCTCGATGCCCGCGGTCGGGGCGCTGCGCTTGTCGATCGCCGCCATGAAGTCCGCCCAGAGCAGCGTGAGATTGTGCCCATCGGGCTCCTGGAGCTGCGAATCCTCGTGCTCGATCTTCCCGCCTTTCGCCGTCGGGTAAAACGTCCAGCCATCCCGCCAGCCGATGTGCAGCACGCCCTTGGTCCCGTAAAAATAAGCGCCGATCTTGTGCTTCTCGGTGTCGTTGCCGCCGAACTTCCGGTGTTCCCACACGCACGTGAACTTTTCGAATTCATAAGTCGCCACCTGATGATCCGGCGCGTCGCTCGTCTGCTCCTTGTCGTTTAAAACCGGCGCGCCAAACACCGGCCGATCGCCGGTGCAAAAAACGCGCTTCGGCCCCGCCTCGCCGCTCCACCACAGCACCTGGTCGAGCCAATGCACGCCCCAATCGCCGAGCGTGCCGTTGGCGAAATCGAGCGTGTTGCGCCAGCCGCCGGGATGCAGCTTTTTGCTAAAGGGCCGCAGCGGCGCCGGTCCGCACCACATGTTCCAGTCCATGCTCTCGGGAGCGGGTTCATTGGGCGTCGGCTTCTCCGGACCGGAGCCGGCGTTGTGCGCGAAAAGTCGGACCATCCCGACGTCGCCGACCGCACCTGATTTCAGGAACTTCATCCCGTTCACATGATGCGGCCCGATGCGCCGGTGCAGGCCGACCTGCACCACGCGCCCACTTTCCTGCGCCGCCTTCAGCATCGCCTTGCTCTCGTTGATCGTGTGCCCGGTCGGCTTTTCCACGAAGACATGCGCGCCCGCCTTGAGCGCGTCGATGGTATTGAGCGCGTGCCAATGATCTGGCGTGGCGATGATCACGATGTCCGGCTTCTCCTTCTCCAGTAGCTCGCGGTAGTCGCGATAGGTCTTCGGGGAGTCGCCGTTCAGGTCGTTCACCTGCTCGGCGGAGATTTCGAGGATGTTCGTATCGACATCGGCGAGCGCCACCACCTGACAGCGCCCAGACGCGATCGCTTCCTTGAGGATGTTCTTGCCCCACCAGCCGGAGCCGATGAGTGCGGTGCGGAGCTTCTTCGGCTCGGCGGCGCGGAGGAAAGGCGCGGCGGAGAAAGCGGCGCTGGCGAGGGCGGTGTGCTGAAGGAAACGGCGGCGGTTCATGGGTGGTCGGAGAAAACCAATACTGTCATTCTGAACGAAGTGAAGAATCTCTGACTTCTGCCTTTCTTCACCAGTTTATCGCGAACGCGCTTGCAGATATGTATGCGGGTGAGGAAAGACAGAGATCACTGGTCCTTCGCAAGCTCAGGATGACGGGGTAGGGAAAGTGGTTTCTACTTCGCGCGGACATCGACGACGGCGATCTCCCCGCGCTGGTTGCGGCAGTAGATAAAGCCGTTCGCGAGCACCGGCGCGGTCCAGCATTTCGGGCCGAGCACTTGCGTGCGCGTCGTCGGTTTGAAACCCTCGGGCGTCGCCGGCGCGATGAGCAGCTCCCCGACGGCGCTGAGCGCGATCAGCTGGCCATCGGCCACGATCACCCCCCCGGAGCCAAAGCCCGGCTCGGCCCACTTCTCCTTGCCCGTGGCGAAGTCCAGGCACTTGAGCGTCGCCTTCTCCGTGGTGTCGCCATCCACGCCGTAGAGGTGGCCTTCGTGCAGGACCGCGGCATTCATCTGCGTGCGTAGCGCCTTCGTCTTCCATGCCTGGGTCGGCGCGCCGGGGCCGAGTTTGAATTGCGCGCCGCCTTTGCCGTAGCCCGTGGAAAGGAACATCAGGTCGCCGCTGATCACCGGGTTCGCCGCATTCACGTTGTACTGCGTGAGCCAGCGCTGACGCCACACCTCCGCGCCGGTCTTCACGTCCACTGCCACGTAACTGTCCGCATTGGCCAGCACCGCGAGCGCCTTGCCGCCTTGCGTCAGCGGGAAGGGCGTGGAGTAGCCGCAATCCTTCGCCGCCGATTTCCACACCAGCTTGCCCGTCGCCTTCTGCACTGCCGCACCGGCGTCTCCGACATTTACCACCAGCAGATCACCCTGGACCAGCGGCGCGCCGGTGTAGCCCCACGTCGGGATCGGTGCCTCCGTCTCCTTCGCCAGATTCGCCTGCCACACCATCTTCCCGCTCGCCGCGTCGAAGCAGAAAAAATCCCCCCAGCGGCTCAGCCAGTAGAGCCGATCGCCTTCGAAGGTCGGCGTGCCCGTCGTCCCTCCTTCGTAAAACTTATCGCCCAGCTCCGCCGCGTAGCTGTGCTTCCACAGCTCCTTGCCGGTCGCCGCGTCGAAGCAGAAAAGCGTGTCCTTCCCATCTGCGTGACCCGCCGTCGCCGCGCGCCCATTGGCCACCACGATCGATGAAAACCCCAGCCCCACCTTGGCCTTCCACGCTACCGGCGGCTCGCTCGACCACTCCGCCTTCCAGCTTTTCTCGGATGAAACCCCGTCATGCGTCGGCCCGCGGAAGTTCGGCCAGTCGGCGGCCAGCGCTGTGATCGAGGAGAGGAGGAGCAGGGCGAGAGTGGCGCGGGAAGGCATGCCGTGGAGTGTGCCCGTCCGCGCCCGCGAATCAAGGATCGGAAGCAACCAACGCACCACCTTATCCGGCGCGAGGCCGCGGGCCGTGTCGTGGCCGGTTTTGTGGTTCACATGGAGGATCCGCGCGGAACCTTCGGGAGTACGACGCTGTCTAGGAATTGCCCAGCGCTTCCTCGACCACGCGCATGAACTCCGTGAGCTTGTAGGGCTTGGTGAGGTAGCCGCTCGCGCCGAGTCGGATCAGCTCCTCGACGCGGTCGCCCATGGCATCGGCGCTGACCATGAGCACCGGGATCGCGCTCACGCGCGGATCGCTCTTCAGCCGCCGGAGGACTTCGTCGCCCGCCATGTCGGGCAGGTTGAGATCGAGCAGGATGAGGTCGGGCTGATGCTCCCGCGCGAGGTCGAGGCCGAGCCCGCCCTGCATCGCGGTGAGTAGGCGGTATTGAGATTTCGGGCTCAGGATGCGCTCGACGAGGCGCAGGTTCAGATCCTGATCCTCGATGTAGAGGATGACCTGCGTTTTCCCGGGGTCGGCTTTTTCGGCGACCGCAGGGGAGGCGGAGGATGCGGGAGCTGGCGCGCGGATCGAGGCGATCGGCGCTTCGTGGGTGCGCGGCAGAGTCACCCAGAAGGTGCTCCCTTCATCGACCCGGCTCTCCACGTTCAATTGCCCGTGCAAGGCGGTGACGATGCCGCGCGACAGGGCCAGGCCGATGCCCGAGCCTGCGACGTCGGTGGACTCCGCGCCGAGGCGCTCGAAGGGCAGGAAGAGCCGCGCGACCTTTTCCGGAGCGATGCCGAGACCGGTATCGGTGACGGAGATGCGGATCTGCGAACCTTCATCGCGGTAGCTCACCGTCACGTGGCCGCCGGGGCGGTTGTATTTCACGCCATTCGACAAAAGATTGAGCATCACCTGCTGGAGGCGCTGGCGATCGGCGAGGACGCGCACCGGGGCCGTGGCGGAACCGGCTTCGAAGATGAGGTCGATCCCGTGCCGCGTGGCGAGCGGGCGGATGATTTCGAGCGAGCCCTGGAGGAACTCGGGAACATCCACGGGCTCGGGCGTGAGGGCGAGCCGGCCGGCTTCGATCCGGGAAATATCGAGCACCTCGTTGATCAGCGAGAGGAGGTGTTTCCCGGCGTTGGAAATATGCTGCACGCTTTCGATCTGGTTGGGCGTCGGCTCCTCGAGTTCGAGCAGTTGCGTGAAGCCGAGGATGGCGTTGAGCGGGGTGCGCAGCTCGTGGCTCATGCGCGAGAGGAATTCGCTCTTCGCGCGGCTGGCCTCCTCGGCCTGTTCGCGCGCCATGCGCACGGTTTCCTCCGCGCGTTCGCGCTGGATGGCCGCGGTGAGCACGTTGGCCACCGACTGGAGGAAATGGACATCGTGCGGCGCGAATTTTCGCAGGTCGCGGGTGAAGGCAATGAGCACGCCGAGGGGTTTCGTTTCGCCTTCGATGAGCACGCTCACGCTGCTGCGCAGGCCGGTATTCAGCACCAGACGTGAGGAGACGAAGCGCCGCTCTTTCAGGATATCGTCCACGACCACCGGTTGGCCGGTCATCACGGTGTAGCCGGATTGTGAGCCGGTCCCCATGGGGAAGCGATTGTCGTTCTGCGCGTCGGGCCAGCCGAGTTGCGCGCGGACGACGAATTGCTGGCTGTCGATCGTCATGGCCAGCAGCGAGCAGCAATCGACGCGCAGAATGGAGCGGATGATCTTCAGCGCCTGTTCCATCAAAGGCCCGAGCGGGACGCCCGACAAGGCGCGCTGGCCGAGTTCGGCAACGGCTTCCTGCTGGTGCGCGCGGTCTTCGATCGCGGTGGTCGCACGCGCCAGTTCGGCGGTGCGCTGAGCGACGCGATGCTCGAGGCTTTCATGCGCCTCGGCGAGGGCGAGCTGGTCTTTCTTCTGCGCGGTGATGTCCGCGAAAAAACCGACCATGCGCCCGAACTGCCCGCGGCGATCGAGGAAGAAGTAACCTTTTTCCTCGAGGTAAATGTAGGGGCCGTTCTTGTGCTGAATGCGGAACTCGAGCTGGAACGGATCGCGCGTCGCGAGGGTCTTCTGCACTTGCTCGTCGAAGCTCGGCAGGTCGTCGGGATGGATCAATTGCCGGAATCGATTCAGTCCGCCCTCCATCTCGACGAGGTTGTAACCAAACATGCGCTCCAGGTCGCCGGCGTAGGTGACTTCGTTGTTGAATGAATTCCAGTCGAAGAGCACCTGGCCGCTCGCGCGGATCGCCGCGTCGTAGCGGTTGGCCCACTCGATGCGGGCGATCTCCTCGCGCTTTCGGTCGCTCAGATCGCGGATGATCGAGGAGATGAATTCGACCGTTCCATCCACTCCGGTGTGGGAGAGGAGGACTTGGGAAACGGGAAACTCGTGACCGTCCCGATGAAGCAGTGCGGTTTCGCCTTTCCAATAACCGTCGCGGATCGCGGTCGGGATCGCTTCTTTGAATACGATCTCGTTGGCCCACTCGGGATGGATTTGCGCGACGGCGAGGGACAGGGGTTCGTCCTCGGTCAGGCCGATCATTTTGCGGCCGGCCTCGTTGATGTAAAAGCAGGTGCCCTCGGGGGAGGCCATGCCGACAAAGTCCGTCGTGGCTTCGAGAATCCGCGTCAGCCGGGCCTGCGCTTCCTCGGCCCGCTGGCGCTCGCTCATGTCGCGGGAGATGACGAGCACGCGCACGAGTTGCCCGGAGGCGTCGCGCAGGAGGTTGGCGCGGCTTTCGAGCGTCACGTAGTGACCCTCTCGATTCAGGATGCGGTAGCGGTAGGCGAGGAAGGACTGACCGGCGGCGAAGGCGGCATCGTAGAGCTTTTTGAGGTGGGCCAGATCTTCGGGATGCGCCCGCGATTTCCACCACTCATGAGCCGCGGGATACTCGGACGGCGCTTCGCCGAGCGCGGCGATGAATCTCTCATTGTAGATGACCTGCCTGGCCTGCACGTCCCAGTCCCACACCAAATCATGGGTGACGGCGCTGAGCAGCGCGACCAATTCGGCACCATCGCACGACGCCAGCACAGCCTCCGTGGGAGACAGTTCTAAAGGATGGAGTGCGGTGGCGGAACCGGGTTCCGGTTTCATTTATTCGGGCAGCGGACGACCTTTGGTCTCGGGGCCGAGCCAGATGATGCCCATGCCCACGAGGTAGATCGCCGCCATCACGGTAGCGGCTTTGGGAAAACTGTTATCGAAAAATGTCATCAAGTTTGCCGTCTGCAAACCGCCGATCGCCGCGACGATCCGGCCGAAATTGAACGCGAATCCCTGTCCGGTCGCGCGCACCGAGGTCGGGAAAAGCTCCGGCAGATAGAGCGGGAAGAAGCCGTAGAATGATGCCGTCGTGGCGCCCGCGATGAAGGTGCAGAAGAGGAAATAGTGATTGTAGGCGGTATTGGTCTGGTAGAGCAGCAGCGCGCCGCCGATCGAGCTCACGCAGAGCACGAGGTAGGTTTTGCGCCGCCCGAAATGCCCTGCCGCGAGGGCGGCGGCCATGGTCCCGACGATCGCACCGATCGAGAGCCAGATGAGCGTCCACTCCTTGGCGTGCGGCGTGCCGGGAGCGAGTTTTTCCACCACCCAGCGCGGTGCCCACTGCGTGGAACCCCACGTGCCGAGGAGCGCGACCGCCGCGATGCCGGCGCCGAAGAGCATCATGCGGATCACGCTTTCATTGTGGCGGTGGGTGAAAGAACCCGCCGCTTCGGAGCGCGCGAGGTATCGCTTCACCGGATAGACGAAGCCGACCAGCGCCACGGCCAGGCCGAGGACGGTGATCACCGTCGCGATCGGCGCACTGGTGCCCGCGGGCGACCACGCCCAGATGATCGCGAGCGAAGCGAGGCTCCCGAGGAGCACGCCGAAAAGATCCACATTGGCCCAGTGCGAAGTATGACCGCGGTCCCGTTCGGCCTCCCATTTCTCCGACTCCGGCACAAACAACCGGATGAGCAAGACCAGGAAAGCGGGGAAAGCGCCGCTGATCATCAGCAGGCGCCAGGCGGAATTCGCCAGCAGGTAGTCCGCCGTGCCCTGCGAGAAGCCGATGAACAGGAGCACGCCCTTCGTATTCGAGGTGAACTCCAGCAGAAGCATGCTCAGCACCGCGGCCAGCAAATAACCGATATTGGCGGCCGCGCCGATCAAGCCCGCGGTCAGCGCCCGCGATTTGTCGGGCCAGATCTCATTCACCAGTGCCACGCCGAGCGCCCACTCGCCACCCATGCCGAGCGAAGCGACAAAACGGAACGCCGCGATGTGCCACGCCTCGGTGGCAAAGCCGCACAGCCCGGTGAAAATCGCGTAGGTGAAAATGCTCAGCGACATCGCCCGCACCCGCCCGATCTTGTCGCCCAGCCAGCCGAAAAGCACCCCGCCGCTCGCCGCGCCCACGAGGAACACCGCGATGATCGCCCCAAACCATTTCGCCGTATCGCCCTGGCTCGCTTCCCCGAGCAGGTCCTTCAGTGCGGGCTGGCCGACGAGAGGGAAAAGACCCATCTCGAAGCCATCGAACATCCAGCCGAGGAAAGCGGCCACGAGGGTGAGAATGCGACTACGATTTGTGGAGGGAGCAGACATCGCGCATTTCGTAGCAGAAGCCTTTGCGGACAGCTTCTAAAAAATCCTCCGGCGATTTTTCGGCTGCGGACGGACGCATGCGGCAAAGAAAAAGCCCCGCCGTTTCCAGCGGGGCTTCTTCGGAATGACCTTCGTGAGCGGACTATTCTTTGTGCTCGACGACCACGTAGCGGCTGTTGCCCTTCGTGGAGACGCGCAGCAGGACCTTTTTTTCCTTCTTCACCTTCTCGCTCAGCTCCACCGCCTGCTTCGAGGAGGTGATGGCCTCGCGATTGACCTCGTGGATCACGTCGCCGACTTTCAACCCCGCCTCGGCGCTGGCCGAATCCTGATCGACCTCGGTGATGACGACCCCTTTAGTCGCCTCAGGCAGGTCGAATTTCTTGCGCGTTTCGGCATCGATGTCACCCACGGTCACGCCGTCCAGCACATCGGGATCTTCGGGCTTCTCGGGCTTGTCCGCCGCGGCGACGCGCATGTTCGGACGCTCGCCGAGCTCGACGTTCACCGACTTCTCCTTGCCGTCGCGGATCAACTTCACGTCCACCTTCGTGCCCGGCGCGAACCCGGCGACCAGCAGTTGCAGTTCGCGCGGGCCGTCCACGGTCTTGCCGTTCACTTCGACGACGACATCGCCCGCGACCACGCCCGCTTTTTCCGCCGGGCTCTTGGAAGTCACCGCGGAGACGAGCGCCCCGGCGTTGTTCTCGATTTTGAAGGCCTTGGACAATTCCTCACTCAGCGGTTGCAGGGCGATACCGAGGAAGCCGCGCGAGACTTTGCCGTTCTTGATCAGGCCATCCATGACCGTATGCACAAGATTGGCCGGCACGGCGAAGCCGATGCCCTGATTGCCACCCGAACGGCTGAAGATCGCCGTGTTGATGCCGATCAACCGGCCTTCCATATCGACCAGCGCGCCGCCGGAGTTGCCAGGATTGATCGACGCATCGGTCTGGATGAAGTTCTCGAAATCCGTGATGCCGGTGCCGCCGCGGCCCGTGGCGCTGACGATGCCCATCGTGACCGATTGCGTGAGCCCAAACGGATTGCCCACAGCGATCGCGAGGTCACCCACGCGGATCTTGTCGCTGTCGGCAAAGGTGATGCCTTGCAGCTTCGTTTTCGGCTCGATCTTCAGGACCGCGATGTCCGTGCTCGGATCGGTCCCGATTTTTTTGGCGATGTATTCGTGCTTCTCGTTGCCGACTTTCACGATGATCTCATCGGCGCCGTCGATCACGTGGTTGTTCGTGATGATGTGGCCTTCCGGGCTGACGATGACGCCCGAGCCGAGCCCGGACATTTGCTTGCGCTTCTTGCCCTTGGCGTTCGGCGCTTCGTCCTTGTCCGGCTGGGCATCGGGATCCTCGGGGATGCCGAAGAAGCGGCGGAAGAGGGGATCGTTGAGCATCGGGTTCTGGCCCTGCGCGGCGCTGCGAGTGACCATTTTCGAGGTGGCGATGGTGACGACGTTGGGTCCGACTTTCTCCACGACCGGTGCGAAAGTCGTGATCGTGCCGGCGACCTGCGTCATGGGCTTCGGATCGACTTTGACGACCGGCGCTTCCTCGCCATAGGCGATCGGGCTCAAGGCGGTGCCGAGCAATACTGCGGCGATGGAGAGTGAGAGGGGATGGATTGATTTCATACGTGGCGTTGAGGAGTTACGTGTGGCGGGGGCCGAGTGGTTGTTTTCCCCGTCCGACATGACACTACGTCTGTCGTTCAAAAGCGCCTGCACTTCCTTTTGCCGCGCGCACTCCCAGTTCCTTGCTTTGGTCGGCTCGCTCATTAGCATCACGCGATGCATTTCGCCCCCGTCCGCTCCGCCGCCTGCTGGCTGCTCCTCCTCGCTGCCTTTGCTCCCGCCGGCCTCGCCGTGGAACTCGCCCCCGGTAGCGCCGCGCCCACGCCGCTGAAAGGCCCCGAGCGCGTCGCCACGCCTGCGCTGCGGCCCGCTTCCGATGAAGCCCGCAAGGCGCAGCAGCGCTTCCGTCTCCAGCCCGAATGCAAGGTCGAGCTCTTCGCCGCCGAGCCGCTCCTCGGCAATCCCGTGGCTTTCGCCATCGACCATCTCGGCCGCTGCTACACGTCGGAGACCTATCGCTACCGCAGCAGCGTGCTCGATATCCGGCACTACCTTTTCATGCTCGAAGACGACATGGCGAACCGCACCGTCGCCGATCGTGAGGCGCAGATTCGCAAGAACTTTCCCGGAGAGTGGCAGAAGCTCGGCATCGAGACCGAAGTCATCCGCCTCGTGCAGGACCGCGATGGCGACGGTGTGGCGGAAACTTCGACCGTGTTTGCCGACGGCTTCACCACGACGATGGATGGCATCGCCTCGGGCGTCCTCGCGCACGACGGGCAGGTCTGGTTCACGAATATCCCGAACGTCTGGCGTTTCGACGGCCCGGATGAAAAAGGTCAGGCGACGAAGCGCGAAGTCATCAGCACTGGCTACGGCGTGCGCTTCAGCTTCACCGGCCACGATCTGCACGGCCTCATCCTCGGCCCCGATGGGCGGCTCTATTTCTCCGTCGGCGATCGCGGCGCGAATGTGAAAACGAAGGAAGGCAAGACCATCGCCATCCCCGATGAAGGCGGCGTCTTCCGCTGCGAACCCGACGGCTCCCATCTCGAGCTTTTCTGCCGCGGTCTGCGCAATCCGCAGGAGCTGGCCTTTGATAATTTCGGCAATTTCTTCACCGGCGACAACGACTGCGACCAGGGCGACCAGGAGCGCTGGGAATATCTCGTGGAAGGCGCCGACTACGGCTGGCGCGTGGGCTGGCAGCATCCGCCGCTCGGCAAGACGCACAATCCGTGGCTCGTCGAAAAGCTCTGGATGCCGCGCTTCGAGGGACAGGCCGCTTACATTCTCCCGCCGATCGCCAACATCCCCGACGGCCCCTCCGGCATCGCCTTCTACCCCGGCACCGGCCTCAGCGTACGTTACGACGACCACTTCTTCATTTGCGGCTTCAAGGGCACGTCGGCCCGCAGCGCGATTTCGTCGTGGACGGTGAAGGCGAACGGCGCCGGTTTCATGCTGCTCGATCAGCACGTTTACGTCGGCGATTGCCAGGCGACCGACGTGGCGTTCGGCCCCGACAGCAAAATGTATTTCACCGAGTGGGGCGAGGGCTGGGAAGGCACGGGGCGCGGACGCATTTTTCGCGTGTTCGACGAGCGCAGCCATCTCGAATCACGGGCGCTCGAAGTGCAGCAATTGCTCGCGACTGGCTTGAAACAAAAGGTCGCGATTGAGCTGCGCGACTACCTCAGGTATCCCGACCAGCGCATCCGCCTCGAAGCCGAGTGGGCGCTCGCGAAGCTGCCCGATGGTGAGCAAGCCTTCCTTGATGTCGCGCAAGCGCCGGCGGGCGTCGGCAGTGAGACGACGCTCTCGCGGCTGCACGCCATCTGGGGCCTCGGCATCATCGCGCGCCGCGCGGAATACCAGACGCCCGGCGCCGGCGCGAAGAAGCTCGAACCGCTGCTGCCGCTGCTCGAGGACGACGATCTCGAAGTACGCTGCCAGACCGCCCAGGTGCTCGGCGATGTGCGCGCGCAGTCGGCCTACGATGGCTTGGTCAAAATGCTCCGCAGCCCCGAGGAGCGGGTCAGCTTCTTCGCCGCGCAAGCGCTCGCCAAGCTCGGGCGGCGCGAGGCGCTCGGGCAGTTGACGCTGATGATCCACGAAGCCGGGATCCGCGATCCGGTGCTGCGGCACGGCTACGTCATGGCCCTGGTTGGGATGAACGATTTCGGCGCGCTGGAGGAAACCGCGAAGCACCAGTCCGAGCACGTGCGGATGGCCTCGCTGCTCGCCATGCGGCGGCTCGGGCGGTCTGAGATTGCACAGTTTCTCCGCGACGAAAATCCGCTCCTCGTGATCGAGGCGGCGCGCGCGATCAATGACGAAGGTATCGTCGGCGCCTACCCGCCACTCGCCGCGCTCGCGAACCAGCCCGCGACCGACGAGACATTCATCTTCCGCGCGCTCAACGCCAACTTCCGCCTCGGCACCGCGGAGTCCGCGCAAGCGCTGGCCACCTTCGCCGCGCGGAGCGACGCCTTTCAACCCGCACGGCTCGAAGCGATCCAGCAACTCGCGCTCTGGGCGCAGCCGCCCGCCCGCGATCGCGTGGCCGGGGTCTTCCGCCCGCTGCCCGCTCGCAATCCGGCGCCCGCCGTTGCAGCTCTGCGCGGCGTCCTGCCGCAATTGCTGGCCGCCCGAGATCGCGAGCCGCTCCTCCTCGCCGCTGTGGAGGCCGTCGCGAAACTCGGCATCAATGAAGAAGCCAGCGCCCTCGCGGGACTGCTCGGCGATGCAAAAATTCCGGTGAGCGTGCGCAGCCGCGCCTTGGAAACGCTCGCGGCTTTCGGCGACGCCGCGCTGCCCGCGGCGATCCAGCAGGCCTCGGCTGATGCCGATCCCGCGCTGCGCATCACCGCTGGCGCGATGCTCGCCAAGCTCGATCCCGAAGCCGCCGCGCGCCAGCTCGCCCGCGCCTTTTCCACGGCCAAGCTCCCCGAGCAAAAAGCCGCGCTGCTCGCGCTCGGCGGCATCAAGAGCGCGTCAGCCGATCAGGAAATCGTTGAGCTTCTCACCGCGCTACGCAAAGGACGCATCGCCCCGGAAGCCCAGCTCGAACTGCTCGAAGCCGCCGCGCAGCATCCCGCGTTGACGGTTCAGACCGCGCTCAAAGCCTACCAGGATTCGCTGCCGAAAGACGACCCGCTCGCCGCCTTCCGGGTGGCGCTGGTGGGCGGCGACGAAAAGCGCGGCGAGACGCTCTTCAAGGAGCACGCCGCCGCGGCCTGCCTGCGCTGCCACAAGGTCAAAGGCTCCGGCGGTGAAGCCGGTCCCGACCTCACCGACATCGCCGCCAAAAAAGACCGCGCCTACCTTTTGGAATCGATCGTCGTGCCAAACGCGAAGATCGCCGAGAGCTTCCAGATGCTCATCGTCACGATGAAAAACGGCGACATTCAGGCCGGCCTCGCGCAAAGCGAGAACGATGCGGAATTGGTCCTCCAGGCGCCGGGCCTGCCGCCGGTCACGCTCAAGAAACCCGACATCAAAACGCGCGAGACCGCGCCCTCCGGCATGCCGCCGAACATGGCCGACCTGCTGACCAAGCGCGAAATCCGCGACCTCGTCGAATACCTCGTCGGCTTGAAGTAACCGGACAGCGGCGCCTTACTGGCGCTTTGGGTCGTTGGCCGAACTGCTCGGTGAACTTACAAAAGGTTTGCCTCCGCACTGCTTGCCGGAAAGTCTCCCGGCGGGTTTGTCCCCAAGACTGAGATTCGCGTGAGTCGCGAAGGTGCGGAGTTGCTCCGGCAGGAATTGCCGCCGGGCGAGTATGTCATCGGCACGGGTGATTCGTGTGCGATCCGCGTGGCGGATGGCGCGGTCGCGGCGGAGCATGCGCGGCTCACGATCAATTACCGCGACCTGCTCGTCGAAGATCTGGGCAGCGGTTCCGGCACGTTCCTCAATGACCGGCCGGTCAACGCGCTGACCCGCGTTTTTCCCAGCCAATTGATCCGCGTCGGCACGGTCACGATCGAGACGCGCCGCTTGCAGCAGGACTTCGACCCCGGTCAGACCATCGACCAGCACTCCGCGGCGGTGCGCCAGTATCTGCCGCCCGATTATCTGCGCGATCGGCGCTACGCCATCGGCGGCATCATCGCGCAAGGCGGCATGGGCGCGATCCTCGATGCGCGCGACGAGCCGCTGCGGCGCACCGTGGCGATGAAGGTGATGCTGGAGGAAGGTTCGCAGGCCGACCTCGCGCGGTTCGTCGAGGAGGCGCAGATCACCGGCCAACTCGAGCATCCGAACATCGTCCCCGTCCACGAACTCGGCGTCGATGAGCAGGAGCAGGTCTATTACACGATGAAGTTCGTCCGCGGCATCACGCTGCGCGAAGTCATCGAACGCCTCGCCCGCGCCGATGCCGAGACCGACCGCCAATACCCGCTCGCCGCGCTGCTCACCGTCTTTCAAAAAGTCTGCGACGCCCTCGCCTTCGCCCACAGCAAGGGCGTCATCCACCGCGACCTGAAGCCCGCGAACGTCATGTTCAACCCCGAACTGAACGACATCGTCGTCATGGACTTCGGCCTCGCCCGCCGCGTCGATTCCCAATCGACGCTGACGACGCTGGGCCAAGCGGGGGTCGGCACGCCGGCGTACATGTCGCCGGAACAGGCGCGCGGCCAGAAAGACCTCATCGGGCCCGCGTCGGACGTTTACAGTCTCGGCGTGCTGCTCTACGAACTGCTGACGAAAAAATTGCCGCACGAGGCCGACAGCCCCAACGAAATGATGATCCAGATCGCCACGGAGGATCCGCTCCACCTCTCGGCCTACGCGCCGCACCTGGAAGACGAGTTGATCGAACTGGTGATGAAGGCCATCGCCCGCGACCCGCACGAGCGCTACGCGACGATGCAAGATTTCATCGACGCGATCGACGCGTACACCGGTCGGCGCGCTCGGCAGGGGTACGACCCGGTGATCGAATCGACGAGCCACCCGATATTGGTTCTGCCGCCGCCGGTCGGTGGCAGATCGCTCCGGCCGTTGATCGGGGGGAAGCTTGCTTCGGCGCTGTTGGGTGTCGGCGTCGCGGCGCTGGCGGGGGCCGCGGGCCTGTCCGTCGAACGGGTGCCGCCGCCCGCCGGTTGGGATCGGGGGTTGACGTTCTACGCCGTCGGCGGCCTGCTCGGCACGGCGGCGGCGCTGGCGGCGTGGGCCGCGATCGTTCGGGGAGGCGTGGCCTTCGCGGCGGCCCTGCTTGCGGGGTGGGGGAGCGGCCTCGTCTACTTGGGCGTGACGGGGGCGGCCCCCTTCGCCTGGGTGGCGGGTGCGGCCATGGCAACGCTGTTGAGCGTCGGCGTGGGGTGGTTCGCGGCGGCACCGCGGGCGAAGCGGCGCGACGCGGAGGCACTGCCGTCGGGCTATCAGATGACGCGGACGTTCGGCTCGCTGGGCGAGTTGTCGCCGGAAGCGCCGCGCCCGCCGCTCGCGGCGCTGGTGGGCGTGATGGTTGTGTTCGCCGTGGTGGTGCTGGGGGCGGGCGTGTTGCTGAAGTTTTGAAAGGAGTAGGCACACGCCGCGTGCCGTCCGCTTCTTTGCTCGGGAATTCTCTTATTATCCAGCAAGGGATCCGGCAAAGAACCCTTGCTGGCGCGGCGGGCTAACCAGCAGCGGACGGCACACGGCGTGTGCCTGCTACTTTATTCCTTCGCCGGCACTTCCGAGCGCACGCCGATCACCTTGACCTTCGGCGGCGGCGCTTCCAGCGCGATCGGCTGGCTCAGCACGATCGCCGTCGTG
>JBBQYR010000098.1:0-16615 GCA_038208565.1 Chthoniobacterales bacterium
GGCGGCAGCAACGCCACGCCGGGGATGTTGACGAGCCCCGGCGCCGTGGGTGCCGTCCTCAGCGTGCCCAGGCAGCTCAAGTTTGGCGTGACGGATGACAGTTCTCGCACTTCGCGGATGATCACCGGCACGCTCAATGAGTATCTCGTGGAACGCGGCTGGCTGCCAAAAGACCAACGCTATTCCGCGAAGCGGCTCGGTAAGTATCAAATCGTCCACGAGCACTACCTCCCGTAACCCTCTTCGTGACCCGCCATTCCTCGCCGAAGGGTGGCGCTTTCCGGGAAAGACACTCAGCACGCTCCTCAGCCGCGTCAGCTAACCTATGCACGACACCCTCTGGCCTATCTTTCTCCTCCTCCTCGGACTCGTGCTGCTTTATCTCGGCGGCGAAGGGCTCGTGCGCGGGAGTTCCGCACTGGCGCTGCGCCTCGGCATGACGCCGCTCGTCGTCGGCCTCACCGTGGTCGCCTTCGGCACCAGCGCGCCTGAAATGGTCGTCAGCGTGAAGGCCGCGCTCGCCGGCCAGGGCGCGATCGCGATCGGCAATGTCATCGGCTCAAACTCGCTCAACATCGGGCTGATCCTCGGCCTCACCGCGCTCATCTATCCGCTCAAAGTGCAGCTCCAGATCCTGCGCATCGACGCGCCCATCATGGTCGGCGCCACGCTCCTCGCCGCTTGGATGCTGGCCGATCTGCGGATCGGACGCGTGGAAGGCGCGATCCTCGTCACGGGCTTGCTGACCTATACGGTTTCGACGGTCTTGATAGCCAGAAAGTGGAAGCCCACGCCGGAGGTCACGGCGGAGTTTGCCGAGTCTCTACCCGGCCCTCGCGGCAGCATCTGGCGCGACGTGCTTTTCATCAAGCCTGCGGAGCGGGGTCCCCGTTTATGATGGACATCGCCGGTTCCGTTCTGCGGCACGATCCCGCGCTGCAGGATGGTCGCGCGATCATTTACCGATACCTCCTTCTGGCAACGCGCCTGAACATGACGGCCTCCAAGGTGCATGCGGGTCTCGATGGAACGGCTCTGTTCGAGGAACTCAGCGCGGAAGTGATTCGCAACTATCTCGGTGGACGCGCTCGTTCACTCGTCTTTGGGACTGCTGTGCGCGGTGGATTCCCCGAGAGGGTCGCTGATCTTTGCCGTCAGCTTTGCGAGGGAGGAGATTTTCAGAATCCCGATACCGCATCGGTAGATGAGAACGATGGCGGACTCGACACTGTAAGTTGGATTCCATTCAGCGACGGCGGTCGAGGTCAGTTGGTAGTCTTTGGTCAATGTAAGACAGGAACTCATTGGCAGGAGCATACGGGCCGGATTCGCCCTTCCGACTTCACCAAACTGTGGATGAGCGATCCTCCGCTCATCGATCCGATTCGGGCCTTCTTCATCGCTGAATCGGCTGATCAGGGTCATTGGCGGAAATATGTCACTTACGCGGGTTTACTTTTCGACCGCTGTCGACTCGTAGATTATTGCGGCGCGATTTCCGCAGATCTCCTCAAAAAGATCCAGACGTGGACTAATGCAGCGTTTGCTTCCGTGAATATTTCTGAATCATCGCGCAAAAAGACAAAGAAGGAATCCAGCAAGGCCGTCAGGAAGAACAAATCGCCGTAGATCCCAGCCGTTCGGAATCCCCCGCCTTCAGAGCAAAGCGTCGGACTGCGTGGATCGCTGACTCCAATGCTCTCGTGACACGTCGCTGAGGGCGTTTCGCACATCATCAACCTCTGACTGAGTCGCCTATAGTCACTTCGCGAGAGCGCCAAGCGGCTGCCGGAGGTGGAGTCTCGATTGGAGCAATTCGTCGGGCGGCCGGGGCTGACGGGCAGGAGATCAATGAAGCCCATCGTTTCGGAGATATTGGCGCATTGCAAAAAGCACGCGGTCGATCTGGAAGCGACTATCGTTTGAAAATTTTCGGGCAGGCAGGGATCCTGCCTCGTGGTGCCCTGCGCACCGCAGAGTTTTGCAATTAGGCGGGCACGGGTGCAGCTTGGCACGATCGACAAAGTTTCCGGCCGCCGAAGCGCTGGGAATTGAAGCGGCAGAAGGCGTTCACTTTGCTCTCCAGTTCGACCCCGCAGCCGTCACAGCCCGGCGTGGCGCAGGGTTTCTGGCAGGCTTGGCACAGCACCTATCCTCCCAGCTTTTTGGCATTGAGCCGGCAGTAAGAGATGACCTTCGCTTCGAGGGCGGCAGCACAGGTGTCGCACTTCACCTCCGCAGGATCGGGCGGGGCGAAATGGGAATCATCAGCGGGTAGTGACGCGGTGATTTCAAAACTCCCTGCGAAGTTGAATGTCGCTGGTTGATGCGCCGCGATGAGCGCCTGGCCGATCTGCGTGATCGTCTCCAGGGCGACGAACTTCGAGGGAGACATCAGCGTTTCCAGCGCACCCCCGGCTTCGTTCTGTTTCAGGAATTCCTTGAGGAACATATCCATCTTCACGACCCGGTCCCATTCCTTGCCTTTGCGGCGCAGCGGGCAACGGACAAGAAATCGCGTTTCGGCGCTTGGTTGAGGAGTAGAACTAGCATCAGGCGCAAATCACGGAACGCTCCACGACCGAGCGGCTGCGTAACCAACTCCTCAAAGATACGCGCGCCGCGGCGCGGAAAAATTCCGCGGCGAGGCTCGCGGGGACTGGACGGCGCTGCTATAGGATGCGCCATGCCTCTCCTCGAAGTCCGCAATCTCCGCACTTGGTTTCCCGTCACCGGCGGGGTCTTCCGCCGCCACGTCGATGATGTGAAGGCGGTGGACGATGTGAGCTTCGTCGTGGAGGCGGGCACGACGGTGGGGCTGGTCGGCGAGAGCGGGAGCGGCAAGTCCACGATCGGCAAGACGATCCTGAAGCTGGTGCCGCCGACGAGCGGCGAGGTGTTGTTTGAGGGGCGCGATGTGTTGCCGCTTTCGGAGGATGAATTCCGCCCGCTGCGCCGCCAGATGCAGATGATTTTCCAGGACCCGTTTGGCTCGCTGAATCCGCGCCACACGATCATGCAAATCGTGGCCGAAGCGCTGGAGATTCACTTTCCCAAGATGACGCGGAACGACCGCCGGGAGCGGGTGGCCGAGCTGATGAAGCAGGTGGGCTTGAAGCCGGAGATGATGGAGCGGTATCCGCATGAGTTCAGCGGTGGGCAGCGGCAGCGGATCGGGATCGCGCGGGCGCTGGCGGTGAAGCCGAAGTTCATCGTGTGCGACGAACCGGTGAGCGCGCTGGATGTGAGTGTGCAGGCGCAGATCGTGAATCTGCTCCAGGATCTGCAGGCGGAGCTGGGGCTGACTTACCTTTTCATCGCGCACGATCTCGCGGTGGTGGAGCACATGAGCGATCAGGTGCTGGTGATGTATCGCGGGAAGATCGTGGAAGCGGCGAGCGCGGAGTCGATCTACGAAAACCCGCAGCACGACTACACGAAGAAGCTGCTCGCGGCGGTGCCGAAGTTTGCCTAGCGGGCGGGGCGGCTCCGCCGACGGCTGACTTTCTGATCGCGCTCTTTGCCATTCCTCTGGCCGAGGACGATGGACACGGCGACCAGCCCGAGCAAGCCGACCACGCTGAGCCAGCCGATCGGGCTCGCCTGGATCATGCCTTGGGGAGTCGCCGGGAGCTGATATTTGGTGTTCAGAGCGTGGGCGCTTTCCGCCCCGACGCTGCGCGCGTCCGCCAGGTGCCATAGAGGATCCGGCGGCGGCGGCGTAGGGCGAGGCTCCGCGGCGATGGAGGGTGCGCCTTTCGGCTCGCCGCCCGCTTCGGTCACGCCGACCGGCTTGACGAGGTCTGGCAATGCGCGGGAACTGCTTTCCTGACGGGACACGCCGTAGGGCAGTGCGGGCTCCGCGGGCGGTTTTGTCTGGGCGTGGCTTTGCTCCACCGAAACTGCCAGCACCGCGCTGGCGAAGATCATGACCGCAGCAAGAGCCCTGCGGCCTGGCAGCGAGTGGGACAAGGATTTCATAGGGGGAGCGTGTGCCGCATCATTCACCGGCGCGGCAGACTGGTTCCCATTTAGCCGCACCTTTCGCCCGCTGGCAATCCCTGCCTCGGGGGGATCGGCTCGCCCCACGATCTTCGATCCACGGCGAAACCGCGCGCTTCATTCTCATTGCCTCACGCCACCGGCGCGTTTATTTCCTCCTGACCGCGCTCGCATGACTCCTTTTCTCAGAAAATTCCTCGGCATGAACTGGCTGCTTCTAGGCATCGCGCTCGTGCTTTGCGTGCTCGGCGTCATCGCGGTTTACAGCGCGTCGTCCTTTCGCACGGAAGACTACTGGCACAAGCAGGCCGTCTGGGTCGTCGCCGGCATCGCGGTCTTCACCGTGACCAGCCTCATCGACTACCGCTGGGTGAAGTGGGCCGCGCTGCCCATGTATATCCTGAGCATCTTTTTCGTCATCCTCACCTACACCGGCCTCGGCGAGGAACACGGCGGCGCCAAATGCTGGCTGCGCGTCCCGGGCGTCGGCACGTTTCAGCCCTCACAAATGGCCGTGATCGCGGGCGTGCTCACGGTCGGGCTTTTCCTCAGTCAATTCCGCAAGCTGCACCCGATGCTCAAGCTGGTCTTCACCGGCGCCATCGTCGGCGGGCCGATGCTCCTCATCCTCAAGCAGCCCGACTTCGGTATGACTCTCGTCTGGATCCCGGTGATCCTCTCCATGCTGCTGCTCAACGGCATGCCGAAGCGCTACATCATTTCGATCCTGCTCATCGGCGTCTCCGTGCTGCCGCTGCTCATCAATTTCGTCCTCCAGCCCTACCAGCGCGCCCGGATTATCGCCTTCGTCGATCCAGGGATCGACCCGCTCGGCGCCGGCTGGGCGATCAATCAGTCGCTCATCGCCATCGGCTCCGGCGGCTTTGGGGGAAAGGGATTCATGGCCACCGGCACGCAAGTCGAGCAGGGTTTCATCCCCGGCACCACGGTCCACACCGACTACATCTACACCGCGATCGGCGAGCAATTCGGCTTCGTCGGCGGCGTCGTGCTCATCGCGCTCTTTGCCGTGCTCATTCTCACGATGCTGGTCTGCGCGCATCAATCCGCGGACGAACTCGGCCTGCTCATCACCGCGGGTTTCACCGGGCAGATTTTCTTCCACGTTTACCAAAACATCGGCATGACCATCGCGCTCATGCCCATCACCGGCCTGCCGCTCCCGCTCATCAGCTACGGCGGCACCTTCCTCGTCATGGTCATGTTCGGCCTCGGCCTGGTGAATAGCGTGTGGGTCCACCGCAAGGCGCTTCCGTAGCGCTTCGATCGCCGCCTACTCGCGACCCGGGCGCACCTTGATGTAATCGCCGGGCGCGATCTTCAGGAAGTAAGTCGCGGACTCTTTCTCGGCACCGTCTTTGGTCTTCGGCGGCGCTTGGTAAATGGTCAGCCCGGTCGCTTCATCGCGCGCCGCCTTGGTCATTTCGAGATCGTTCTTGTCGTGGTGTTTGTCACCGACCGGGAAAAGCGGGACGCCCTGGAGCGCGGCGACCTGGGGTGGCGGCTCCGGAAAGCCGCCCTCCGGCAGGACCAGGTAGTGGGTGTCGCCGACCGCCGTCGATTCCACCACGACTTCGAGTTCGGCCCGCCGCCCGTTGTCGCGCCAGACCATCACGAGGACCAGCACCAGCGCCGCGAGCAACGACCCGCCCAACTGCACGGCCAGGCGCCGTCCGGGAAATTCGTGGCTCGTTTCAGTCGTGGAGGATTCGGTCATGGTGCGAAGAGCGTCTGTTTATTGGGCGACGATGGCAAGAATCACGACCAACGTCGCGAAGGCCAACCCGCCGAGGAGCAGCCAAAAATTTCGCACCGCCCCGCGGTCCTCCTGCGTGCTCGCTGCCACGGAAGCGGCGAGCGCCGCCTCACGATGCGCGATCTGTTGCCGCTGCCGGAGGACCACCGCCAGTGCCTGCGGCTGGTTGAGCGGAGCGATCTTGTGATCGGCCAGGGTCCGGCCGATTTCGCGATACGGATCGCCCTTCGCTTTCTCCAGCGCATCGACCTGCTTTTCCAAACCACGCTTCGTCCGCTGGCAATCGCCGATCTCGGCCCCGAGTGCCGCGTCCTCTTTTTCGAAAGCGGCACGCGTCTGCCGGAGCCGTTCCGCCAGTTCCTCCATGCTCCGCAAACTTTGCTCGGTCAGCGCGAGTTTCCCCTGCCACTCCGCCTTCTCCCTCGGCAAAGCCAGGATCACGCGGCGCAGCGCCAGCAACTCATCCTCGTGTTCGCGCGAGAAGTTTTCCCGATCCACCAGAGCCCGATACTGCTCCTCGGCGGTGGCCAGTTCCCGGTCGATCACCGGCAGCCGCCCCTCGATTTCGCGGCGCTGTTTCCGCGTCCCGGCAATCTCGTCCGCGAGTTGTTTCTCGTTCTTTGCGGCCGGTTGCTCGCGCCGCAAGGCCTCGGCCACAGCTTCCTCATGTTCGCGCTGCCGGATGCCGCGCTGCTTTTCCAGTTCCTCGATTTTGAGCCCGAGCGCGGCGCTTTCATTCGTGAGTCGCGCCTGCTCCCGCTCGCAGTCCATGAGTCGGTTCACATGCGCCTGCGCGTCGTCGTCGTAATCGGCCTGCTGCCAGCCGAGCAAGCCCAGCGCGGTTTCGAGGCGCGCCAGTTTGCGCCGCTCGAAGATCAAGCGGACGCGGTCGACTTGCCGACAAAAAACCCGAGCCAGTTCCCGCAGTCCTGGCGCGAGGGATTTCACCGGCTCAGTCTTCCGGCGTGCTCGCGAGCTTGGCGAGGATGCTGAAATCCTCCAGCGTCGTGGTGTCGCCGACGATCGCCTGGCCAGTCGCGACCTGCTTGAGCAGGCGGCGCATGATTTTGCCCGAGCGTGTTTTCGGCAGCGATTCCGTGAAGCGGATATCGTCCGGCGTAGCCACCGGGCCGATGACTGTGCGCACGTGCTTCTTCAAGTCCTGACGCAGCTCCGACGTGGCCTTGACGCCCTGCTTAAGCGTGACGAAACAAACAACCGCCTGGCCCTTGAGTTCATCGGGCCGGCCCACGACTGCGGCTTCCGCGACGGCGGGATGCGAGACGAGCGCGCCTTCCACTTCGGCGGTGCCGAGGCGATGGCCCGCGACATTCAGCACGTCGTCGATGCGGCCGATGATGAAGAAGTTGCCGTTCTTGTCGCGGCGCGCGCCGTCGCCGGCAAAATACATCCCCTTAAACTCGCTCCAGTAAGTCTCCTTGTAGCGCGCCTTGTCGCCCCAGATCGAGCGGAGCATGGAAGGCCACGGCTTGCGAATGACGAGCTTGCCCATGGTGTCGTGCGGCACTTCCTTGCCGTCGTCGTCCACCACCGCCGCATCCACGCCGAAGAATGGCAGCGTCGCCGTGCCGGGTTTGGTCGGAGTCGCGCCGGGCAGCGGCGTGATCATGTGCCCGCCAGTCTCCGTCTGCCACCATGTATCCACGATCGGGCAGCGCCAGCCGCCGATGGTGTTGTAGTACCACATCCACGCCTCGGGGTTGATCGGCTCACCGACCGTCCCGAGCAGGCGCAAGGAGGAAAGGTTATGCTTCTTCGGCCATTCATCGCCCCACTTGATAAAGGCCCGGATCGCCGTCGGCGCCGTGTAGAGCACGCTCACCGCGTAGTCTTCGATGATCTTCCAGAACCGGCTCTTGTCCGGCGTATCGGGCGCACCTTCATACATCAGGCTCGTCGCGCCCATGGCCAGCGGGCCATAGACCACGTAGCTATGCCCGGTCACCCAGCCGATGTCGGCGGTGCACCAATAGACATCCTCGTCGCGCAGATCGAAGACGTATTTGCAAGTCGAGTAAGCACCGAGCAAGTAGCCGCCGGTGGTGTGCAGGATGCCCTTCGGTTTGCCGGTCGAGCCACTGGTGTAGAGGATGAAAAGCGGCGCCTCGCTATCGAGCGCCACGGGTGGGCAATCCCCACTCACATACTCCATCTCGCGGTGCCACCACACGTCGCGACCCGGCTCGATGTGGATGTCGTTCCCGGCGCGCCGGAAAACGATGACGCTCTTCACCGGATGATCGCCGTCCTTCAGCGCCGCATCCACGTTGGCCTTGAGCGGCACGATGCTCCCGCGCCGATAGCCGCCATCCGCCGTGATCACCGCGACCGCGCCGCTGTCCTTCACGCGATCCTTGATCGACTCCGCGCTGAAGCCGCCGAAGACCACCGAATGAATGATGCCGAGCCGCGCGCAGGCCAGCATCGCCACCGCCGCCTCGGGAATCATCGGCATGTAGATGATCACGCGATCCCCCTTCTTCACCTTGTTGCGCTTGAGCACATTGGCAAAGCGGCAGACCTCACGGTGCAGTTGCTGGTAAGTGAGCACGCGCTTTTCGCCCGGCTCTCCTTCCCAGATGATCGCCGCCTTGTTCTGCCGCGCCGTGCCGAGGTGCCGGTCGAGGCAGTTCTCCGAGACGTTCAGCTTGCCGCCGATAAACCACTTGGCCGCCGGGCATTTCCATTCGAGCACCTTCGTCCACTTCTTGTTCCAGAGCAGTTCCGCCGCTTCGCGCGCCCAGAATTTCTCCGGCTTCTTCACCGACTCTTCCCACATCTTCTTGTATTGGGCGAGGCTCTTGATGCGGGCCTTCTTGGAGAATTCCTTCGAGGGTTTGAAGACGCGGGTTTCCTGGAGTTGGGACGCGGTGTTGGTGCTCATGGGGCTTTAGGGGAAAAGAGGCGCTTTGGTAACAGCGAGCCGCATGGGGGACAATTCAAACTTGCGCGCGGCGCCAGAAAACGCGTTTCGCCAGCCAGCCGAAGAACACGATTCCCGCCAGATCGGCGGCGAGATCGACCAGATCGAAAGTGCGCGCCGGGAACCAAATCTGGGAAATTTCCTCCGCGAGAACCGCGATCCCGACAAGCAAACTGCCGATCAACCAGTCGCGCCATTGGCGGAGCCCGAGCGCCAGATTCACGAAGAACGCAAGCCCGCCCATGAGGGTGAAATGCCCGACTTTATCCAAGCCCGGGTGCGACGTGACGAAATCGAAGATCGGGCCGAGCAATCGTCGATCGGCGCAGAACACGATAGCGCCCACCAACACGATCCAGCCTGCCGCGGCCCAGCGCCATCCGGCATGCACACGCGGCGTCTCTCCGCTCATTCGACGAATTCCAGCACGCCGAACTTCTCCGGCGTGTGAAAGTTGGCCCGCCCCGTCGGCGACCACGCGCTCAGTTCCCGCTCCACGCCGGGCGGTCGATCGATCCGGCAGAAGTTCACCCGCCACCGCGACCCGACCACCGGCAACTCGGCAACGAGGCTGCGCCATGGGATCGCAAACTCCGCCGACCAGCCGCCCGCGTGCCGCGTCACCGCCGTGCGCATTCCCTCGCACTGCCAGGCGAAGTCCTTCTTAAACCCGCTCCGGTTCCGCCGCACGACGAGGTCGAAGACCGTGTTCAGCGGATTCAATTCGATCTCAAAGTAGCTCTCCAAATCACCCACCGGATCGAGGAACACCTCGACCACTTCCTCCTCGTAAAGCAGCGCGTCCCGCTGCGTGTAAGTCGCCCAGACGTGCGTGTCCTCGACTTCAAAAAAGATGCGCAGTTCCTCGGCATCCCACGCGGCCTTCACGGAAGTGCGCTGCTGCGGGGCCGCGCCAGATACCGTGTCGAGAAGCTCCTGCGCTACCAGTCGCGACCAAGGCTCCGCGCCAGCATCAGCCGCGACCGCTGCGAAAGAACTCCGCGCGCCGCGGATCGTCGGGAGCATCAGCGGGCGCGCCGCTCAGAGCGCGGGCGGCTGGATCGCAAACACCTGCGTCACCGCATAGCCGAAGGCCAGAATCGCCACGACCGCCAGCGCGATCAGCGCCAAGCCGATGGGATCCTTTTTGTCCTTCTTTTTCTGAAACGGAGAGGCGTTGGAAAAATCCGCCGGGCGCGTGCTCGTCTCCGCGACCACCGCCGCCACTTCCTCCGCCTCGGGCAGCGGACGGGCCTCCGCGGGATTCTCGGAAACGTAACCGACTTCAATCTTCCCAAAAACAATCCGGTCGCCGTCCTGGAGCTTGTGCGGCGTCTCGGGCTCCAACTCGCGACCGTTCAGCGAGGTGCCATTGGTCGAACCGATGTCCTCGAGAATGTAGTCGCCGCTTTCATCGACCGTCAGTTGGGCGTGCCGACTGGAAACGGAGGCATCTTCGATCTGCAGCGAATTTTCCGAGATGCGACCGACGGTGATCAGCGGGTCGGTCAGGTCGTGCGAGGCGTCGCCGCTATCGGGGAGGGAAACAATGAGCTTGGGCATGGCGCGGGGAAGCTAGCGACCTCCCCGGGCCGTTTCAATGAGTTTGGCAAACTCCGCACGAATTCTTTCCCAGCTTCCCATCAAGCGGCCTCCCGGATGTCGCCCCCCTGCCCTCACCGCCGCAGCGCCGCGATCAGCTCATACAGCTTATCCATCACCGCCTGCACGGCCGCCTGCGTCCGATCGCATCCGCGAGCGCCTGGCCTGCGACGGAATCGCCGCGATCATCCCCCCGATCAGCACCCGCTGCAAAAAACTGCCTTACGACAAGGAACTCTATCGCAGCCGCAACCGTGTCGAACGCTTCTTCAACAAGCTCAAACAGTTTCGCCGCCTCGCCACCCGTTACGACAAACTGGCCAAGACTTTCCTAGCCGCGGTTTGCCTCGTCGCTGCTTTTCTGATCATCAGGAATTCGTGAACACTGCCTAGACCGCTCTGCCACCCTTCCGTGTGCAGCGGTGCGGGGACCGTAGGCGCTTCCGCGCGACTCCCGCAGTCCCCGCGAATCGCTTGTCATCGATACCGAGGGCGGCAAAACTGTGCTCCCGACTTTTCGTGAAAATCCTCATCGCACCCGACAAATTCAAAGGCTCCCTGAGCGCCGCCGCCGCCGCCGAGGCTATCGCCGCCGGCTTCCGCCGGGCGTGGCCCGAGGCGGAGCTTTCGCTCCTGCCCATCGCCGATGGGGGGGAAGGCTTCGCCGAGACGTTTTGCGCAGCATTGAGCGGGGAATGGGTCGCGACCCGCGCGCTCGATCCGATCGGGCGCGAAGTCGATGCCCGTTATGTCTGGATGGAGGAGGAAAAGCTGGCGGTCATCGACATGAGCGAAGCGTCGGGGCTGTGGCGGTTGCCCAAGGAAGAACTGGCGCCGCTGCGCGCGAATACCTACGGCACCGGGCAACTCATCCGCCACGCGACGGAGCGCGGCGCCCGCAAAATCCTCGTCGGCCTCGGGGGCAGCGCGACCACCGACGGCGGCATCGGCATGGCCGCCGCGCTCGGCTACGAATTTCTGACCAGCGACGGCGAAGACCTCGAAGCCATCCCCAGCAATCTCCTTGCGCTGATTCGTATCCAGACGGAAGGCGCACTCGAAGTGCCCGAAATCATCGCGGCGTGCGACGTGCAGAATCCCCTACTCGGCCCGCGCGGCACGGCAGTGGTTTTCAGCCCGCAGAAAGGTGCGAGCGCGAAGGACATCGTCGCGCTGGAAGAAGGCCTGCTCAATCTCGCCGACGTGGTCGCGAGCGATCTCGGCTGCGACTTCCGCGACACGCCCGGCGCGGGCGCAGCGGGCGGCATTGCGTTTGGACTGCTGAGCTTCTGCCAGGCAAAGATCTGCTCCGGCTTCGACCTGCTGGCCGAGACCTTGCGCCTCGAGGAACGGATCGCCGCTTGCGATCTCGTGATCACCGGCGAAGGCCGGATCGATGGGCAAACGCTCGAAGGCAAAGGCCCGGCGGGCGTCGCCGCGCTCGCCCGCAGGCACGGCAAACCTGTCCTCGCTTTCGCGGGGTCCGTCGCGGACGATTCGGCCGTGGATTCCATCTTCGGCGCGCACTGCGCGATCATCGACGAACCGGTCACCCTCGACGCCGCGATGAGTCGTGGCGCAGAATTCCTCGCGCGCAGTGCCGCCCGGGCCGCGCGCCTCCTGCAACTCGGACACCAATTATGAAAGACCAACGTATCGCCATTCTTTTCGCCGGACAGGGCGCCCAGACCGTGGGCATGGGCCAGGACCTCGCCGCCAAGTATCCCGCCGCCGCAGAAGTTTTCGCCAAGGCCGACTCCATCCTCGGTTACGCGCTCAGCAAGATCGCTTTTGAAGGCCCGGAAGAAGAACTCACGCAGACCAAACACTGCCAGCCCGCGCTGTTCGTCCACGGCCTGGCCACGCTCGCCGCACTCCGCGCGGAACTCGGCGAGTTTCCCATCCACGCGACCGCGGGACTTTCGCTCGGCGAATTCACCGCGCACACCGCGGCTGGCACCTTCGATTTTGAAACCGGCCTACGGCTCGTCGCCCAGCGGGGGCTTTTTATGCAGGAAGCTTGCGAGCAGACCAACGGCGGCATGGCCGCGATGATCGGCGCCGACGAAAGCACCGTGCGGGCGCTCGCTGCCGAGACGGATGTGGACGTGGCGAACCTCAATAGCCCCGGCCAGATCGTGGTCTCCGGCGAAAGCTCGAAGATCGCGCTCGCAGTTTCGCTGGCCAAGGAACACGGCATCCGCCTCGCCAAAACGCTCAACGTCGCCGGCGCTTATCATTCGCGGCTCATGAACTCGGCGTTCATCAAGCTCGGCGAGGAACTGCAAAAGACCGCCCTCGCGACGCCCCGCTTCCCAGTCGTCTGCAACGTGGATGCGGCGCCGGTGCGTGAAGAAGAGGAGATTCGCTCCTCGCTTCAGGATCAGGTGACCGGCACGGTCCGCTGGACGGAGACGATCGAGTACCTGGTCGATGACGAGAAGTGCGACCTCTTCCTCGAACTCGGTCCCGGCGGCGTCCTCGCTGGACTGCTCAATCGCACGCGCAAAGGCACTGCCTGCCTTTCGATCGCCGACGTCCCGTCGCTCGCCGCCGCGGTCGCCGCGTTGCGCGGCTAAGGCGCGCCGAACGCGACCGCATTCAGCGACGGCCCAGGCGGCACGAGCGGCTTCTGCCATTCCCGCAAATCACGGGACACGTGGACGTTGCCGCCCCACGAGAAGCCCACTCCGAGCGCGCCCTCTCGCGCCCACGCGAGACTGCACGGGATGCGCCACGATTCCTTCGTCCACGCGAGCCCGTCGGGTGAAGTCCACGCCGACTTGCCGCCACTGATGACGAAACGCGCGCCGGTCCAGACGACGCGGGAGAAATCCTCCGTCGGCTCCGTATCATGGCGCACCCAGGTCTGGCCGTCGTGCGAGCTTTCGACGAGACCGCCCGGTCCGACGACGACGAAGTGGCCGGAGCCGTAGGCGACATCGCGCGCGTCGGGCGTATCCAGCGCGGTGTGCTCCCAGCGGGTTCCGTCGCCCGTCGCGCCCCGCCAATGCACGCGCTTCTTTTCCGCAAACAGATCGATGTCGCCGATGATGACAAAGCGGAATCCCGCTTCGGTATCGCCGCACGCGCTGCGCCGGGCGTGAACACTCCCCTTCCAACTCAGCTTCTCTCCCGGTTCAAATTTCTCGCCGTCGGTGGAGAACAGGAGTTCGGCATCGTGGCCGGCGACAAACCGGCCACGACCAAAGGCGATCGTCGCGACGCGCCCCCGCACCTCGGCAAGACTCCGCCACTCGCGCCCGTCGCGCGTGCTCAGGATGTGGCCGGTCTTCGCTCCACCACCGACCGCGATGAAGCGTCCGGCGCCAAAGGCCACGTTGAAAAGCACGTCGTCGTTGTCCCTGGCCTCCTCGCTCCAGCGCTGCTCGTTTTCCCACGTCACCCCGTCGCGCGAAGTCATCCGTCGGCCACCGTAGCCGACCGCCACGAACAGCCCCGACTCCGCGAGCACCTCACCGGTGAGCAGGGCCAGCGCAACGATGGCGGAGGCTAGCCGAAGCACGGGAGTTACTCGGCGAGGAGTTTCTCGACGCCTTTGGCCAGCGCTTCGCCGCGGAGTTCCGTCTCGCGCAGCATCCCTTTTTTGTCGATCAGCCACGTGGCGGGGATCGAGGTGATCCCGAATGATGTGCTGATCTTGTTCTTCCAGCCCTCTCCGTCGAAGTACTGCGTCCACGTCATTTCGTGCTTCTTCAGCGCGCCTTCCATCGCGGCCTTATCCTGGTCGAGCGAGATGCCGAGGATTTCAAATCCCTTCTCGTGAAGCTTTTTGTAAGCGCTGACCACGTTTGGCATCTCGGCGATGCACGGGCCACACCAGCTCGCCCAGAAATCGACGAGCACCACTTTGCCACGCATCTGCGCGAGGTCGATTTCCTTGCCGTCGGTCGCCGTGAATTTCAGGTCCACGGGCTTGGTCTTGAGATCGGCCGTCTTCTGCCGCTTCTCGAGCTGCCCCCGCGCCGCTTCGGCCACCCGTGCATCGGAGCTGTTCGCGTATTCCTTGAGCAGCGCCTGGCCTTCCGCGGAAGGATCCATGTCCAGCACCCGCAACTGGATCGACTTCAACTGCGGCGCCAGCGCGTGCTGGGGAAACTTCGTGAGATACTCCGCGGCGGCTTTGTGGAAGGCGACGAAAGTGTCCGCCTTGTCCTTGTCGAACGCGCTCGTGAGAATCATCACGCCCATAAACGCGGCCTCGCCTTTCACCGGCTCCGGAGCGTCGGGTGCGTTGACGATAGCGGCGATGGCCTTGCGGTCTTCATCGAGCACCACAGGCTGACCAGAGAAGCGGCGCATCTGCCCCGCGGCCCGCAGCGAGAGCATCTTCGACTGCCAGCGGCGCGGGTCTTCGGGAAACTTCTGCGCAAAAGCATCGGCCGCCACTTTCTGGTCGCCAAGCCACTTGCTCATCAGTCCCAGCGCTTCCTCGCGGCTCTTGGGTTGATCCTTGGGCTGCTCCTGCAGTTTTTCGAGATGCTTCCAGAAATCGTCGGCCGTCTTGAACTGCGAGAAATCCGCGGCCCCAGCCGGGGACGGCGCCGCACTGTCGGCAGCGATCAGCGGGAGTGAAAGGGCGAAGAGTGCGATGGGGAGAAGCAGGCGGCGTTTCATAGAAAGTGAGGCCGAAACTAGCACCTCCGCCTTCCCCGGCGAGAAACTTCGCCGGCGATCCATCGGGCAATTAGTGGACGGTCAATTGACAGGCTGCGCTCTCGTTGCTAGCTTCCGCGCACCTTTTTCCGAAAGCCCGAGCGGCACCTATTCTATGCTCGATCGACAAGTTCTTGTCCTCAATCGGCTCTGGCAGGCGATCAACGTCTGCACAGTGCGCAGGGCCTTTACCCTCATATGCCAGGGGCAGGCTCAGGTGGTCTATGCGGATGGCGGGAACAATTTCCAGACCCACGACTTCGAGAGCTGGCGCGACTTTTCCGACCGCGAGCCGGACGACGAAATGGTCCACACGATCTCCTTTAAGATCCGCGTGCCACGCATCATCGTGCTGATGATCTTCGACCGGCTGCCGAAGAAGGAAGTGAAGTTCACCCGCGCCAACATCTTCGAGCGCGACAAAAATACCTGCCAGTATTGCGGCAAGGTCTTCGACAAGCGCGACCTCAACCTCGATCACGTGCTGCCGCGCGATAAGGGCGGCATGACGACTTGGGAGAATATCGTCTGCTCCTGCATCGCCTGTAACACGAAGAAGGGCAATCGCCTGCCGCATCAGGCGCACATGCAGCTCATCAAAAAACCGGTGCGCCCGAAGTGGCGGCCGTTCGTGAACATCACCTTCGACGGGCAGCGCCACGAGAGCTGGCGACACTTCGTGGATCTCGCCTACTGGAACGTCGAGCTCGGCGATTAAGGGCGCATCCCGCTTCTGCGGCAATTGCCCGGCCACGCCATTCGCCCCGCGGCTCCTCCCCGTGGCCGGGCGCCGGTTCCTTGCCTTCCCGCTCGTCCAGCGCAGCCGCCGCAGCTTGCGGGCAAAGCGCCGCACGTGCTCCGTCCGCACCCGGCGGCGTCCATTGGGGCTGGTCTCGGGCCCGCCTTCCCGGCATGCATGGCCCCATGTTTCCCGACCTCGAAAAACTCCGCACCCTCGCCGCGGCCGACCCCGACGCCGCGCACCTCCTCGACATCGCCGGGCACCATCGCGTGCGCGACGGCGTCTCCCTCCTCTCGAATCTCCTCAAAAAATCCACCCGCCACCACAGCCCCACCCGCGCGCACGGACCCGCCGTCGCCGCCCTCCGGCGCATCGAGCTGTGCGGCTTCGGGCGGCTCCTCCAGCCCACCGTCCGGCACCGCACCCGGTTCGAGTGGCGCATCCATCCCCACGTCATCGCCCAGGCCCTGCGGGAAAAAGACTTCGTCCTCCTGTCCGGGCATCTCCTCGGGCCGGGCGGCATCGAAGCCGGCGTCGGCGCGCCGGCCACCGGTGCCGACGGGAGCGCCCCCGAGGCCGGCGCGCGCACGCTCCCGAGCGGCGAGCGCCCCCCCGGGGCCGAGGGATACATCCTCGGCGCGGGCTGGCAGCGCCACCTCTTCAACCTGCGCCCCGGCATGGAAATCGCGCTCACCCTGCCCGCCGATCTCACCCTGCAGGAAGCCGAACGCCTCGCCCACCTCCTGCGCGCCAGCGTCCCGCTGCCCGAGAGCTGATCTCTGGAACCGGGACCCCGCCCCCGGAGGACCATCCAGCGAGCTGGCCGGCCCGCCAGCGGTCCGCCGCGAGCCTCACCGATCCCAGAGCGCGC
>JBBQYR010000099.1:0-16611 GCA_038208565.1 Chthoniobacterales bacterium
GCTTCCGAAGAAAAAGCGTCCGACGATCTCGAACCCGATGAGCAGGCCCATGAGCGCGTAACTCAGGAGCAGCAGGAAATAGAAGGCTCCCTGCCGGGTCAGCCCTTCGCTCCACGCGAGGATGGTCTGCGCCAGCCAGGCGCTGGGCAGGAAGGGGTTCACGCTCAGGCGCGTGTGGCGCAGGAGCTGGTCAAACGAGAGCGCGTCCTGCTGGGAGACCGCGTCGGCATCGGTCACCGGCTTGATCACCGCGATGAGGAGCGCAAGGACGGCGACCGCGGCGAGGAGGACGTAGTTTTTGATGTCGTGCCGGCCGAGAATGCGCACAAGGAAAACGACGATCCACGAACCGAGCAGCGCGGGAATGATGACGAAGGGCACGAAGACGAGCGCAACCTGTAGGAAGAAAATGGGCTCGGCGCCGTGCACGCGGCCGTAGGCGATCATCATGGGAGCGCTGAGGAAGAGCAGCGCCCAGCTCGAGACGACCAGGGCCTCGAGAAATTTCCACCGATAGATATTGCACGGCGGCACGGGGAGGGAGAGCAGCCAGGAAGTTTCCCGGCTCTTGAAGAGCGTGGAGTAGCCGATGATGAGGTTCGAAAAAACCAGCATCACGAAGAAGAAGCCGAAGATGAGATAGAGGATGCGCTGCGAGAGCAAGCTGCCCACGAGTGGGAAGCGGTAGAGGAAATTCAGCCCTTCAAAAAACAGCCAGTAGCCCAGCGCGAGATAGCCGAGGACAAAGCCCGCGAGCACCGCGACCAGCGCCGGCGATTTGCGCCACACGCTGCGCCAGCGCGCCAGCCACGTCCGCCAATGCACCCAGAGCAGCAGCCGGAACATCCGGAGCGTCCCGAGCGGAGGCAGCGTGGCGTCGGCGCTCATCTCCCCGGCGCCAACTCGAACAACCACCCCTTCAAATACTCCGTCTCCGGCAGCGTGGTGATGATCGGGTGATCCGCACCCTGCGAATACGCCTCGATCTGCCGCAGCGTCTTCCGCGCATCCACGGCGGACTCATTGATCATCTCCATGAAAATCTCCCGGCTCACATGATGGGAGCAGCAGAAAGTCGCGAGCATGCCGTCCGGATTGAGCAGCTTCAGTGCGCGCAAGTGGATCTCCTTGTAGCCGCGCATCGCGTCGTTGAGCTTGCCCTTCGTCTTCGTGAAGGAAGGCGGATCGAGGACGATCAAATCGTAGCGCGCCTCCTGCCGCTCCAGGTCCTTCAGCATGTCAAAGGCGTTCACGGCGTATGCCTCCACCTTCAGCCCGTTACGCGTCGCATTGCGCCGCACCTGATCCACGCATTCCTCGCTGATCTCCACCGCCTGCACCTGCGTCGCCCCGGCCTGCGCACAGGCCAGCGCGAAAGCGCCTTGATTCGCAAAGCAATCCAGCACCTTGCGCCCCTTCGCATGTGCCGCCACCGCCGCGTAGTTTGGCAGTTGATCGAGGTAAAACCCCGTCTTCTGCCCGCGCAGCAGATCCACCTCGAAACGCAGCCCCTGGACCACGATCTCAAAGGACTCCGGCGGTTCGCCCGCGAGCATTCCGGTGTGTAGCTCCATGCCCTCCGCCTTGCGGATCGGCGCGTCATTGCGCTCCACGATCGACCTCGGCGCGAATAACGCCTGCAGCGCCTGCACCAGCACGTCCTTCTTCAAGTCCATCGCCAGCGTCAGCGTCTGCACCACCAGATGCTCGCCGTAGCGATCCACGATCACGCCCGGCAATCCATCGCTTTCGCTCCAAACCAGCCGCCCGAGCTTCGGGTCGCAACCGCGCCGCGTTCGGTAGTCGAGCGCCTGCTTCAGGCGGCGCTGGAAAAAATCCAGATCCAGGTCCTGGCGCTGGCGCGAGATTCGGCGGGCGATGATCTGCGACTTCGAGTTGTAAATCGCCGAGCCGAGCAACTGATCCCGCCCATCCTTGAGCGAGACGACTTCTCCATCCTGCGGGCTCCCAAACGCCTTCAGCACCTCACTGGCATAGACCCAATCGTGGCCGTGAAGGATGCGGGAGCGGGGTTTGATAACGAGGCCGGCCATAGGCGGCAGGACGTTAGGAGCAGGGCGGGGGAAGTCAACGCCGCGGCCATGCCCGGGGCACGATAGTCGTTCGCGGTGCCGAAACTAAGGCTACGGCTCCGGGTCGCTGGTGCCGCGGTGGCGGCGGTAGGCTCGGACGATCGACTGGACGAGTTCGTGGCGGATGACGTCACGGTCGTTGAAGTGCGTGAAAGAGATGCCCTCGGTTTCCTTGAGAGCCTGGATGGCCTCGACGAGGCCGCTCCGTTTGTTGGTGGGGAGATCGATCTGGGTGTGGTCGCCGGTGATGACGGTTTTCGATTCCGCTCCGATCCGCGTGAGGAACATGAACATCTGCTCGGTCGTCGTGTTTTGCGCTTCGTCGAGGACGATGAAGGCGCGGCTCAAGGTGCGCCCACGCATGTAGGCGAGGGGTGCGATTTCGATGACGCCGCGCTCCATGAGGCGCTGCAATTCCTCGGCGTCGAGCATGTCATGCAGCGCGTCGTAGAGCGGCCGCAGATAGGGCATGATCTTTTCCTTCAAGTCGCCGGGGAGGAAGCCAAGCGCTTCGCCGGCTTCGACCGCGGGGCGGGTGAGGATGATGCGGGTCACCTGCTCTTTTTTCAGTGCGGAGACGGCCATGGCCATGGCGAGGTAGGTCTTGCCGGTGCCGGCGGGGCCGACGCCGAAGACCATGTCGTGCGTCTGGATGGCTTGGAGGTAAGCGCGCTGCCGGGCGGTTTTCGGGACGATCGGTGGCCGCTTGAGGCCGAGGAGAATCTTGGTGTCGTGGAGTTCGTCGAGGCTGCTCTCCTCAGGCTCGGAGACGGCGCGCAGGGCCTGGAGGAACTCGTGCTTGCGGATATTGATACCGCTCAGGCGGGCGCGGTCGAGTTGCTCGAAAACGCGGCGGGTTTGCTCGATGCGATCGGTCGCGCCCTCGACGCGGAGCATGCCATCGCGCGCAGTCACTCGGACTTCGAGGGTCTTTTCCAGAGCCTTGAGCAGGGTGAGGTCGTTCCCGTAGAGCGACTGCAGCGTGCGCCCGCTCTCAAACTGCAGCGTTTGAGCGTCGATCACTGACACAAGCTGTGGAGTAGGCTCATGCAGGGCGGCTGACGGCTACTTGAAGCCGTAAGCCAGGGACCAGTAGGTCCGCTCGTCGGGCGACTTCTCGATTTCGACGATGAGATAATACGAGCCGGTCTTTTTCGGGACGATGCGTGCCGCGGCGAAGTGCGGCTTCTGCCAGGCTTCGGACTCCGCAAGGTTGCCGGCGCTGTCGTAGATATGGACGGAAATCTTGGCGGCCTTCTGGTCGGTGCCCATCCAGAACCAATATTCGTTGCCCTTGAAGAGCTGGTGCACGATGGCCTTGGTCGATTTGACCGGCAGGTCGCCGCCCCAGTAGTCCTCGCGGACGGTGAAGCCTTCCTTGACGTAGGGATCCGCCGCTTCCAAGGCAAAGGAGAGCGCGTCATCGATGGTGGCATAGGCCGGCCCCGGGCCAAATGCGAGGGCGACGAGGAAAAGAACGAAGGGTGCGAAGCGTTTCACAAAAGGGGAATCGTAAGTTACTGGGCTTTTGAGTTGATCGATTTGATGAGATCGGAAGTGATGGAGTTGATCTCCTTGACTGACTTTTCCGAAATGTCACCTCCTTCGACCAGCCCGATGAGCGGGCGAATGTCGAGAACCCCCTTTTGAACTTTCGTAATCAGGGGTGTTTTGAACTTGGGCTTGAGACCGGCGAGGCGCTTCTCGAAGTGATCGAGGAGCAGGGGCTGATGGAGGAGTTCGGCGCCGTCTTTCGAGTAAGATTTGCCGACGACTGCGGTGAGGGCTTCGGTGCCGCGGATCCAACCGCCGAGGCTGACGAGCTGCGAGAGGGCCTCGCTATTCAGCTCGGACATCGCGCCTTTCACGTCTTCGAGCGCGCCGTCGAGTTCCTTGCGGACCAGCGTCCAGTCCTTCTTGTCGGCGTTGGCGATGATGCTGTTGCTGCGTTTCACGACCGACTTATCGACATTCAACGCCTTGGCGAGGCTGAGGACGCTCTTGCCGATCTGCTTCACGCCTTCAGGATCTTCTGCTTCCACCGCGATGAAGCCCTCGGCAATCACCGAACCGAGGAGGAGCGCGATCTGCGGCTGATCGCCGGGTGTCGGGGCGACGCCTTTGATCGGGCGCTGCACGGCAGTCCAGTTGGGCTTGGGGCCGAGTTTGTCGAGCACGCCGAAGATTTCGCTCGGCACCGGCACCACGACGTCGTCGATCAGCTTCGATTGCGCGGGGAGCTTACTGATGTCGATCGTCTTGGGCGGTTCGGCGAGGACAACAACAGGGGACAACGCGACCAACGCCAGAATGAGGGCTTTCTTCATAGAGTGAGGGAGACAATCCAAGGAAATCGCTAGGACTCAAGCAAAGCTGCGCCGTAGCGGGCAAGTTTCTTTTTGCTCATGCCTTGACCGTTCCCCATCGCCGATGCAGGAAACGCTCCCACGGTGAGAACAGGATTTTGTCGGCGAGCAGGCCGATGAGCACGATGACAAGCATGACGCCGAGCACCTGATCCATGGCGCTCAACTCGCGTCCGTAGTGCAGCAGATGCCCGAGGCCGTAGCCGGTGAGAATGGTGACGTAGATCTCCGCGGCCATGAGCGAGCGCCAGGCAAAGGCCCAGCCCTGCTTCACTCCGCTGACGATAAAGGGGAGCGACGCCGGGAGGATGACTTGGATCCACGTGTGCAGGCCGCGCGATCCCATCGTCTTCGCCGCGCGGGCGTAGATCGGCGGAACATTGCGGACGCCATTGTCCGTCGAGATCTGCACCGACCAGAGCGTGCCCATGATGACGACGAACTGCATGGCCGTCTCCGTCTGCCCAAACCACAGCAACGCCAATGGCACCCAGCAGACGCTCGGTAGAGTCTGTAACCCGAGGCCGATCACGCCGATGGTGTCGGCTGCCCATTTGAAGCGCGCGGTGAACAATCCCAGCGGCACGCCGAGGACTACGCCTGCGATGTATCCGATCAGCAGCCGTTTCGTCGTCACCCATAGCGCAGTGAAAAGATCGCCGCTTTTCGTCGCGGCGACGAGGTATTCCCAGATTTTTTCGGGAGGCGGAAAGAGGACCTTCTTGCCCGCGGAGACGCCGGAGAAAGCCGACCGGAGCGACTCCGGCAGCGCCTCCAGCCACGCCTTCGGCAGGCCTTCCACGACGAGATGCCAGACGAGCAGGAGACCGGCGAAAAAGACGAGAGCGGTAGCGAAGCGTTTCATCGGAATTACTCAGCAACTTCGGCGACTCGCTCCGCGCGATGCGATTTGAGCGCGCGGGTGATCTCCGTGGCGTGGGTCGCGAGACTCGGGCTGTTGATGTCGCGCGGGCGGGGCAGGTCGATTTTAAACTGCTCGCGAATGCGGCCGGGGTGCGGCGAGAAAAGCACCACGCGATCCCCGAGGCACACGGCTTCGCGGACGTTGTGGGTCACGAAGACGATCGTCTTTTTCCGCGCCGCCCAGATCTCCTGCAGATCGCCGTAAAGCTGTTCGCGGGTCATCGCGTCGAGCGCGCCAAACGGTTCGTCCATCAAGAGCACGCGCGGGTTCGGCGCGAGCGAACGCGCGAGAGCCACGCGCTGCCGCATGCCGCCGGAAAGCTCGTGGATATTCGAATGGATGTAGCGCTCGAGTCCGACCAGCTTGAGATAAAACTTCGCCACTTCCGCCCGCTCTTTGTTCGTCAGGTTCGGCTTGAGTTTGAGGCCGAACTTCACGTTGCCGAGCACATCGAGCCACGGAAAAAGCGCCGACTCCTGGAACATCATCATGCGGTCCCGGCCCGGCTCCGTGACGACGCGGCCATCGGCCATGATCGTACCCGAGTCCGCGTTATCGAGCCCGGCGATCAGGTTGAGGAGGGTGGATTTTCCGCAGCCACTCGGGCCGACGAGGCAGACAAATTCGCCCTCGTCCACATTCAGGCTCACATCGTCGAGCGCGTGGGTCTCGACCACCCCTTCGCGAAACCACTTCGATACGCCATTGATCGCCAGCTTGAGCGGCTTGACGATTTCGAGCTCTTGGGTGACTCCGCTCATCATGGGACAACGACCAGCTTGGAGAGATCGACCTGGCCTTTGAGAAAGCCCACTCTTTGCGCTTCGGCCACGAACGAATCGAGGTCGGTGCGCTGAATCAGGCTGGTGAATTTGATGCGCGCCCACGACCGGTCGATCAATTCCGCAGACATCTCGCGACGGGTGATCGCCTTGAGTTCCGCGTTGGCCAGCTTCTTGGCTTCCTCGGGGTTCTGGTTGATCCACTCGGTGAGTTCCGCGTGCGCGGCGGTAAATTTTTTCACGAGATCCCCCTTCCGCGAAAGCGCTTGGACGCTGGTGGCGAGGACGGTCGTGATGGCATCTTTCTGCTCCAGATAGATCGTGCCCTTGGCTTCGAGTTCGAGGCGCGACACCCAGGGCTCCACCGTCCACACGCCATCGATTTTCTTTTCCGAGAAAAGCGCGAGCTGATCGGGATTCGCTGTCGGCAGCACCTTCACATCTCCACCGAGCTGCGTGATCTGGTAACCCTGCTTCTGCAACCACGCGCGGGCCGCGACATCTTGTGTATTGCCGAGCTGCGGTGTGGCGATGGCCTTGCCGCGGAAGTCTTCCGGCTTGCTCAGCCGCCCATCGGGCTGCACCACGAGCGCCGCACCGCCATTCGCCGCGCCGGCGACGATGCGCACTTCCTCACCTTGCGTCTTCACGTAGAGATTCAGCGCGGGATTCGGGCCGACATAGGTCATGTCGATCGAGTTCGCGGCAATCGCCTCCACGGCCGAAGGGCCGGCGTTATAGACGAACCATTCGATCTTCGCGCCCTGGCCGAGGCGCTCTTCAAACCAGCCTTTGCCCTGTCGCGAGAGCTGCGCTGCGACCAACGCTTGGGCGTGAGTGATGTTTGGGAAGTGTCCGACCCGCAGTGTGACTGGTCCGCCCGGGGTCTCGGGCTTCCTGTCGCATGCGGAAAAAAACGCCGGCAGCAGCAGGGCCGCGGCCAGCAAACGGAGAAATTTCATAGAATCGGTGGGCACGTGCTCTCCTGTTTGGTGGGGCAGTGTGCTTAGCGTGGGGTCGGCAGATGGCAATCTTTCTTTCGCCCTCCGCTCCTGTGTCGCGTGGGTAAGAACTACGGTCCGACTTTGATCAGTTGCACCCCGTCCGCGATCACATGGCCCTTGGTGCCGGTATTCGAGAGCGTGATCGTGGTGTCTTTCCCGGCCTTTAAAGAGAAGCGCCCCAGCGAGGCGCGCCCGCTTTTGTCCTGCTGATCGACCTCGACCGTCTTGGGCTGGCCGCCGGCGATCTGGATGGTGACCGGGACCTTCGTCGAGCGGTTCGGATTCGAGGGAAAGTGGAGCACGATCTCGTATTCCGCGGTGGCGGGGATTTCCGGACGCCACAAGACCCGCAGCGCACCTTTGTCGGCATCGCCGTCGTGCAGGTAACCTTCGCCCACACGAGAGCTGCTGCCGATCGAGCCGTGTTGCCATTCGCCGGTTTTTTCCGCGGCTTCATCGTCGAGCACGAGGCCATCGAGCTTCGGCTTGGGCACTGCAGGCGCGCGGGCTGGGCCGGTCCATTCGATGATCTGCCCATCGGCGACGATCCGCTGCTTGAGCTTGGCATAATCGACTTTCTGCACCGTAGTCTGCGCATCGAGCGCGAGGGCGGCGGCCGTCGCGGCGCTCTGGCCCATGGCCATGAAAACCGGCTCCATGCGGATGCTGCCATAGGCGATGTGCGTGCCGGCGAGGCACACCGGCACGAGCAGGTTTTCCGCCTGCGCGGCCTTGGGAATGATCGAGCGATACGAGATCGGATACGGCCCGCCGACCCCGACCTGCACGTCGCCTTCATTGCGCGCAAATCCGCCCTGCGCGAGGCGCTGGCAGTTGTGCGAATCCATCGTGTAAGCCGCGAGCCCGATCGCGTCCTCGCACTTCCGCTCCCAACGGCAATCGGCCTCGGTCATCACGTAGTCGGAAATCATGCGCCGCGCCTCGCGAACATACATCTGCGTCGGGAAACCGCCGTTGTTCACAAACTCGTCCTTGGTGAATCCCCACGTATTCATCTCGTCCTGAAGCGGTTTCGGCACCCGCGAACTGGTCGAGAGGAAGTAGAGGAAGCTCTTGATGTAGTCCTCGTGCGCCCGCCAGATTTTTTCGCGCGTCCCGTAGTCCGCGTCGGGATAGGCATAGTTTTCGCCGATGAAGTCCGTCGAGAAAGCGCCGTTGTTGTTCGTGTCGGTCTTGTCGTTCGGCATCGGCGTCGGATTCATCAGCGCGCCGACTTTGAGCGGCTGGCCCGCCGCTTCCCGCGCCTCGAGGTAACGGGCCAGTAACTCGAATTTTTTCTCGTCGTAACCCGCCGGCTTGATCGCGCTCCACGGAATCTGATTCCCCTTGGAGCGCGTCATGCAGAGGCGGAAATTGTAGGCCTGCACCGCCTTGTCGCCGTCGCCGGGTTGGCCGCCGTCGCCCGGTTGGATGAAGGGCAGCAGCCCGCTCGTCGCGTCGCCCGGCTTCACGTAGGGATCGACCTCGACCGTGAACTGATGATGCGGCGTCTTCGCGCGGACGCCGTTCAAGGTCTCGCCGTAGGTCGCGTTAGCCTCGCGCCCGACGTGATAACTCACGCCCGCTTTCGCCATGAGATCGCCCTCGTAGCTGGCGTCGATGAACATCTTGCCGCGATACGTCCGCCCGCCCTCGGTCGTGAACTCCACGATGCGCGCGCCATCCTTCTTCACGCTCGCCAGCTTCTCGCCGAGATGCACCGTCACACCCGCGTCGGCCAGCCACTTTTTGTAAATGTCCATCGCCACCGAGGGCTCAAACGTCCACTTGGTTTGCCGCCCGGTTTTGGCGGCGATCGGATCGCCGCCTTTTGATTGCTCCACGCCCGGCACCGGCTTTTGCCACTTCCAGTTCTTCTCGTCGGCGTAATGCGTGTGGATCTGCTCGTAAAACTCCCGCGCGATCCCGCCGATCGCGGCTTTGTTGCCGATGTCGGTCGCGCCGAGGCCGCCGGTCGTGAGCCCGCCGAGGTGCTGCGTCCATTCGGCGATGATCACGGATTTGCCCATGCGCTTGGCCTGCACCGCCGCCGCGATACCGCCGGATGTGCCGCCGAAGATGACGATGTCTTTTTCGATGACCTCGGCGTGCGCGCTGAGGGAGAGAATGGAAAGCAGAGCGAGGGAGCGGGGAAGGTTCACGAGATTCATAATCGATGGGGAGGCGAATCCTGAGTGCCGGAGTTTTTCACGGCAAGCTCGCCGCCTTATTCTTGGCGGTTGCAACGCGCTCGAGCACAGCGCATCTCTTTCGCTCATGCCCCTGATCACGCCCCGGAAGTCTGCGACCAACTACGATGTCATCGTGGTCGGGTCGGGCGCTGGCGGTGGGATGGCGGCCTATGTGCTGACCCAGCACGGCCTGCGGGTGCTGATGCTGGAGGCGGGACGGAACTACGAACCGCAGACGGAGACGCCGATGTTTCAGACGAATGCCGATGCGCCGCTGCGGGGAACGGCGACGCCGGATAAGCCGTTCGGGTTTTTCGATTCGACGGTCGGCGGTGGGTGGACGGTGCCGGGGGAGCCGTATGTGGTGAATCGCGGGCCGGGGACGAAGTGGGAGGAGGCGAGTGATTGGAAGGCGAAGGAGACGAAGCAGAATTTCATGTGGTGGCGTCCGCGGATGCTTGGTGGGCGGACGAATCACTGGGGTCGCATCTCGCTGCGCATGGGGCCGTATGATTTTAAGCCGAAGGCGCGGGACGGCCTCGGCCTCGACTGGCCGTTTGAATACAAGGACATCGAGCCGTGGTACGATAAAACGGAGGCGCTGGTCGGCGTGTATGGCGACAACCACGGCTTGGAGAATACGCCGGACTCGCTGAACGGATCGCTGCAGCCGCCGCCGAAGCCGCGTGCTCACGAGATGCTGATTCGCAAGCACGCGCAGCGCCTCGGCGTGCCGGTGATTCCATCGCACATGGCGATCCTGACCAAGCCGCTGAATGGCCGCGCGGCATGTTTCTACGCGACGCCTTGCGGGCGCGGCTGTTCGATCGGCGCGAATTTCCAATCGACGACAGTGCTGCTGCCGCCGGCGGTGGCGACGGGTAAGCTCGACATCATGACCGATGCGATGGTGCGCGAGGTGATCGTGGGCAAGGATGGCAAGGCGACCGGCGTGCTCTACATCGACAAACAAACCGGCAAGGAAGAGCGAGCGACGGCGCGCGTGGTGGTGCTGGCGGCGAGCGGTTGCGAGAGCGCGAGGATCATGCTGAACAGCAAGTCGGCGCTGTTCCCAAACGGCGCGGGCAATGGCAGCGGCAAGATCGGGCGTTACCTCATGGACAGCGTGGGTAGCAATCTCGGCGCGCACATTCCGGCGATGGAAAATACGCCAGCCTACAACGCCGACGGGACGAGCAGCATGCACGTGTATTCGCCGTGGTGGCTCTACAAAGAACAACTCGCGGGCAAACTCGGCTTTGCGCGCGGATATCACATCGAGATCGGCGGCGGCCCGAAGATGCCGGAGATGAGCGTGGCCAGCGCGACGGGCGACAGCTACGGGAAGAAGTTCAAAGAAGAGGCGCGGCGGCATTTCGGTGCGAGCGTCGGTTTCGCGGGCCGCGGTGAGATGATCCCGAACGACGACTGCTACTGCGAGATCGACCCGGAGAAGAAAGACAAGTGGGGCATTCCAGTGCTGCGTTTTTATTGGAAGTGGAGCGACCACGAGAAGAAGCAGGCGGTGCATATGCAGCAGACCTTCGCGGAGATCATCGAGGCGATGGGCGGCCAGGCGAAGCCGGAGCTTGATCCCGAGAAGGCGATCATGGCCGGAGGGACGATCATCCACGAAGTCGGGACGACTTGCATGGGCGAGGATCGGAAGACCTCGGTGCTCAACCAGTGGAGCCAATCGTGGGAAATCCCGAATCTTTTCGTGACGGACGGCGGGCCGTTTGTGAGCAACGCCGACAAAAATCCGACGCTCTCGATCATGGCGATCTGCATGCGCTCCTGCACTTATCTGGCCGACGAAATGCGGAAGGGAAACATCGGGTGATGACATCATGAAGCGCGTCGCCTTCCCCACCCGTCATTCTGAGCGAAGCGAAGAACCTCTGATCGTTGCCTTTTCTCAGCCGCAGGGCATAAGAGCCAGACCGAGATCACAGATCCTTCGTTCCTCGGGATGACCGCTTTTTGATTTTCCAACCCCAGCCCGCTAACCCATGAACGACCACCAACTCTCCCGCCGCGAAGCCCTCAAGCGCGTCATCGGTCTCTCCGTCGCGCTTTCCGCGCTGGAAATGCCGGCTTTTGCCAACACGCCCGTGCGCGGCATCGGCACCGATCCGAATTTGCTGAAGAAGGAAATCCCGTGGCCGCTCGTCTTAAATGAAGCGGAGATGAAGACGGTGAAAGTGCTCGGCGACATCATCATTCCCGCGGATGAAAACGGCCCGGAAGCAAGCGCGGTGGCCGTGCCCGAGTTTATCAATGAATGGGTGAGCGCGCCTTACGTGCAGCAGCAGGGCGACCTCGTGACGCTGCGCAAAGGGCTCGTGTGGCTGGATGCCGAAGCGAAGAAGCGGTTCGAGAAAATCTTCGTGGAGATCACGCCCGAGCAGCAAATCGCGATCGTCGACGACATCGTGAAGGAAGGCACCGACGCGCGGAAGCAGGCTTACTCTTTCTTCAAGATGTTCCGCGACCGCGTGGCCGGTGGCTACTACTCGACGCCCGTGGGTTGGAAGGCGATCGGCTACATTGGCAACGTGCCGATGCCGGAATATCCCGGGCCGCCGCCGGAAGTGCTCAAACACCTCGGGCTCGCTTAAGGCCATGGCGATTATCACCGCGAGCAAAACGGCGCCGCAGTATGACGCCATCGTCGTCGGGTCCGGCGCGGCGGGCGGCATGGCGGCTTACGTTCTCACGAAGGCGGGCATGAAAGTGCTGATGCTGGAGGCGGGGCGGAATTACGATCCGCTCACCGAGACACCGATGTTTCAGAGCCACGCCGACGCGCCGCTGCGGGCGGCGGGCACGCCGGACAAGACGAACGGTTTTTTCGACGCGACGGTGAATGGCGGCTGGGTGGTGGATGGCGAGCCGTACGTCGTGCAGAAGCAATCGAACGGCGAGTGGGTCGAAGGCGCGATCCAGAACCGGAACAACACCGACCAGAATTTCATGTGGTGGCGCTCGCGGGCGCTCGGTGGCCGCACGAACCACTGGGGCCGCGTTTCGCTGCGGATGGGCTCGTATGATTTCAAGCCGAAGAGCCGCGACGGTCTCGGCTTCGACTGGCCGATCGGCTACGACGAGGTCGCGCCGTACTACGACAAAGCGGAGCAGGTCGTCGGCATTTATGGCGAAAAGGCCGGAATCGAAAATGCGCCAGACAGCGATTTTTTCCAGCCACCGCCGAAACCGCGGGGCTACGAATTGCTGATCGCGAAGTCTGCGGAGAAGCTCGGGATCAAGGTGACTGCGGCGCGCATGGCGATCTTGACGAAGCCGCTCAACGGTCGTGCGGCATGCTTCTACGCGACGCCGTGCGGACGCGGTTGCTCGATCGGCGCGGCCTTTCAATCGACGACCGCGCTCATCCCTCCCGCGATGGCCACGGGCAACCTCGACCTGATCACCGACGCCATGGTCCGGGAGATCACCGTCGGCAAGGACGGCAAGGCCACGGGCGTGAGCTTCGTGGACAAAGCTTCGGGCAAGGAGATGCACGTGAAAGCCCGCGCGATCATGCTCGGCGCGAGCACGCTCGAGAGCACGCGCATCCTTCTGAATTCCAAAAGCCCGCTGCATCCGCAAGGGCTCGGCGCGAGCAGCGGACATCTCGGACGCTGGCTGACCGACAGCACTGGCGGTGCGCTCAACGGTCAGGTGCCCGCGATGGAGAACACCCCGATCTACAACGAAGACGGCACCTCGACTTTCCACACCTACGCGCCGTGGTGGCCGTATGCGGATCAACTTGCCGGCAAGCTCGGCTTCCCGCGTGGTTACTACTTTGGCTGGAGTGGGGGACGCACCATGCCGGGCGCCAGCACCTATCTGCCGAACGCGAATGTTTATGGCAAAAAGCTCAAGGAAGACGCGCGGCGTTACTACGGCTCGACGGTCAATTTTCACGCGCGCGGCGAGATGATCCCGAACGAGCAAAGCTTTTGCGAACTCGATCCGCAGAAGAAAGACAGGTGGGGCATCCCAGTACTGCGTTTCCATTTTCAATGGACCGACTACGAACTGAAGCAGGCGATGCACATGCAGCAGACCTTTGCGCAGATCATCGAGGGCATGGGCGGCAAGGTGACCGGCAAAGTCGAGACCGATGGGCGGAAGATCATCACTGCGGGCGGCTCGGTGAATCACGAGATGGGCACCGCGCGGATGGCGGCGACGGCGAAAGAAGGCGTGGTCAATTCGTTCGGTCAGGTTTGGGAAGCGCCCAATGTCTTCTCAATCGACGGCGCGCCCTTCGTCTCCAGCCCCTACAAGAATCCGACGCTCACGATCCTCGCGCTGACTTGGCGGGCCTGCGATCACCTGATGGCGGAGATGAAGCGCGGGAACATCGGCTGAAGGCCGACTGCCCGAACAACTATTCTATGAGTCTCCCTACCGATATTCGGGTTCGTGAAGCCACCCTGTATTTCCTGCCCGTGCCGATGCGGATGCCGCTGAAATTTGGCGCGCAGGTCGTGACGCAGGCGACCTGTGCGCGGGTGAAAGTGCGCGTCGAGGACGCCAGCGGGCGCAGCGCCGAGGGCTGGGGCGAGACGCCGTTGAGCGTCGCCTGGGTCTGGCCATCGCCGCTGAGCTGGCAGGAGCGTGAAGATCGCATGCGCGAGTTTTGTCGGCGGCTTGCGCTGGAGCTGATGGCTTTCGACGCGAGTGGGCATCCGATGGAACTCGGTCACCGTTTTCAGGAACTCCGCCTCGAAGAACTGCGCAAGGAATTGAACAAGGGACACAGCGAGGAACTGCCGCATCTCGCGGCGCTCGTCGCGCACTCGCTGTTCGATCTGGCGATCTTCGATGCCTACGGCCAGCTCCATGGGCGCCCGGTTTTCGAGACGCTGAACAGCGAATGGCTCAGTTCCGATCTTGAACACTTCTTGGACGCGCCGCGCTTTGCGGGGAAATGGCCCGCGGATTTTCTCACGCCGCGTCGCGAGCGGCTGCCGGTGTGGCACCTCGTCGGCGGGCTCGATCCGATCGAGTCTTCGGAGCTGACCGGGAGCGAACCGAACGACGCCTACCCGGTGCTGCTGCGCGATTGGATCCGCGCCGATGGCTTGCGCTGCCTGAAGATCAAACTGCGGGGCACGGACACCGCGTGGGACTTCGCGCGCATTGTGCAGATCGGCAAACTCTCGATCGAAGAAGGCGTGGTCTGGCTGACGGCGGATTTTAACTGCACGGTCACGGACCCGGATTACGTGACTGAGATTCTCGACCGTCTGCTCATCGAGGAGCCGCGCATCTACGGCATGCTGCTCTACATCGAGCAGCCGTTTCCCTACGACCTCGAAGCCAACCGCATCGACGTGCGCAGCGTCTCCGCGCGCAAGCCGCTGTTTCTCGATGAAAGCGCGCACGACTGGCGCTTCGTGCGGCTCGGTCGCGAGCTCGGCTGGACGGGTGTCGCACTCAAGACGTGCAAGACGCTGACCGGCGCGCTGCTCAGTCTGTGCTGGGCCAAGGCGCACGGCATGACGCTCATGGTGCAGGACCTCACGAACCCGATGTTCGCGCAAATCCCACACGTGCTGCTCGCGGCCCACGCCGGCACGATCATGGGCGTGGAGAGCAACGGGATGCAGTTCAGCCCGGACGCTTCGCTGCCTGAGGCGCAGGTGCATCCGGGGATTTATCGCCGACGCGATGGCGTGCTCGATCTCAGCACGCTGCGCGGCCCGGGCTTTGGCTATCGGGCGGACGAAATCCAGCGCCAGCTCCCGCCGGCGGAAAAGCTTTAAGCGATGAGCATTCGCATCGAGCGCACCGAGTTGTTTCTGCGCAACCTCACGCTGCGCATTCCGTTCCGCTTTGGCATCGTGCTGATGACGCATACGCCGCATCTCGTCATGCGCGTCACGGCTGAGATCGATGGGCGGACGGTGCATGGCTTCGCGGCCGACAACCTCATTCCGAAGTGGTTCACCAAAAATCCGAACGCGGACTACCGCCAGGAGATCGACGACATGTTCCGCGTGATCGATCACGCCATCGTGTCGGCGAAGGGCGAGGCGCCCACGGCTTTTGCGCTGTGGCAGCAGGTGTGGCGGGCGCAGGCGGAATGGGCGCGGGCACAGGAAATCCCGCCGTTGCTCTCGGGCTTCGGGGTGTCGCTGGTCGAGCGGGCGGTGATCGATGCGAGCTGCCGCCGTTTGGGAAAGCCATTCGGACGGGCGCTGCGCGATGGTGATCTTGGTTTCGCGCTCGGCGAAGTGCATAGCGAACTCGCCGGGCTTGATCCGCGGGAGTTTCTGCCGGCGGAATCGCTGCGCCAGATCACAGCTCGCCACACGGTCGGTCTCGCGGATGCACTCACGGCGGCGGATCTCGTGGACGCGGGTTTGCCGGAGGACGGCCTGCCACGCTCGCTCGAAGAGATCATCCGCGCCTACGGCCTCACGCATTTCAAGATCAAGCTGTGCGGCGACGTGGAGAAGGACCGCGCGCGGCTGCGGTGCATCGCGGAGGTGATCGGGCGCGAGGCGAAGGCGTGCCACTTCACGCTCGATGGCAACGAAAACTTCCTCACCGTCGCGCCCTTCCGCGCGCTCTGGGAAGGACTGCACGCGGACCCGGCGCTGCAGCGTTTTCTTGAGGGGCTCATTTTCGTCGAGCAGCCGTTCTATCGCGGCGTGGCGCTTTCCGATACACTCGGGGCCGAGTTGCTCGCGTGGCGCGAACGCCCGCCGATCATCATCGACGAATCCGATGCCGAACTCGACTCGCTGCCGCGCGCTCTCGCCTTGGGCTACGCCGGGACCAGCCACAAGAACTGCAAGGGCGTCTTCCACGGCGTGACTAGTGCGTGCCTCATCGGACACCTCCGGCAGCAGTCGCCCGGACGTGAGTTGCACCTCAGCGCCGAGGACCTCACGAACCTCGGCCCCGTCGCTGTGCAGCAGGATCTCGCGGTTGCAGCCGCGCTCGGCATCACGCACGCGGAGCGCAACGGCCACCACTACTTCGCAGGGCTCAGTCAGTTTCCGGAGGCCATTCAGCGCGCGGCGCTCGTACACCACGGCGACTTTTACACCCGCCACCGCGATGGCTTCCCGACGGTCGCGGTGAGGGCGGGGACGATCGCCATCGGCAGCGTCGTCGATGCGCCCTTCGGCGTCGGCTACGAGCCCGACCTCGGCGATTTCACCCCGCGGAGCGAATGGTCCTACGAATCCCTACTTGCATGCGCCACGGGTTGAACATCAGA